>NZ_JBHNYO010000015.1:0-162903 GCF_054960675.1 Rhodococcus sp. PSi06
ACCCCCGAAAAGGCCACCGAATGTCACATCGAGTACCGGCCGAGTCGTGCGCGGAAGGAGCGGGCGGGCGATTTCAGAGTTTGCGCAGCTTCTTCTCGAATGCGTCGATGCGTGTGGTGTCTTCGAAGAAGTCTTCCTGCGAGACGATTTTTCCCCAGCTCGTGCGGACGAGGAGCACGGTTCGGTTGTTGTAGAGTTCGGTGCCGTCGGCCGCGTGGGCGTGGTCGTCGAAGCGGACAAGTAGGGTCATTCGCCAGGGAGCGCCGCCGCTGTAGATTTCTGTGATCTGTCCCTTGATTCCGGCAGCGACGAAGTCCTGAAAGAATTTTTCGATGGCCGGGCGGCCGCGGTGGGTACCGGACCAGCGGCTGTCACCGTCGGCGAATTTGAGCACGGCGTCTCGGTGGAACGCCGACAGTAGGGGGCGGTAGTCGCCGTTGTTGAGTGCCTCGATATCTCGCTGCAGTTTGAGTGTCAGCGCTCGCATCACCAGGAGCTTGACTGCGAAGGCCGTCGAGACGCCGGCCAGAAATCTCAGTTGCATACCCATACGGTTGCCTACCGTTCACCGGCGTGTCAATCGAGGTGGAGGTACGTTCGTTCGATGATTCACCACGTGCAGGTCGCATGTCCGGTCAGCGGCGTAGAACGCGAGCGTGAGTTCTACGCGGGTGCGTTGGGTTGGCACGAGATCGTGAAACCTCCGCTGCTGGCTGCTCGCGGAGGATGTTGGTTTCGCGTGCCGGGGGTGGGCGGACCCGATGGTGAGATACATATCGGCATCGAGGACGACTTCCGACCCGCCCGAAAGGCTCATCCGGCTTTCGTCGTGGACGTCGATGCAACTGCTGCAGCGTTGACGTCCGCCGGTTATCAGGTCGACTGGGCCGACCCGGAGGAAATCCCGGGGCGACGACGGTTCCACAGTCGCGACGGAGTGGGTAATTGAATCGAATTTCTTGCAGCACAGTAGTTTACCGGCCAGCCGAGATGGCTCCGGTCAGTATCGCGAATGCGATGTACATCAGTGATGCGGCCAGTCCCTGACCCCCAGCGGGGCCGACGGCAACAGCTCGACCAGGGTCAGCTCAACATCCAACTGTCGAAACCAAGACGTGTCTGCGACGATGGAGCGCGTGATGGCATCTCCCGAGCGACTGACATCATTAAGCTCGACGATCGGGCTACGACAGGCGGAGGCGTCGTGGATACGGTAGCTGCATTTTGGCGCGACGCGGACGACACTGACCCCGTTCGGATGCGAGTCGAGTTGGAACACTTGCTCACTGCTGCAGCGCTTACCGAAGCCTGTGCGCTGTTCGAGCGTGCGTCGCTCGAAGACTTTCTCGACGATCCAGCGGCTGCGGTTCCATTGTACGAAGCGTCCTTGTCCGGTGGGCGCGATGATGACCGAGAATATCGAGCCCGCATTCAATTGGCGAGTTCGTTGCGTAACCTCGGGCGACCGACAGAAGCGCTGCGCGTGCTGCAGGATTTCGAGTTTACGAACGAATACGCCTCCGCACGTGACGCTTTCGTGGCGCTGACCCTGTGGGATATCGGGGACGCGGAGCAGGCTCTGCGGAGTGCACTTCGAGCAGCCGGCCCGGCGCTGGGAAAATACAGGCGAGCCGTCGGTGCCTACGCGGCCGAGTTGTCCCCACGACCTCAGGAGAAGTTATGACCGACAGCGCATTCGATCCGCACGACCTACTCGCGCAGAGCCGAATCGGCGTACTGGCGACCATCAAATCCAGCGGACTTCCGCAACTGTCGCCGGTGACGCCGTTCTACGATCACGCCACCGACACCATCCGAATCTCGGTGACCGAAGGACGAGCGAAGACGGCCAATCTGCGCCGAGATCCACGTGCCGCCCTCGAAGTGACCAACGCCGACGGCACCGCATGGGCGACGGCAGAAGGAACTGTCACCCTCACCGGCCCGGGAACGTCACCGGACGGCCCGGAAATCGACGCCCTGGTCGAGTACTACCGCGCTGCGGCCGGTGAACACCCGGACTGGAGCGAATACCGAGCGACCATGGTCGCCGACCGACGGGTGTTGGTGACCATCGCCGTGACCCACGTCTACGGCCAATCCCTCACCTGACTGCTCCTCGAGGCCACTCGATGTGACATTGACCCTCGAAAAGGCCACCACATGTCACATCGAGTGCATTGTGTGTCCGTGATTCACAAAGGTCAGCTACCGGAGTTCAGATCCTGGACCAGGCGGGGTGTGCGCAACTGTCCGACTGTCGACAGCCAGAGACGCGGGGGATAGGCCAGTCGAATCACGAAGTAGTTGACGTATTCGACGACCCCGAACATCCAGATGGCAATGAATCCGAAACTGGAAGCGAGTCCGTCGGGCAGGAAGGTGATCAGTCCACACAGGCCGCCCAACAGCACCGCGACATTCACCACGCGAAAGCTGCGGTATGTCCTGCGTATCGAAGGCGGCATCGGATGGTGCTCGACCCAGGAGCGGGCCAGCAGCCAATAGATTCCCGCCTGCACCAGCACTAGCAGCAATGGGACCAGCGCGAACCACATCGCCAGACGGCTGTCCTTGTCGAGCCTCGGCACCCCCATTGCGAGTGCGATCGTCAGGAACACCGCGGCCGCAGCCAACTCGCCCGATCCCAGGGACAGATATCGACGACGCAGTGCTTGCCGTCGGCTTGTGCCCATGCCATCAGATTATCGAGCACTGGATGTCTCCGACCCCTCGCGCAGTCCACCGAATGTGACATTGACCCCCCAAAAGGCCACCAAAGGTCACATTGAGTGGGCGGGGGGCTAGTGGGTTCGCCGAATCGGGAGCCACAATTCACCGGTTCCCGAGGACCAGTCGGGGGTGTTTTCGGTGACGGTGAGGATTTCCGGTCCCGGGATTGTTTCGTATGGGTTGGAGGGGAACCATTCGCTGAAGGCGTCGGCCCAGAGTTGTTGGAGTGCGGGCGCCAGTGCGGTGTTGCTGTGCGCCTCGAATACTGCCCAGGTCGATGCCGGTACGGCGAGGGTGTTCCATTCGGGGGGTGCGGGGGAGGTGGTGGCGACGGCGAAGTAGTAGTCGAAGAGGCTGCCGTCTTCGCGTTCGGGCTCGAAGCCGTCGCTGACGAACAGGATTTCGGGGAGGTCGGGCAGGTCGGCGAGTTGACGCAGTCGATCGCCGGTTCCCGGTGCCAGGCTTCGGTGGAAGTCGGTCATTGCGGTGTTTTCGCCGTGAAACCGGAGTGGGATTCGGGTGGATTTGCCGACGATGTGGAATGCAGGCAGTTCGGTGATGCGGTATCGCATGGTGCTCCGTCCTTCGATGGTGAGGTGAAATGTCACCGGTGGTCTGGAACGAAGGACGGCTCCCGGACGTCGGGCCTGAGATGGTTTGATGCCGTGCAGGTCTCGGAAGGCTCGGGTGAATGCGTCTGCGGTGTAGCCGTACTTGGTCGCAACGTCCAGCACGCCCATGCCGCCGAGGATGTCTGCTGCCGCCAGTGTCATTCGGCGCTGCCGGATGTAGTGGGACAGTGGCAATCCTGCGAGCGCCGAGAACACACGTCGAAAGTGGTATTCCGATGTCAGCGTGAGCCGTGCGAGCTCCATCGGGTCGATTTCGCGGTCGAGATTGTCCTCGATGTAGTCCAGCGCCGAGTTCCACTTGTCGAGCATGTGCCGGTGACCTTTCCTTCGTTCTGCCCGAAACGATAGGAGTACTGCATGGATGAAGTCTCGACTTCTCCTGCCGCGAGAAGTCGGATTCAGATGGTGCGCAGGTGCCGCTGTCGGCGCTGCGAGCACACACGCTCGAGGTCGTCCAACGCAGAGCGGGATCGTGCATCGGCCGGACGGTAGACGATGAGCCGCAGGTCCGGGTCTCCGAGTGGCTTGAGTACATCGAATGTCACGGTGATCTGCCCGACGAGCGGATGCCGCATCGGTTTGTCGCCTCGGTTTCGCACGGACACGTCGCGAGACCGCCAGTAGCGGGAGAACTCCGCACTTCCGCGTTCCAGTTCTTCGATCAACGCGGCCAACTTCTCGTCGTGAGAGTGGTTCACCCAGGCAGCGCGAAGGTCCGCCACTGCACCTCTGACGACGTCGTCACGCGCCTCGTAGAATCCGTCGAACCGACTGTCCAGGAAACACATTCGAAGAACGTTGCGGTTCGCGACGGGTTGGCGGTCGATGTCGAGGAGCAGGGCGGCCATCATGTCGTTCGTGGCCAGGATGTCGAGTCGGTGATCGAGCACCATCGCAGGCAGCGGGGCGACGTCCTCGATCAACTGCCGAATGCCTGCGGGCACTAGTTGCGCGGCGGGCTGCTCGGGCACGGATGGCCGGCCAGCGTGAACAGATACTTCGCCTGATCGGTGGACAATTTCAACGCGCTCGACAGTGACTGCACCACCTGTGCCGACGGCCGAACATCTCGTGCCTGCTCGAGCCGGACGAGATAGTCGACACTCACCCCTGCCAATGCAGCGACTTCCTCACGCCGAAGCCCGGGTGTTCGCGAGGCCCCTATCCGCGGCGGCAGACCGACATCCGACGGGACGAGCGCCTCGCGTCGGGCACGCAGAAACGCTGCCAGCTCGTCTCGACCCAACTGCGTACTCACCCGATCCACGGTAGGCCACGTCGGCACGATCAGCCTGGTATCGAGAATCCCAGGATGATCTCTGCCTTCTCGCTGTGCAACGGAACCGGGACGCTGAACACAATCGAAACGGAAGGAAACACGGCTATGACACGCATGGACGAGTATCGATTGCTGGGCCGCACCGGCCTTCGAGTGTCACCACTTTCATTGGGAGCCATGACATTCGGAACCGCCTGGGGCTGGGGTGCCGATGAGGCCGACGCAAGACGAATATTCGACGCCTATCTCGACTCCGGCGGGAACATGGTCGACACCGCCAACATCTACACCGACGGCCAGTCGGAGCAGTATCTGGGCCGCTTTCTCCGTAACCGCCGCGACTCGGTGGTGGTGGCAACGAAATACGCGGCGACGCGTGATCCGTCGGATCCGAACGCAGGTGGGGGGCGGCCGAAAGAGTCTGCGTGGCTCCGTCGAAGCAAGCCTGCGAAATCTCGGCACGGACCACATAGACCTGCTGTATCTGCACGCATGGGACGGATTGACACCGAGCGACGAGATCATTGCCTCGCTCGGTGAGCTGGTCCGTGCGGGAAAGGTGCTCTACATCGGCATTTCCGATACACCGGCGTGGGAAGTAGCGCGGATGCAGACCACAGCGGAGCTGCGCGGCTGGCCGTGTGTTGCGGCACTGCAGGTGGAGTACAGCTTGATCGAAAGGACAACCGAGCGCGAATTGCTGCCCATGGCAGCGAATCTGGGTATCGGCGTCGTCGCGTGGGCACCGCTGGGCGGTGGAGTGTTGGCGGGCAAATACACGTCCGCGGATCTCGCGACGGTCGCTTCCCGCAGTCCAGCAGGGACGCGTCGCGATCAAGCAAGGGCCAACGGAACTCTGACCGCACGCGGGCTCGAGATCGCGGACATTGTCGTCGACGTCGCCCGCGAGCTCGGTGTGACCGCCGCCCAGGTGGCGTTGGCGTGGACCCTTCGGCATCCCTCGGTCGTCAGCTCGCTGATCGGGGCGCGGACGGTGGAACAGTTGCAGCAGAACACCTCTGCTCTCGATGTCGTGTTCGACGAAAAACGCAGCTCGACAGATTGCATGCAGTCAGTGCCGTCGACGCCGGGTTTCCCCACGATTTTCTGATGCGTCCCATGGTGCGTGGTGTCACGACCGGCCGCACCACCGTTCGTCCCCGGCCGATCAGGACGTGGTGAGTCCAGGCGTCGGACGACGCCGATACGTGAGGAGATCTCCGTCGTCGACGAGTGTGAATCCGGCACGCTCGAGTACCCGCCGCGAGGCACCGTTGTCGCTGTACACCTGCGCAGTCAACGGCAGACCGGCGGCGAGTTCCTGCGCGTGAACGAGGAACTGACCCGCGTAACCGCGACCCCAATGGTCCGGGTGTACCCAATAGCCGACCTCGAGGTGGTCGGATCGCCGAACGGTACTGAGCAACCCGACGCGCACCTGCCTGTCGGTGGTTCCGACGAACCATCTCTGTGCGTCCGGCTCGTGGCTATTGGTCGCGCTCAGTGCCCTCTCGAATCGGCGATCGAAATACTCTGCAGTCCAGGGTTTCCCGTCTCCGATCCATCGGACCACTTCGATATCCGACGCCATGGAGAACAGGAACTCGGCGTCGGACCTCACAGCCGGCCGTAGCAGAACTGCCGTCACCACTCGGTGGCCCGCGCGGTCACGTTGTCGCCCGCATCCGCGGTTCCCGATCGTTCGGACAGGAGAACCGATACCGTGCCGCCACTGCGTGGGGTCATGGGATCCGCCCTTCGTCGCGGCCGATCTGCTGTCGCCCGAGACCCTACCCAGCGTTCAGGGCAGGCACTGGGGAGGCCCTCCCGATCGCATACGATTCGGGTGGACGGTATCGACACCGAATTCTCTCGAGGAGTGCCTGCCGAATGAATCTCGCCGACTTCGACGTATTGAGTTTCGATTGCTACGGGACGTTGATCGATTGGGAGACAGGGATACTGAACGTTCTCGGTCCGTGGGCGGAACAGTCCGGTGCTGGACTGTCAGGGGAAGAGCTACTCACTGCCTACGCCGTCAACGAAGCCAGAATGCAACAGCATTCACCCACGATGCTGTACCCCGAGATACTTGCCGAAGCGTTCGTACGTACCGGCGACACGCTGAACATGACGGTGTCAGCGGACTGGGCGAACCGGCTCGGGGCGTCCGTTCCCGACTGGCCCGCCTTCCCCGACTCCGCCGAGGCATTGGCCGATCTTGCCGAGAACTACAAGCTGGTCATCGTGTCCAATGTCCACCGCGACGGCTTCGCGGGCAGCAATCGCCGGCTCGGCGTCCAGTTCGACGCCATCGTCACCGCGGAGGACGTAGGGGCATACAAGCCGGCCGACAATCACTTCGACGCAATCGACGGAGTCCTCGACCGCCTCGGCGTGCCCCGGTCGCGTCTGCTCCACGTCGCACAGAGTCTGTTTCACGACCATGTTCCGGCCACGCGTCACGGCATCGCGTCGGTGTGGATCGACCGGCGTCACGATCGACCCGGTTGGGGTGCGACGCCGGAGCCCACGGAGGCTTACAGCGTCGACCTGAAATTCCCGAGCATGGCTGCCTTTGCGGCGGCTGCCGGCCAGGCGTTCAACGGTGGGTAAGTGCTCGACGCCGATCTCACCAATGCCAGGCGTCACCCCCGACGTTCTGGATTGTCCTCTGCAACACACGAATTGCCGTGATGAACTCGTCCTGAGCTATGCCCTGCATCCGTTCGTCCTGCAGCATCTGCTGAACGTCTGAAGCCCGCCGGAATTGCGCTTCACCGGCGGGGGTGAACGTCACACGTGACGTCGACTTCGTGATCCAGCCCTTCGCATGTGCCGAGTCCAGTGCCTCGACGATTGCCTCGGGGGTGTCGTTGTGTCCGATTTTTTCGATCGTTGCTTCCGCGTCGACTCCTGCTGGATGCAGCGAAATCTGGTGCAGGAGCCACCATTCGGGCTGGGTGAGACCGATGTCGCGGAGGGCGCCGCGGGTGCGCGCTCGAATGGCCTCACCGGCGCGGACCGTCCAGAATCCGATCGGCTGTCGCTCGGGTGGCTGCATGGGTACTCGGTTGTTCATGAAAGCGACAGTAAAACCTCGACCTTGCTTCAGGTCAACAGGAGAAAGCTACTCGTCCGTGCGCAGTTCGTCGACCAAGGTGAACAGTCGCTCGAGGTAGTCGCTGTGAAACACCTCTGTCGCACGGATCTTGGCGTCACCGTCGAGGCCGAATTGAAGATTGACGAGTTCGACTCCGATGGCGATGCGTCGAGCATCGAGTCGTTCGAGTTCGGCTGCGAGAGCATCGACCTTGGCCACCGGAGACATTTCGTCGGTCATATCGGCAAGCGTAGAGGTCAGCCGACCGCAGCGAGGAATTCGCTGTAGAACAACCCGAGCCCCAGCGCCGACGCGATCGCGGCGAACAGCCACAGCCGGATGATGACCGTTGTTTCCGCCCAACCGCCCAACTCGAAGTGGTGGTGGATCGGTGCAATCCGGAAGGGCCGCTTGCCGGTGGTCTTGAACGAGGCGACCTGAATGACGACCGACGCCACTTCGGTCACGAAGAGAGCGCCGAACACCACGGCGATCAGCTCGGTCTTGCTCACGATCGACAGCCCTGCGAGCAGTCCGCCGAGTGCGAGCGACCCGGTGTCGCCCATGAATATCTTGGCCGGGGCGGCATTCCACCAGAGGAACCCGATGCAGGCACCCGCGGCGGCCGCGCAGACGACTGCGAGGTCGAGTGGATCACGTACCTGGTAGCACCCGGCGACCGAATTGGTCGCGCACGACTGTCGGTACTGCCAGAACGTCATCACCGTGTACGCGCCGAGGACGAGGGTCATCGAGCCCGCCGCCAAACCGTCGAGCCCGTCGGTGAGGTTGACCGCGTTGGACCACGCGACGATGAGGAAGATACAGAACAGCACGAAGACGATCGGGGCCATCGTGAAGAACGTCGATTGACGCACGAGTGAGAGTTCGACGTTGCCGGGAGTGAGCCCGTTCCCGTTCCTGAATTGCAGTGCAAGCACTGCGAAGATCACCGCTGAACTGATCTGCCCGACGTACTTGCCGGTTGCCTTGAGGCCGAGGCTCCGTTTCATACGGACCTTGATGTAGTCGTCGAGAAAACCGACAACGCCGAGAGCAGTCGCGAGACCGAGGATCAACAGGGCGGACGCCGACGGTCCGTCTCCACCCATCGCCACCAGGTGAGAGCCGAGGTAACCGGCCCAGAGACCGACGATGATCGCGACGCCGCCCATCGTCGGCGTTCCTCGTTTGGCGTAGTGGCTGACGGGCCCCTCGACGCGAATCTCCTGGCCGAAGCCCTGACGGGTGAACAGCGCGATGAGAAACGGCGTCAACAAAATCGAGACCGCCAATGCGATACCACCGGCAACGAGAATGTTGATCATGCGTTGGAGCCCACTCTTCCTCTGTGCTGCGCTTCCCCACCCGGTGCTACCGAGCACCGCGGGTTACTGTGCCAAACGAATCGGCAAAAGTCCCAATGCGTGACGAAGGCGTTACTCACAGTTGATAGGAACTCGGCGGCACTCCCACCAGTTCGGTGAACTCGCGGGTGAAGTGTGCCTGGTCGAACCAGCCGTAGCGCGCCGCGAGGTCTGCCAGGGGACCGGAGTAGCCGTTGTCGAGTTCGGTGAGGGCGTCGTGGATCCGATACCGACCCAGGACCCACTTGGGCGTCGCGCCGACGTAGCGCTCGAACAACCGCTGCAGCCGACGAGTCCCGATGCCGCATCTCTCCTCCACCTGGCCGACGCGTATCAGCGTTCGATCCGGGAGCATGGTGTCGATGACATTCAGGACGGTCTCGTACTCGGGTTCCACCTCCCGGGCGTAGGGCTCCAGAACCGCGTCGACGACGGTTCGGCAGTGGTCGGCGTCCACGTGCGGGCCCAGTTCGGCGAGTGCGTGCACGGTGTCTGCTCGTAAGGACGTCGGCGGAGTCACGTGGACGTCGCGCAGTGTCCGCGCAACTGTCCCGGTGAACGCTGCATAGCCGCCGGGTCGGAACTTGACGCCGAACACCCAACCGGATTCGGCGAGGACCACGTCGAATCGGCGGGTGAGCACTCCCGTCACCACCACCGGGTCGACAACGCCCTCCCTCGTCCAGCCGTGCTCGACGCTGAGTGTGCACGCCGGGTGGGGCAGGGTCGAGCTGCGATACGAGATACCCGACGGCAGATCCCACCGAAGCTGCCAGTAGTTCTCGACCCACGGTGCCAACGACGCCGCACACGGCAGCCGGACCAAGTCCACGTACTGCGCCAGCTGATCCGGCCGCAGGACGCCGGCGTGCGTAGCTGTCGCATTTTTCCTATCCGGCACGGCCGTCAGTGTAGGAGTCTGGTCCGACACCCCGAGAAATAGACGATCCTGTCGAGGAGGAACGCGATGAACGACGCACCCGTGGCAACACTGAAGATGGTCACGCTGGACTGCGCAGATCCCGAAGTCAGCGCGGCATTCTGGTCGGCGCTGCTCGGCTGGGGGGTCGTACATTCCGAGAAGGAGTACGCGATGCTGCAGGGTCCGAGCAGTGCGCTCGGATTCGGCCGCGTGGAGGACTATCAGCCGCCGACGTGGCCGAACACCGAGGGCAGCAAGCAGTTTCACTTCGATCTCGCGGTGGACGATCTGGACGCGGCCGCCACCGCTGCAGTGCAGTTGGGCGCGACTCTGCCCGACGAGCAACCGGGCGAGACCTGGCGTGTGCTGCTGGATCCGGCCGGGCATCCGTTCTGCCTGACAAATGCCGCGAACTGGGGTTGACGCGGCTAGCCTTTGCCGTCGTGACACCACGTCTGGCAGGAATCGAAATCGTCGTCGCCGATATGGCAGTTGCGTTGGCGTTCTACCGCGTTCTGGGACTGGACATTCCGGCCGACGCCGATGCCGAGCAACACGTGGAGGTCGACCTGGGTGGGGTCCGACTCTTGTTCGATCTGCCCTCCACTATCAGTTCCTTCGACCCGACGTGGACGCCGCCCAGCGGCGGTCATCGCGTTGCGCTCGCCTTCGACTGTGGTTCTGCTGCGGGAGTCGACGAGGCGTGGGCGGCGGTGACCGACGCGGGCTACACCGGTCACCTGCCGCCGTGGGATGCGTTCTGGGGGCAGCGGTACGCCGTGGTGCACGATCCCGACGGCACTACCGTCGATCTGTACGCAAACCTGTGACCGGTCAGCTCGACGGAGCGATGATCTGAATCAGGTTGCCGCAGGTGTCGTCGAACACGGCCGTGATCACCGGACCCATCTCGGTGGGCTGCTGGGTGAACCGAACCCCGAGGCCGATGAGCCGATCGTATTCGGCCGCAACATTATCCACGGCGAACTGCGTGAACGGAATGCCGTCCGCGAAGAGGGCGTTCTTGAACGGCGCGGTGGCGGGATGACCGCTGGGCTCGAGCAGCAACTCGGTGCCCTCCGGATCCTGCGGTGAGACGACGGTGAGCCAGCGATCGGTTCCGCCCATGGGAATGTCGTGTTTGACGACGAAGCCCAGTACGTCTGTGTAGAACGTCAGCGCCGTGCTCTGATCGTCGACGAAGACGCTGGTGATGTTGATTCTCATGCCGGTCCCTCACCTGTCGGCCCGCCGGCCAGTTCGACAGCGACGTCGAGATGGCCGAGGTGTCGGGCGTATTCCTGGAGTACATGAAAGCAGATCCAGATCAGCGTCGGACGCTCCTCGGTGAATCGTCCGCCGAGAGTGGCCAATTCGTCCATCCGATGTGAGCTCAGCACGTCCTCGGTGAGCCGGGCACCGGCGTCGAGCCTGGTCAGTAACCTCTCCGCGTCCACGTCGGCACCCACGTGCCAGGTGCCGTCCTTCTCGTCACCGAAGGGCGCGTCGACGGCCCTGCCGAGAAATCCCCAGACGAACCAGCGCTGTTCCATGTGCACCAGATGGGTCAGCATCTGCAGCGGGGTCCACTCGGACGGAACGGTTCTGGTGGTCAGGGATTGGTCGCTGAGCGCAGTGATGCGCCGCACCAGCTCGCCGCGATAGAAGCGTAGGTATTCGCGAAACAGCTCGGCGGGATCGGAGAGGGCGAAACTCGGTTCGGGAAACGTCGTCAGCTGTGCCATCGGTCCTTCGTATCGGGTAGCGAGCTGAGTGTCCATTCTGTGCCTCCGAAATCGGGATGAGGGTGGCAATCGAGAATTGTGGACGCTCAGCCGAACACCAGCAGGGCCGCCAAGGTCAGCATCATGATGCCGATTCCGATGTCGAGGACTCGCCAGGCGACCGGCCGTGCGAACAGCGGACCGAGCACTCGCGAGCCGTAGCCGAGCGCGGTGAACCACACAACGCTGCCCAGCATTGCTCCGACGGCGAACCACCAGCGCAGGCCTCCCGGCTGACGGTTTCCGATCGAGCCGAGAAACACCACGGTGTCCAGGTAGACGTGCGGGTTGAGCCAAGTCAGTGCCAGGCAGGTGGCGACGGCCGCGATCAGCGAACCACCGCCTGCCGTCTCGGTCGTCATCCTCGACGGCGTGCGAGCGCGGTTCAGCGCCATCAGTCCGTAGACGAAGAGGAACAGGGCTCCGAGGACGGTAACGACGCGTAGGGCGAGGGGGAAGCGGTCGACGATTGCACCGATGCCGGCGACCCCGGCGAGTATCAGTATCGCGTCGGACAGCGCGCATACCGCCACGATCGACAACACATGGGTGCGTTGCAGGCCCTTGCGCAGCACGAATGCGTTCTGCGCTCCGATGGCGACGATGAGAGAGAGCCCGACGCCCAACCCGGTGAGGGCCGATTGCGCGGCAGCAAGCGATGTCATGGTGGAAACGCTAGGAGAGCCTCTAGGTTAGGTCCAGCGAATGTTTTTCAGTATCAATAAGTGTACCTTCAGATTATGGAGATCGAGCAGCTCAGAGCCTTGCGGGCAGTCGTCGACGGCGGAACGTTCGAGTCCGCAGCTCGGGCGTTGCACGTCACGCCGTCGGCGGTGAGTCAGCGCATCAAGTCGCTCGAGCAGTCGTTGGGACGAACGCTGGTCCAGCGAAGCAAACCGGTGGTGGCGACCCAATCGGGTATCGCGGTGCTGCGTCTGGCGCGCCAGATCGATACCTTGACCGACCAGGCTCGGGCCGAACTGAACGACGACGGAAGTGCCGCTCCCGTCTCCCTTGCTGTGAATGCGGACTCGATGGCTACCTGGGTACTGCCGGTGCTCGCGCCGCTGGCGTCTCACACTACCTTCGACCTGCATCGGCAGGATCAGGACCGCACCGCACAACTGCTGCACGACGGGATCGTCTCCGCAGCAATCACTTCGGTGTCGACTCCGGTTCGTGGGTGCACCGTTCGACGACTCGGTGCGATGCGCTACCGGCCGTCGGCGACGCCCGACTTCATCGAACGATGGTTCAGTGCAGGGATCACGGACGCGGCATTGCGAGCCGCCCCCGTGGTGGTCTTCGATGCCGACGACCGGTTGCAGGACAAGTACTTACAGCGATTCGGCGTCTACCCACACGAGCCGCCCCGACATCTGGTGCCTGCGTCCGCGGACTATGCGCGGGCTGTCGATCTGGGCTTCGGGTGGGGCATGATCCCCGACCTCCAGGCCCGTGACTCGCTGAAGTGCTTCGACGACAATGGAATCGACGACGTGCTGCTGTATTGGCAGCAGTGGTCGCTGTCCTCTCCCGCACTCCAGCGGGCCGCAGACGCCGTCGCAGCCGGTGCCGCGAGGATGCTGCTGTAGCTCAGGCCGGGCTGTCGTTCGGCACGATCTCGGGCAGTCCGTCGCCGACGGGATCGAGAATCGCCGCCGATCGAACACCCCACCGCTCGTGCGCAGACTGCCTCGAGATGCCGACGGTGGACCCGATCATCGCCCAGGTTGCACCTTGAACTCTCAGCACGACAACGGTTTCGAGGCCGTCGAGCCCGGCGGCCAGTTGCACCCGAAGGCTCAACAAATGCCACGCGAGACTGCGTCGTGCGGGCAGGTCGGTCGACTGCTCGGCCTCCCATTCCTCGGTGCCCGGCAGGGGTCCGGTGCCGATGATCTCGTCGGCAATCCGGCCGGCCTCTGTGGCAGCGGCGTTCTTCACCGCTACGGCTGCGGCATCGATGCTCGCCTCGGTGGCGAGGGTGATGGGATCCATGTCCGACCTCCTGTGTCAGGACAAGCCTGACAGGGAAGGTTTGATAGTTGTCAAGGTTGGCTTGACACGATCATGCCCAGCACCCGATCGATCGACTCGACGGCCTGACTCAGTTCGGCTTCGGTGACGGTCAGTGCCGGCCTGAATCGCACGGCCGCATCGCCGCAGCCGAGGGCCAACACGTGTTCTTCGGTACGTAACAGCTCGATCACCCGGTCGCGGGTAGTGGCGTCGGGCAGGGAGAAGGCGCACATCAGACCGCGTCCGCGAACCTCGGTGACCATCGGATGTCGAGTTGCCAGTTCCTGCAACTGCTTCAGCAGCACGGCCCCTAGTTCGCCCGCGCGCTCGATGAGCTTCTCCGATTCGACCACTTCCAATATCCGACGCGACCGCACCATGTCGGTGAGGTTGCCGCCCCACGTGGAGTTGATGCGAGAACTGACGGCGAAGACGTTGTCGTCGATGTCGTCGACTCGTCCGCCGGCCATGACGCCGCAGACCTGGACCTTCTTGCCGAAAGCGACGACATCGGGAACGACGTCGAGCTGTTGGAACGCCCAAGCGGTGCCGGTCATTCCGGCTCCGGTCTGCACCTCGTCCATGACGAACAACGCGTCGAACTCGTGGCAGAGCTCGCGCAGTTTCTGCAGGAAGCATGGCCGGAAATGGTGATCCCCACCCTCACCCTGGATGGGTTCGATGATGGCGCAGGCGATGTCGTGTGGGTTGGCCTCGAATGCCAGGCGGGCTGCCGCCAACGAGGCGTCCTCGAGTTCGTCCATGTTCGCGTCGGATCTGATGAACGGGGACGGGATTCGCGGCCAGTCGAACTTCGGGAATCGCGCAACCTTGTTCGGATCGGTGTTCGTCAACGACATCGTGTAGCCCGACCGCCCATGGAATGCGTGCTCGAAGTGCATCACCTGTGAGCCCAGAGACGAATCGATTCCGTTGCGCTCGTTCCACCGCGACTTCCAGTCGAACGCCACTTTCAACGCGTTCTCCACCGCGAGTGCGCCGCCTTCGACGAAGAACAGGTGGGGGAGTCGGTCGTCTCCGAGAACCCGGGCGAAGGTGTCGACGAACCGGGCCATGGGGACGGTGTAGATGTCGGAGTTGCTGGGCTTGTTCATCGCCGCCTGCATCAGGTCCGCCCGGAACTCGGGGTCGTCGATCAGGGCCGGATGGTTCATGCCCAGCGCATTGGACGCGAAGAAGGTGAACAGGTCCAGGTAGCGGGTGCCGTCCCTGGCGTCGACCAGAGTGGAACCGGTCGAGGCATCGAGGTCGAGGACCAGCTCGAAACCGTCGGCCAGGAGGTGTTCGCCGATCTTTTCGCGAACGTTGGAGGCGTCGATCGTCACTCCGGTGCGCTGTAATACTTGCGTCATGAAGTCGAAGATACGCGTTAATATTCCGTAAGCAAGCCCATAAAGCAGGAAATTATACGGTTGTGACCCTCATCGGTAGGCTGATGTCCGACGGTTCGGTTCTCTCCACGGAAGGTGTACGCGCATGTCTGCATCCATCACCCACGACGAGTTGAGTGTGCGCACTCGCGCCATCCTCGACCGGCTGGGTGCGACGATCGCGCTCGACGTTCCCGCCGGACCCGACGCGATCGTCGCGCGCTCGCCCATCACCGGGGGGAACTTGGCGTCGCTGGCATCTGCGTCGACTGCCGACGTCGACAGCGTCATCGCCGATGCCCACAGCGCGTTCGTGTCGTGGTCGCAGGTGCCCGCCCCGGTGCGGGGACAGGTGATCCGTGAACTGGGTGAGCTGCTGCGCCTACACAAGGAGGACCTGGGCGCACTGGTGTCCATCGAGGCCGGAAAGATCGTCTCGGAGGGGCTCGGTGAAGTGCAGGAGATGATCGACATCTGCGATTTCGCCGTCGGACTCTCCCGTCAGCTCTACGGCAACACGATCGCCACCGAGCGGCCCGGGCATCGCATGATGGAGCAGTGGCATCCACTGGGTGTCGTCGGCGTCATCACGGCCTTCAATTTCCCTGTTGCCGTGTGGAGTTGGAATACCGCGCTGGCGCTCGTCGCCGGCGACACCGTCATCTGGAAGCCGTCGGAGAAGACTCCGTTGACTGCCGTCGGAGTGCAGGCACTGTTCGAGCGGGCTGCCGCAGCAGCGGGAGTGGACCCCAAGATTGCTCAGTTGGTGATCGGCGACCGCGCGTCCGGCGAAGCGCTGGTGGACGATTCACGCGTTGCACTGGTGTCGGCTACCGGCTCGACGAGGATGGGCCGGGCCGTGGCACCGCGGGTTGCGCAGCGATTCGGTCGGGTGCTGCTCGAGCTCGGCGGCAACAACGCGGCGATCGTGACTCCGTCGGCCGATCTCGATCTGACGACGCGTGGCCTGGTGTTCTCCGCCGCCGGAACCGCCGGCCAGCGCTGCACCTCGTTGCGACGCGTCATCGTGCATTCGTCCGTTGCGGACGAACTGGTCGGCAAGCTGGTTGCGGCGTACGAGACCCTGTCTATCGGGTCTCCCTTGGCCAGTGACACTTTGGTGGGCCCGCTCATCGACGCGGGTGCCTACTCGGGTTATCGGGAAGCGCTCGAGACCGCGGTATCCGACGGCGGAACCGTCGTGGTCGGCGGCGAGCGGGTGACCGTGGTCGACGAGTACTCGTTCTACGTGCAGCCCGCGATCGTGACGATGCCCGCGCAGACCGAGATCGTCAAGCACGAGACGTTCGCGCCCATCATGTACGTACTGACGTACGAGACCCTCGACGAGGCGATCGCTCTGCACAACGATGTACCGCAGGGGCTTTCGTCGTCCATCTTCACCACCGACCTGCGCGAAGCGGAACGCTTCCTCTCCGCCGCCGGCTCGGACTGCGGCATCGCCAACGTCAACATCGGACCCTCCGGGGCGGAGATCGGCGGGGCATTCGGCGGCGAGAAGGACACCGGCGGCGGCCGCGAATCCGGTTCCGACGCATGGAAGGCCTACATGCGGCGCGCGACCAACACGGTCAACTACTCGAACGAACTGCCCCTCGCCCAGGGAGTGAAGTTCGGCTGACGGCATGATCGGCAGTATGAAAGTTCTGTCGATGCTCCTGGCCGGTCTCACCGTCGGCTATTCGATCAGTGTGATGGCACTGCGAGAGCCGCTGCTGTACAACAGCTTCGGTAGTGCTGCGGCGGCAATCGTCGACGGTGTGGTGGTACTGGCGATTGCGGCGGCCGTCAGTGCAGTGGTGCTGGCCCGCTCGGGAGGGCGGGCCACCCTCTGGATCGCGGTGGCGGCGCTGCTGGTCATTGTCTTCGAATCTCTCGGCATGGCCTCGGGATTGCTGGGCGATTGGGCAGCGTCGATCGGTGGCGGAGTGCTGCTCGGTGCGTCGGCGATCCTGACCGCATCTCATCGCGGGGCGCAGGCCGCTCTGGCGCTCGGAATCCTCGCCGCCGGGCGGGTGGGGGCCGAGCTCGGAACGTTGCTGACGAGCTCGGACGGCCCGCAATTCGCGTGGGTGGTCGCCGGCCCCGAGGATGCGGTGGTGCCGGAGCGGGCTGCCATCGCGGTGGCTCTGGCGGTTCTGGCTGCAATCTTTCTCGTGGCCGGGTATCGATCGTCGTCGTCACCGGCGGCGTCGCAGGTCAGCATTCGAATGCTCGCCGTCGGTGTCGCATTGCCGATCGTGGCTGGTGGGTTCGCCTGGTGGACAACCGAATACCGCGACAGCACCCTCGTGTGGTTTCTCGCCCTGGCCGGGCTGACAGCATCGGCCCTCGTTGCCGCCTGGCTCCTACCCCAACGTGACGGCTCTCTGATTCTGGTGTTGTTCGCCTCGTGGGCCGCCGGGGTGGGCAGCCTCGATGTGGTCGACAGGACCTATGCCTCACTCGGAATCATGGTGGTGCTGCTGGTAGCCGGTGGGCTGATCGCCTACCGCTTCCCGCAGATCTATGTCGGGCTCCTCGCGCTACTGGCACTTGCGGCCGCGAATCTCGCGCAGAGCTATCTCGGTGAACTCCCTGTCTCACTGGCCCAGTGGGTGGTGCCGGTAGTCGCCGGTTACGTCGTGGTCTCCGCCCTGCCGACGGCTCCGAGCTCGCTGGCCATCGGCATGACCGTCCCGTTCACCATGGTGCTGACGGTAACGGTGTTCATGGTGAGCTCCGGATCGCTGACGTCGTGGGCCGGCGACGACATTTTCGGCGGTTCTCGGCCGTCCGCAACCGCTCTGTCCATCGGCGGCCTTGTGGTGGTTTCGGTCTGCGCGGCCGGGGTGTGGTTGCTGCGGCGCAGACAGTGCACGTTCGGAACGAGGGAAGGACCGGTCTCGACCGCGGCGGCCCTTCGATGGTGGTGTTCGTCGCCACAGCGCTTCTGAGCGTGGGCATTGTCGTGCGGGGGAAGCTACGCGGCACGGAATGAAACACCGGAGCCCGCCCACCGGATGACGCGGTGGACGGGCTCGTGAGTGTCTTCGGTGCAGCGGGCTACGACGCGGGCACAGCCTCGGTGGTCGTGGGGACGACGGTGTCGGTTGCTGCCGGAGCAGCCGTCTCGGTGGGGGTCACGCAGACCGGCGGCGCGCCTTCGGCCGGGGTCTGACCCTCGACGGGGACCGTGCACTCGGGGGTTGTGACCGGTTCGGACGCCGGTGCCGGTGCCTGTGCCGGTGCTTCTGCCGCGGGTGCAGGCGCAATCGGAACCGTGGTGGTCACCACGGGACTGGTGGCGACTGGTGCGGTCGTGGTGGCCGTCGGAGTCGGCGTTGCCGAGGTGGTCGCGGGTGTCGCGACGATCGCCTCGATTGCTGCGCGGCCCGCCTTCTCCTGTACGTCCTTGGTCTTCACCGGTTCGCCGCGGTTGGCCTGCTGTGCGAGCTGTGTAAGCCAGGCTGCGGCGTACTGGACCGAGGTCAGTGGCTTGCCGTTGGCCGCATCCGCGTCGCGCCAGTAGTCGAAGTGGTGGCCTGTTCCTGGTGCAAGGGTCAATCCGTACGGATCGTTCATCACGACCGGGATGGTGTTCTGGTTGGAGGAGATGAACCCGGTGATCTCCTTGAAGATCTTTTGCGGCAGGTACACCAAATCGATCATCTGACCGGTCTCGATCGGCTCTTGTTCGCCGTCCACCTTGGCCGAGACGGGCGTGGTCGCCTTACCGGGCTTGTAGTCCGGCTCGGATACCTTGATCAGCACGTCGAGGAATGTCTCGTCGCTCTGCATCCAGTTGGGCTGCGAAGCAATGTCGTTGAAGGCATTGATGGCGATGCGGCCCATGGCCAATGCCAGATCTGCACCGGTGGCGGGGGTGAGCTGCTCATTCTGCAGCGCGTCGGCGTTGACCTGGCGACCGACGTTCGCAGCGAGGTGGATCAGCGACGTGTTCTTCGGCAGAGCGCAGGTGAGGTCGCCGTCGGAGCAGAAGGATGCGACGCGGCCATCGAGTGCACCGAAGCCGCCGGAGGTGCCGGGCAGTGCACCCTGTCCGGGAATTGCGGTGTTGCCGTTCTGGTACTTGGTGTCGAAACCGTCGGGGTTGCTGAACGGGTTGTCGGAGCCGGGGAACGGGCCGTCTCCCGCTTCGCGGCCGGCATCGGCAAGGATGACGACCCCGACGACCTGCGAGGGGTCGATGATGCCGTACTTGCCATCCTCTGGAACTGTCTGGTTACCGATCTCCATTGCGGTGCGTCGCGCAACGTCTGCACCCTCGCTGTAGCCGACGATGGCGAAGCGAGTCTGGGGGCAGGACGCGGTGATCTCTTTCATGATGGTCTGCGAGTTGGTGACGCCCGTCTGTACGGCGTTCTCGTAGCTCGCCATGTTGGCGGGGTACTCCACGTAGACCGCCGCGTAGGAATCGGCGTCCACCTTTCCGATCGGCGCGCGGACAGCCTGGTCGATCCAGTCGCTGGTGTAGTCCCCGGACATCGCTGCGGGCAACCGAGTGCCATCGGGCTTGGTGAGCCATTTGACGCCATCGCGGGGTGTGTCGCTGCGGCCGCCGATCGCGATGCTGACCATGTCGTAGCAGGTTGCCGTCGAAACCAGTTCGATGGACGCTTCGGTATCCGTCGGCGACGTGGACCACGGTGCGGCAATGACCACTCCGGCACCGAGTGCTCCGATTGCGAACGCGCTCAACGCAACGCGCACTCGCTTCGACTTTCCAACAATCATGTTTCAGGTCCCCATCGCTCACGGCCCGACGCCGATTTTCCCGACTGCAGTTGCCAGTGGGTTACCCGGCATTTCGTCCTCAGGATCGTTCGCGTTACAAAGCGGACGGTTCGGCGTCGTGCCGCGATCATTCGATCGTGAACCACATCCGTGTAATTCGTGCGGGAACGCGACTCGACGCGCGTGGGCCCTCGGACTACCGGTGGATACCCTGGGGGGGTAGGGTAGGGCCATGCGCTCAGGACGACCGGAACTCGACGCCCCCACCAAGCTCGTCGGATTCGTCGTGGGGATTGCGTTTCTGTTTCTCGCGGCACTGTTCGTCGGCGACACGATCGGACCAGCTGCCCCGGCCACCGCGGCCGCGCCACACGGCACTCACGACATGCACGACATGCACGACGCGGAGGCGTCGATTCCGGCAGGGCTGCAAGCCACCCAGGATGGCTACACGCTCGAGCTCGATCGATCCGTCGTCGAGTCCGGCCCGGCCGTACCGGTCGCGTTCACGATCAGTGGACCGGATGGGACACCGCTGGCGGGGTACGACGTCATGCACACCAAGGAACTGCACCTCGCCGCCGTGCGGCGCGATCTGACGGACTTCCAACACGTGCATCCGGTGCGCGACGCGCCAGGGACGTGGTCGACGGCTCTCGATCTCACGTCGCCCGGCCCGTACCGTCTGTTCGCGGATTTCACCCCGGCCGGTGGGGAGAACATCACCCTGGGAGCCGAGCTGACCGTTCCCGGCGACTATCGCCCGCAGCCCCGGAGTACACCGAATGTGACATCGAGTGTCGACGGGTACACCGTGACGCTCGCCGGTGCCGTGGCCGCAGGGGAGGAATCGACGGTTGCACTGACCATCGAGCAGGACGGTCGCGAGGTCACCGATCTCGAGCCCTACCTCGGTGCCTACGGGCACTTGGTGGCGCTGAGAGCCGACGACCTCGCTTACCTGCACGTCCACCCCGAGGACGGTCCGGCTGGACCCACGGTGAACTTCGTCGTCGACGCACCGACCCCGGGAACATATGCGCTCTATTTGGACTTCCAGCACCAGGGCGTCGTCCACACGGCCACATTCGTCATCGAGGCAGAAGGGAATCAGGGATGAGAACGAACACCGAACTGATTCTGGGCGGCATGACCTGCGCTTCGTGCGCCAACCGCATCGAACGCAAACTCAACAAACTCGACGGAGTGTCCGCGACGGTCAACTACGCCACCGAGAAAGCGCGCGTCACCAGTGACGGCGTGGCCACCGAGGACCTGATTGCCGCCGTCGAAGCTGCCGGCTACACCGCCACGCTGCCTGCCGCCGAACCCGTGGAAGAGCTCCCCACCGATCCGCTGAAACAACGGTTGATCGTCTCGGCGGTGCTGAGCATTCCGGTGATCGCGATGGCGATGATTCCGGCACTGCAGTTCACCAACTGGCAGTGGCTCTCGCTGACGCTCGCCGCTCCGGTCGTCGTATGGGGAGCTCTACCGTTCCACCGCGCTGCGTGGACCAACCTGCGGCACGGCACCTCGACCATGGACACTCTCGTCAGCATGGGAACCCTTGCAGCGCTGGGTTGGTCGCTGTACGCACTCTTCTTCGGCACCGCCGGTACGCCGGGTATGACGCATCCGTTCGAGTTCACGATCGCGCGGACGGACGGGGCGAGCAACATCTACCTCGAGGCCGCGGCGGGCGTGACCACTTTCATTCTTGCGGGTCGCTGGTTCGAGAGTCGATCCAAGCGGCAGGCCGGCTCGGCACTGCGCGCCCTGATGGACCTCGGTGCCAAGACCGTCGCCGTACTGAAAGGAGATGAAGAACAGCAGATTCCGATCGAGCAATTGGCCGTCGGCGATCTGTTCGTCGTTCGTCCCGGTGAGAAGATCGCCACGGACGGCACCGTCGAGAGCGGCTCCTCGGCCGTCGACCGGTCGATGCTGACGGGTGAATCCGTGCCCGAGGAAGTGGGCGTCGGAGACTCCGTGGTTGGTGCGACGGTCAATGTCGGTGGCCGAATCGTGGTGCGAGCAAGCCGAATCGGATCCGATACTCAGCTGGCACAGATGGCGAAGGCGGTCGAGGACGCACAGACGGGCAAGGCACAGGCTCAGCGCCTGGCCGATCGGATCTCCGGGATATTCGTGCCCATCGTCATCGCGATCTCCGTCGCCACGCTCGGGTTCTGGCTCGGTGCAGGCAGTTCCGCAGCTGGCGCGTTCACCGCTGCGGTGGCGGTGCTCATCATTGCGTGCCCCTGCGCACTCGGATTGGCCACTCCCACCGCGCTGATGGTCGGCACCGGCCGGGCCGCACAACTCGGGATTTTGATCAAGGGTCCCGAGATTCTCGAGTCCACCCGCCGCGTGGACACCGTCGTACTGGACAAGACCGGCACCGTCACCACCGGCGAGATGACCCTGCACTCGGTGCACGTGGCCGAGGGTGAGAGTGAGAGCACGGTGCGCGACGTCGCGGCGGCCCTGGAATCGGGTTCCGAGCATCCCATCGCCCGAGCCATCGCAGGGCAGGCGTCGTCGCTACCGGTCGAGGAGTTCACCAGTCTCGAGGGTCTCGGAGTGCAGGGCGTCGTGGAAGGGCGCGCTGCGGTCATCGGCCGTCGCGCGCTGCTTGCCGATTGGTCGATGCCCCTGCCGGCCGAGTTGGCCGACGCTTTCGAGGCTGCCGAACGGCAGGGACGCACCGCCGTCGCGATCGGGTGGGACGGCAGGGCACGCGGGGTGCTGGTGGTATCCGACGCGGTCAAGCCGTCGTCGAAGCAGGCCGTCGCGGAATTGCGCGCGCTGGGATTGACGCCGGTGATGTTGACCGGTGACAACGAGGCCGCTGCCAGGACCATCGCCGATGAGGTGGGAATCGACCAGGTCATCGCGGGGGTGCTGCCGTCGGGCAAGGTCGATGCCGTCCGCGAACTGCAGGCATCGGGCAAGGTCGTGGCGATGGTCGGTGACGGTATCAAC
The DNA here is from genome assembly GCF_054960675.1 of Rhodococcus sp. PSi06. Taxonomy (NCBI): domain Bacteria; kingdom Bacillati; phylum Actinomycetota; class Actinomycetes; order Mycobacteriales; family Nocardiaceae; genus Rhodococcus; species Rhodococcus sp. PSi06. Next base: position 22,980 of record NZ_JBHNYO010000015.1, read on the forward strand.
GACGCGGCCGCACTGGCCACGGCCGATCTGGGCCTTGCCATGGGGACCGGCACCGACGTGGCGATCGAGGCCAGTGACCTCACGTTGGTGCGAGGAGACCTGCGCGCCGTCGGCGACGCCATCCGGCTCTCGCGGCGCACGCTGAGCACCATCAAGGGCAACCTGTTCTGGGCCTTCGCCTACAACGTCGCTGCCGTTCCCCTGGCCGCTGCGGGCCTGCTCAACCCCATGCTCGCCGGTGCCGCTATGGCGCTGTCCTCGGTGTTCGTGGTGAGCAACAGTCTGCGACTACGCAGGTTTCGTTCGTCGATGTGACTCGTTGGTAGCAGCGAACGGCGCGCTAGTACAGGATGGAGGCATGTCCGACGCACATGATGTCCCCATTCGAGACGAATCGATCAGATTGGGTCAATTCCTCAAGCTCGCCAACCTCATCGAATCCGGTGCGGAAGCGAAGGGCGTCATCGCCGACGGTTTGGTGAGCGTCAACGGGGACGTCGATGTGCGGCGCGGACGGCAGTTGCAGCACGGTGATGTCGTTACGGTCCAGGGTGGGCCCTCTGCCCGCGTGAGCAAGGAAGAGGCACTGTGAAGGTCGGTAAGAGCGGACTGCCGCGAAACGAAGTACCCGGAGCATTCGACGTCGGCGCGAAGGCGTACGACCGACTCGTCGGTGCAAATCCCGGCTATCACGATCATCTGCTCAAGTCGGCTCAGCGCCTGCGCATCCCCGACCTCGGTGCCGGTCTGCGTCTGCTCGATATCGGTTGCGGCACGGGTGCATCCACTGCTGCATTGCTCGAAGCTGCACCGCACGCCGAGATCGTCGCCGCCGACGCGTCTGCCGAAATGCTCGAGGTGGCCCGTAGCAAGGACTGGCCGTCGAACGTCACGTTCGTGCACTCGCGTGTCGAGGATTTGGCGGTCAACGGGGTCGACGGCCCGTTCGACGCAATCCTGGCCGCATATCTCATCAGAAATGTCGACGAACCCGATACCGAGCTGAAATCTCTTCTCGCGCTGCTCCGTCCGGGCTCGACGATCGCGTTCCACGAGTACTCGGTACACGATTCGCTCCGGGCCAGGATCTCCTGGAACGTGGTGAGCTGGGGCATCATCATTCCGCTCGGCTGGCTGGCGACACGCGACGCCACCCTGTACCGGCACCTGTGGCGCAGCGTCGTGACCTTCGACGGTGCCTCTGCCTTCATGCGTCGTATGCAGCGCGCCGGTTACACCGGTGTCGCCCGAGAGACGATGACCGGATGGCAGAACGGCGTGGTGCACACGTTCCTCGGCTCTCGTCCCGCGGAGGAAGAGCGTTGACCGACTCCAAGAAGGTCACCCACGCTGCGCCGCAGGGATACTCCGATGCCGGACAGCTGGCTGATGTTCCCCACGTAGTGGTGGTCGGCGGTGGTATCGCCGGACTGAGCGCCGCGACCGCGCTGGCCGAGCGCGGCGTCAAGGTGCACGTGGTCGAGCGTGAGAGCTATCTCGGTGGCCGCGTCGGTGGGTGGGACACGACGCTGGAGGACGGCTCGCCCGCGACCATGAGCCGCGGCTTCCACGCGTTCTTCCGGCAGTACTACAACTTGCGAAACCTGTTGCGCCGCACGGATCCGGGTTTGGCGCGCCTGCGTCCGGTCGACGATTACCCGCTGATCGACGGCGACGGCCGCATCGACGGATTCAAAGGGCTGCCGGATACTCCGCCGCTCAATGCGTTCGCATTCGTCAAGCGCAGTCCCACGTTCCGGTGGAAGGACCTCACCGACCTCAACGGCATCGCGGCACTGCCGCTGATGACGGTGAGTGTGCCCAAGACCTTCGACGAGCTGGACACCACCCCGGCCGCGGAGTTCCTGCGCAACATCAACTTTCCCGAGGCTGCGCGCCATCTGGCGTTCGGTGTGTTCTCGCGTAGCTTCTTCGCCGATCCCGAGAAGATGTCGGCTGCGGAGCTGGCGATGATGTTTCACATCTACTTCCTGGGTTCGTCCGAAGGGCTGATCTTCGATGTCCCACGCGACGCGTACCCACAGGCGCTGTGGAATCCGTTGGGTGAGTACCTGACCGAGCTCGGTGTGGACATCAGAACCTCCACGCCGTGCGGCGAGATCACCCGCGGAGGCCTGCGCAAGTTCCGCGTGGACGCCGGCGGAATCATCGATGCCGACGCCGTGGTCCTCGCCACCGACATTGCCGGGCTGCAACGCGTACTCGAGCAGTCACCAGAACTGGGGACGTCTGCGTGGCGCGAACAGATTGCCGCGCTGCAGAACACACCGCCGTTCCTGGTACACCGCGTGTGGCTGAGCAAGCCGGTCAATGCGGACCGACCCGCCTTCATCGGCACCGGCGGAATGCCGCCGATCGACAACATCAGTGTCCTCGAACGTTTCGAGGACGAGGCTGCGGAGTGGGCGGCCCGCACCGGCGGCTCCGTCGTCGAACTGCACGCCTATGCCGCCGAGGAATCCGAGGAGGTCACCCGTGCGCAACTGATGGATCGGATGCACGAGATCTATCCGGAAACCGCTGCGGCAGAGGTGATCGCGGAGCGGTCCGAGTGGCGAGACGATTGCCCCATGTTCGGACTCGGCGCGTTCGCCGAGCGGCCCACGGTGCGCACGCCCGATCCCGGTCTGGTCCTCGCGGGCGACGGCATCCGGATCGATCTGCCGGTCGCCCTGATGGAACGCGCGGCGACCACCGGCCTGCAGGCAGCGAACATATTGTTGTCCAGCTGGGGCATTGCCGGACATGACATCGAAACGGTTCCGACAAGCGGTCGGTTCAAGATGTTCGACGCGATCGAAAAACTCGTCAACAGGTGAGTTCGGATATCCGGATCGAGATCGACGACCTGGTTCGACCCGCGGTGCGGGCGTTGCTCACCGAGCATCTCGCCGACATGTACGCAACATCGCCTGCCGAGAGTGTGCATGCCCTCGATCTGTCGGGTCTGCGGGGTCCCTATGTCAGCGTGTGGACTGCGTGGGAAGCAGACTCGCTGTTGGGTACCGCTGCGCTGAAAGAGCTTTCACCCGACCACGGTGAAGTGAAGTCGATGCGCACGTCCACCGCGGCACGGGGCCGCGGGGTGGCGTCGAGCATGCTCGATCACGTACTCGACGCTGCTCGTCGACGGGGGTATCGGCGAGTGAGCCTGGAAACAGGAAGTCAGGACTACTTCGCCGCTGCCCGGAGGTTGTACGTGCGCCACGGATTCGTCGAGTGCCCGCCGTTCGGAGACTATGTGGCAGATCCGTCGAGCACGTTCCATTCGCTGACTCTCAGGGGTTAGGCGCAGACAGACCGGCACCGAGTGTTCGGTGCCGGTCTCGTCATGTTCGATGTGGTCGCCGTCAGGCTGCGACGGGTTCTCGCTGTGCGTGCGGGTAGAGGTCGTCGTCGATGGGCACGACTCGATCTTGATCGAGTGCGTCCGCTGTCGAGCATTCCCTCATGCCTGTCTCCACGCCGATCACCGTGCGCCACCAATGCTCACGGTCACTCGATTCCGTCCACACCACTGCATCGGATTCCATTGCGCATCACCCCAAGTGCCGTCTCGTAGTCGGTCCCGTTCAGGCCGGCTCTTGTTCGATGGACTTCTGCTCGCGGGACGACTCGGTGCGAGCGATATCGATCTTTCGAGGTTTCGCACGCTCTGCAAGTGGAATCGTCACCGAGAGCACGCCGTTGTCGTAGGACGCAGCGATGCGCTCGGTGTCGACGCCGTCCCCGAGCGAGACCTGACGACGATAGGTTCCGGCGAAGCGCTCCGACGAGATCCACTGCACGCCCGAGCTTTCCGGAACCGAGCGATGCGCTGTGAGTGTCAAGGTGCCGCGGTCGACATCGACATCGATGGATCCGGGGTCGATGCCCGGCAGATCGGCACTGAGTACGTAGTGATCGTCGACCTTGTAGAGATCCATCGGCATGAATCGTGGGGCGCGGTCCGAACCGGAAGATACACCCAGCATTGCCGAGGCCAGTGAATCGACGTCACGGAACGGATCGAATCGAAGCACAGCAACCACCTCCTGTACTCAGATGCGCTCACCCCTGTGGTGAGTCGCTCCTCAACTGTGCAGAACAAAAATTAGCACTCTCATGTGGCGAGTGCCAAGAGGTTTTTTTAAATTTCTCAGAGAACTTCAGCACCAATGATGCTGCGGTGCAGAAGGTGTCGAGCTTTTGGCCATGTGCTGATACTTTGCCCTTGCGTAAAGTATGGCCTGGCGGATAGTGTGCCTTATGGCTCAGCATTCGGAAGTCCTCGACGACGTGTTCCAAGCTTTGGCCGATCCGACGCGACGCGCAGTCCTGGGTCGGCTCGGAACGGGCCCGGCAACCGTGGGCGAGCTCGCCGAACCGTTCGACATGACGTTGCCGTCGTTCATGAAGCACATCCGCCTGCTCGAACGCAGTGGTTGGATAAGCACGCGCAAGGTCGGACGAGTGCGCGCATGCACGATCGAACGATCCAACCTGGATGCGGCCGGGCAGTGGCTGCAGCAACAGCGGGCCATCTGGGAATCTCGCACCGATCGGCTCGAAAGTTTCGTCACCTCGAAAGAAAGTGAAGCGCAATGACATCGATCGATCCCGCTCTCGACCTGACCATCTCCCGCGTCATCAGGGCACCATGTGCTGCAGTCTGGAGTGCCTGGACCGATCCGGCTCAGTTCGAGAAGTGGTGGATACCCGCGCCGGCGCAATGCCGAGTCGCCGCCTGGGATCCGAAGCCCGGTGGCGCATTCCGCACACTGATGAGTGAGTCCGGTGGCCCCTACGAGCCGCACATCGACGGTTGTTTTCTCGCCGTCGACGACGGTGAGCGCATCGTCTTCACGAACTCACTCGTCGAAGGATGGCGACCCGCGCCGCAGTTGTTCATGACCGCGGTGATCACGTTCACCGATCACCCCGACGGAACGGACTACCGCGCCCACGTGATGCACCGCAACGAAGAGGATCGAAAGATGCACGAGGACTACGGCTTCTACGACGGATGGGGCACCGTCATCGGCCAGTTGGCCGATCTTGTCGAGAATCAGGCACGGCCCGTCGAGCGCAATTCGTAGCGGCGTTCGGCGTAGTCGAGGTCGTCCTTCCACAACCGTGCAGCCGTGAAGTTCATCGCTGGCCGCAGCAGCCCGGATGCCTTGCGGGCCATCTGAAATCCCGGTCGATCCGAGCTGGCGATGGTCGCCTCGATGACTGCGGTACGCGGCGTGCCGTCGGCTGCTGGGGCCAGTGGCGTCGCATGCGTTTCGACGACGCTGCCCGCACCTTCACCGTCGAGGATGCGCATGACGATGGTGCGGGGGCCGGGGCAGACGAACTCGGCCCGCACCGGAACACCGACGCCCCGACTGACTCGGAAGGTCACGTCGACCAGGAAGCGATCGTCCTCGTCGGGCACGTCGATTTCGGTGGGTGCGCTGACGACCTTCAATCTCGCGAACGAGTACGGGTGGAACCACGCACCGTGCCACGGGTCGAGGCGATTGGCGATGATGTCGTCGGGCTCGCACTTGCCGACAAGGGTGACCACGCCGGCGATTGCGGTCGAGGCGGGCGGGCGGATCGGGACCACGGGGACGGGCGTCGGCTCCTCCCCGCCGAGCTCGTCGAGCCGCACCCACACCAGAACTCCATCGTCGAATGCGGGAACCGGACGCCACCCCGCCTTGCCCTTCGGGCCGAGCGCCAGACCGTGCCAGCGACAGACCAGCGCGTCGCACTCGATCTTCGCGGTGTCCAGCGCAGCGCCGAGATGCGGACACGCGCCCGGACCGATGTGTACTTTGCCTGCCGAGTCGCGCCAAGCAACGAGCTCGGTGGTGCCCACATAACGTCCGAACGGCTTGTCGGCCTTGACGTCGCGACTGGCGGCGAACACGAACCAGTTGCCGGAGGTCCGCGTCTTCGCCCGCTTGAGAGCAGACTCGATGACCTGGGGATTCGCACCCTTCCACGTGGGCTCCTGCTTGGCCCACGACTCCGACGGCAACGGCTGCAGAGGCATCGTCTTCGGCCACCGTCGTCGTACTGCATCCAGCGCGGTCATTGCTGCTCCCAAAGTCGACAATCGTGTTCCTGGTCCATTGTTCCCGTTCCTGGGTACTCGATGTGACATCTGGTGGCCTTTTCGTGGGTCAATGTCACATCTAGTGGACGTGGGTCGTCGGTGAACGTGGAGTAAATCGGTGCGCGAGGCAAGGTGGGTTCAGTGGGAGCCGGTGGTCTCCAGCTGTGCCAGCCAGTGAACTGATGTCAGCGCCCACTATTCGGCTTGGAAAGCGGATTCCCGTGGCTGTAGGGAAATAGTGGGCGCTCAGATCAATAGGCGAGTTCGACTGGTTCCCAATCGGCTGAGCCGGGTCAGCAGTCCGCGAGTGTTTGCTGGCCGTCGGTGGTGTTCCCATCCGATGCACTCGATGTGACATTCGGTGGCCCTTTCGGCGGTCAATGTCACATCTAGTGCACTTGTATGTCGGCGCAGGGTCAGGGGAGACCTAACCAGCGGAGGGCAGCGGTGGTCGCGGCGGCCGCGATCACGATGACCACGAAGGGTGCTTTGCGCCAGGCGAGGATGCCGGCGACGGTGACGCCGGTGGGGGCAGCGAATCCTGCGAAGTCCTTGCCCACGAGCAGGGTGGAGGTTGCGATCAGGGCCACGAACACAACGGCGACCGAGGTACTCATGATCCTGTCGATGCGCGGCGAGATGGTGATGCGCGAGCGCAATGCCGGCCCTGTGATGCGCAGTGCGTAGGTGCCGACGACCAATGCGATCAGCGGGATCGTGAGGTTCATGCCGCTTCCTTACTTGTCGCAGGAGCTGTGGAGAACACAGCCGGCACGACGGCGATCAGCGAGAGAAGCACCGGCAGTCCACTGGGTAGGAACATCGACGCGGTGAGGGCGATCGCTGCGCCCCCGAGGGCAGCATTGCGAGTGCCCCGATCTCGAAGCGCAGGCATGATCAATCCCAGCAGGATGGCCGGGAATGCGGCGTCGAGTCCAAGTGCGGCGGTATCGGTGATCGCGCCGCCACCGAGGGTGCCGATGACGACTCCGATGTTCCAGGTGACGAACAGTCCGATTCCGCACAGCCAGAACGCCGTTCGACGGCTTCCTTCGTCCTTCTCGGCGACGCTGAAGGCGACCGCTTCGTCGGTGATGAGGTGGGTGCCGAGAAGGCGCTTCAGTGGAGAGACGTTCTCGAACACGGATCCGATGGAGAAGCCGAGCGGGATCAGACGGGTGTTGGCGAGCAACGCGCTCGCCACAGCGGCGACAGGATTGCCTCCCGCAGCCAGGATGCCCACGAAAACGAATTGCGAGGACCCGGCGAACACCACCAGCGACATCACCACCGGTAGCCACAGCGGGAGGTCGGCGGCCACGGAGATTGCTCCGAACGAGGCTCCTACGAGGGCATCGGCCAAGCAGACCAACGCGATGTCGCGGATGTTCACACCCTGGAGGGTTCGCCATGTCGAACGCATGGTCGTTATAGTGGACGATGTTAAGCTGTTCGTCAAATCAAACGTACGTACCGATGGAGTGAACGAATGGCGGATACCGGTCCACCGATAGCGGCCATTGCTGCGGCTCTCCAGCAGGAGCGACGACGTGTCGGCCTCTCTCTCGCAGAAGTATCGCGCCGCGCAGGAATCGCGAAGTCGACTCTGTCACAGCTGGAATCAGGAACGGGGAACCCGAGTCTCGAGACCCTCTGGGCACTCAGCGTCACCCTGGACGTGCCGTTTTCCAGACTGGTCGAGCCCGCGAAGCAATCGGTCCGGCTCATCCGTGCGGGAGAGGGTCCGAGATTCGCATCGGACAGGGCGGACTACTCCGCGACGCTGCTGGCGTCGTCCCCGCCGAACGCGCGACGCGACATCTATTTGGTCGCCGCGGACGTCGGCGAACCGAGGCGCTCGGATCCGCACTCACCCGGTGTGGTCGAGCATGTGGTCCTCAGCGCCGGCCGAGCCCTGGTGGGGCCGGTGGGCGAAGCAGTCGAACTGTTCCCCGGCGATTACGTCGCTTACCCCGGCGACGTGCTGCACATCTTCGAGGCAATGGAGGCGAACACCATGGCGGTGATGATCACCGAGCACAGCTGACCGAACCCAGCCGAACCGAACCCCAGCAAAATCGATTCCAAGGCGGGGAATAGTCCGCACAGGCACCTCGTTGGACTCTTCGACGGCGTTCGCTTGGCAAGCCCCGGGCCTCACCCCATTTGTCGCTACGAGCGACCACTCGCCGAGAGGCGTTTGCAGCGGACGTCGTCCCCACTTCTGTCCGTGTAGCGAAGGGACGAGATCGATGGCAGCAAAGACGTGGTTCATCACCGGTACCTCCAAGGGATTCGGACGTGAATGGGCGATTGCAGCCCTCGAACGCGGCGATCGTGTCGCCGCCACTGCTCGCAACACGGCAACCTTGCACGACCTCGTGAAAAGGTACGGCGACGCAATTCTGCCGATCGAGCTGGACGTGAACGATCGAGCTGCCGACTTCGCGGCAGTCGCTCTGGCACACAAGACCTTCGGCTCCCTCGACATCGTCGTCAACAATGCAGGCTACGGCCAGTTCGGCATGATCGAGGAGCTGTCAGAGGAGGACGCCCGCGCGCAGATCGAGACCAACGTCTTCGGAGCGCTGTGGGTGACGCAGGCGGCGCTACCGTTCATGCGTGAGCAGGGCAGCGGGCACATTCTGCAGGTGTCGTCGATCGGCGGCATTTCCGCGTTCCCGAATGTCGGTGCGTACCACGCGTCCAAGTGGGCCCTCGAAGGATTCAGTCAGGCTCTCGCGCAGGAGGTCGAGGACTTCGGCATCCATGTGACGCTGATCGAGCCGGGTGGGTTCTCCACCGACTGGTCCGGTCCGTCCGCAAAGAAGTCCACCGACATCGCCGCGTACGACCCGATTCGGGAGAAGGCCGCGAAGCTCCGAAGTGCTCGGCAGGCGACGCCAGGGGATCCGGTAGCCACACGTTCGGCGCTACTGAAGGTCGTCGACGCCGAAAAGCCGCCGCTGCGAGTCTTTTTCGGCGACGCTCCGCTGGAGATCGCGACGAAGGACTACGAATCACGCCTGGCCAACTGGCGCGAATGGCAGCCCGTTGCCGTCGAGGCACACGGAGGCTGAGTCTTCACCGGACTCGAGGGTTCACGATCGCAGGTTCCCGCGCAAGAAAAACGAGCGTGAACCACCAGGTGCCGCTACAGCCACCCGTTTTGGCGGGCGGACTTTATCGCTTCGAGTCTGCTGCTTGCGTCCAACTTGGTGATAATGCCCGAAAGATAATTGCGCACAGTTCCGGGGCTGAGGAACAGGCGTTCGCCGATCTGCTTGGTGGACAACCCTTCATCGACGAGCCTGAGGACGTCGAGTTCGCGATCACGCAAGGGATTCGGTCCGGCGCGTAGTGCTTCGGCGGCAAGTGCGGGGTCGATGACAGTGTGCTTGGAGTGCACGGCTTTGATGCCGGCGAAGAGGTGCACCGCGTCTGAGCTCTTGAGCAGGTATCCGTTCGCTCCTGCGGCCAATGCGTCGTGCACATGGCCGCTGCCGGGTAACGCGGTCAGCAACAACACCGGCGTTCGGTCGTCCGCAGCACGAAGGGCCGCTGTCGCCTGAATACCCGTCATCCCGGGCATGTCGATATCCATCAAAATGATGTCGGGGCGGAGCCGAGCGGCGGCGTCGCACACCTCGTCGCCCCGGGAGACTCGGCCGACTACCTCGATCTCCGGGTCGGTGGAGAGCAACACCTCGAATGCTTCTGCCAGTAGAGAGACGTCCTCGGCCAGCAACACAGTGATGGTCATGCATCGGCTCCCTTCTGCGGGACCGTCGCCTCGACGCGAAACATGTTGGCCCCTAATGTTCCTCCTGCATTCAAGTGCCCCCCGACCTCCTCCAACTGGCGAGTCATCGAGGCGACCCCGGTGCCGGTACCGGCGTCGGTGTTGCCCTGAGAAACGCCGTCGTTCTCGAACGTCAAGGCAATGCACTCTGCGTCGACGGAAACGCGGACGGTGCACCGTCGGGGATGAGCGTGCTTGAGCATATTGGTGGACGACTCGCGTACGACGGCGGCAAAGACACGATCCACGTCGTCGTCCGGCAGGGCTTCGACGGAGGTGACGCAGTCGATGCCCAGCCGAGCACACATCGCTTCGACGGCTGCCAGCTCCGACACGAAGTCGTCGAGGATGGGTCCGCTGGTAATCCTCCGCAGATCGGCCTGACCACTATTGAGGACCTCGTGCACATGCCCCAGCTGCTCGCGGGCCTTCTCCGGCTGATTCTCGAACATCTGCAGTGCAGCCTGATTGCGTAGCTGCGCGGTCACCAGAGTGCGGCCGATGACGTCATGCAGATCCCGCGAAATTCTGTGTCGCTCAGCATCTACGAGCAGCCGGGCGACCTGTTCACGTGATGCACGCAGCGCGTCGAGTGCGCGAGCAAGTTCGGTGAGTGCGATCAGCACAATGGTCACACCGAGGGTGAACAGCGTGATGATGAATGCTTCCAGAGGGTCAGCCCGGTCCACGTCGACGGTGACGACCGTCGCGATAACGAATACTCCGCCGACGACCGCTGGCGCCCAGCGCCCACGCACCAGCGTCGACGAAATCGCCACCGACATGCCGCACATTTCCCACACCTCGGAAAGCGGGACCACGACCATGCCCAACGGAATCGCGATCCAGGCCGCGACAGTCAGCCGCAGATCGACGCGTCCGTGAACGAACATGCGCTGCGCCAGGACCATGACGCCAGCGACGAAGACGACGATCAAAGCCGACAGTGCGGCAAGCCCGTGTCCGATGATATCCCGATGATCGAACACCGTGGTGAGAGCGAAGAACGTGAACAGCGCGACTACGAACCAACTCGCAACGAACGCGACCAACGCGCTGGGGAACCGCTCGTCGCGTCGGGCATCGGTTTTTTGCGTTGTCACTGCGCCACTTTCTCCGGTGAGGAACCCACACTATCGACGACGCCTCCGCGCAGGGCAACCGTGACCTGTATGTCACTGCCGGCCGGTTGCTCCAGCGAATCGGCGGACGGCTGCGAAGGAGAATCCGACGAACCAGGCTGCGACGTTGATGAGCGCGCCCGCGAGCGAGGCGTGAGATCCGTCGAGGTTGTAGCCGTCGGTGAGCGCGTAGCGGGCCAACGTAGCCACACCGTAGAGCGGGGTTACCTGTGCGACCGCGAGCATGCCGCCCGAGAGCGGGATGAAGATGTTGCCCAGGAAGGCGAGGCCGGTCATGACTACGCCGGGAACGTGGGTGACCACCTCGGGTGGCAGCAGCATGCCCAGCACGAGGCCGAGAGCCGAGAAGATCGCAGAGCCGATCCAGGCCACGACGAGCCCGGTGATCCAGACGATCGCGTCGGCGCGGGCTCCGGTGAATGCTCCCAGGATGCCGACGACGATCACCGGGATGGCCGCGTACACCTGGCACGCGATGATGCGCGATGCGACGTAGCCGCCGGCACCCAAGGGCGACAGGCGAATTGTCCGCAGCCAGCCGTTGGCTTTCTCGTTGGAGATGCCCGCGGCGCGAGAGATGGTGCCGATCGACGCACCGTAGACGGCGATGCCGATCATCATCCAGGCCTCAAAGTTACCGTGCGGCAGGTCGACTCCGGCGCTGGGCTCGACGACTCGAAAGAGTGCGAGGTAGAGCACAGCGGGTAGCGCGACGGTGAAGATCAGATTCTGTGGGGTGATCTGCCGGCGGATGTCGTGCAGTACGAATGTGGGGTGCAGTCCGCGGCGGGGGCGCAGCGAGGTTGTGGTGGTCATCGGATGTCCTCAGTTCTGGTTGGCGCGGTCGGTCAACGCGGAGAATGCTTCGTCGAGCGAGGCCGACACGATCGCGATATCGGTTGCGGAGGTCGAGGTGCTCAGTGCCCGCACCACAAGGTCGGTGTCGCTGCAGACGAACCGGAACCGGCCGTTGGCGAGTTCCTGCAATCGCGAGCCGGTCTGTGCTGCAACTGCTTCGGCCTCCTGGCGCGGCAGGGTGGCGTCGACCGTCCGATTGGAGACGGTGGCCTTGATCTGGGCCACGGTGCCGTCGGCGACGATGACGCCGTCGACGATGACGACGATTCGATCGGCGAAATCCTGAGCCTCTTCGAGGTAGTGGGTGGCGAACATGACCGTCGTGCCGTGGGCTGCCTGTGCACGCATAGCCTGCCAAAAGTGCTTGCGCGCAGTGACATCCATGCCCGCGGTCGGCTCGTCGAGCAGCAGCAGTTCGGGATCGGACAGCAGCGCGAGGGCGAACCGAACCTTCTGCTGTTCGCCGCCCGAGCACTTCGATACGCGTCGATTCACCAGATCGCCCAGTCCGGCGCGGGTGATCGCCGCGGCGGGATCGGATCCGACGTACAGCGAGCCCATCATGGCAACCAATGCGCCGACGGTGACGTCCGGCAGCAAACCGCCCGACTGCAGCACTGCGGCGCTGCGTCCGGTCGAGGCGGCGGTCAGCGGATCGGTGCCGAGCACCTCGATGGTGCCGCCGTCCGGTTCGGTGAGTCCGAGGATCATGTCGATCGTCGTGCTCTTGCCCGCACCGTTCGGACCGAGAAACGCCACAACCTGTCCGCGCGGAATCGAGAGGTTCACATTGCGAACGGCGCGAACCTGCGCACCAATCGAGTCCCCGAACGACTTGTGCACACCGGTCGCGTGGATCGCGAAGCCGGAGGCGGTCCCCACCGCCTCGGTGCGAGTTGAACTCTGCGTGATCATCTGCAATTCCCTTCGGTCTGTACATCAGTGCATCTTCGGCCGTGTTCCTCGGCGACACATCAGACTCTCCACCTCGGAGAAAGCGCAGGTCAACGCCAATTGGAAGGTCGTTTCCGCCGTCATGAGGAACTGTTGACAACTGTCATGTGCAAGTACGGACCAGGTGTCACGAAAACGTCCGGATGCAGGGTCGCGGACCGAGCGGTGCACCTATCGTGGCGGGATGGAATTCGGATTCGACGCGGGTTCGTATGCGGTCCGTGAGGTCGACGGCAGTGACAGGCCTGACGACTTTTTGGCGGTGTTCAACAGCAATCCAGAGTTTGTGGATGCAAGTACGTTGCACACCGGAGTTACGGCCTTCACCGGGGAGGATGTCGAGAAATTTCTCTGGCACAACACGGTGATGGAGAACTCGCACTGCTTGGTGATTCGGTTGGCAGACCGAATCGTGGGCGTGATGACGCTGCTGGTTCCGCATCCCCGCGAAGGTCAGCCGTGGGTGGGGAGTCTGATAGTCGACGGGAAACTCGAGCATGAACGAGTGGCGAATCCGGTGCTGGGGGAGATCGAGCGAATCCTTGCGGCGCAGGGGTGGACCCATGTGTTCGTGGGTCCGATGGTGAGCATGGTCGAGAGCATCGGATGGTGGCGTTCTCGCGGTTACCTACCGATCGAGCGGCGACTGGACAACGACAAACGCGAAGTCGAGGTTCATCGAAAAGCGCTGCGGTCTATCAATTCTCCGGAGCGAGCGCAGTGATGTTCGACGACGTTACATCATCGGTAGCGGCCGTCTCGTCGAAGTAGCGACGAAAGAGCATGCGCATGGATTCGACTACCTCGATGTGCTGCTGCAGAATGACGTCGAGCGACCGATCGGTGCCGGTGGCTTTCGCGAGGAACTTGTCGCGCAGCGCCTGTGCGGAGGGCAAGTCACCCCAAGAAGTGACCACGGCCAGCTTTGTCGCGTCGATCTTCATCTTGTCGAGATGTGCGAGGTAGGTGACGCAAGCGGCGTCGCATTTCGCGGCCACATCGGCCGGAATGGTGATCATGCCGGCTTCCGCTTGGGCGTTGAGGTCCTGCCAGTGGGCAATGAGGTTCGGATTGGTGCCGGTCATAGTCTGAACATCCTCGGATCGCAGGTCTAGTCGGGTAGCTCGGAATCGAGGCCGGCGGTGAGTTTGCTGAGTTCAGCGCACGGGTCGTACGGTAGGAGATCGACCAGTGCGCTCGTGTTCAGTGTCGCCATGATCAGTTGAGCCCCAGCAGTGAAGGCAGTGCCACAATTGAGTGACGCATCGGCACCGACCTGCTGATATTGAGTGGCGTCGCGTGTTCCCACTCGAATGGACTGGAGTCGGTCGAACTTGGTCGGATCGTCGATGTAGTCGATACCTTCCAATCCGACAAATATCGTAAAGTAGTACTTGCTATCCGATGCCTGGCTCTCCCAACCACAGATCTTGAATCCGTATTGATCCCGCCCGAATACCCCCGATTCCTTGGTGTCCACGTTCAATCCCGCTCGCTCGATGGCTTCGTCGGGGATGGTGCAGGGATCCCATGGCGTAGTGGGTGGCGCGACGGTGGTGCTGGTCCCTATTGCCCCCGTCTCGATACCCGGCGTCGCGGCACCCTCGGTCTCGCTGGAGCAGCCAGCGAGCAGCGCAAAAGCAGATACAACGGGGATCCATCGACGTGCCCTGCGCATTGGTCTTGTCCGTTCCTCGAGAACACCTAAGTCCTTGGACGCAGCCCGACAGTCATCGGTTCCCGCGTGCCTGTAAGAGGGGAGTAGCAGACCTATGACAGGGTGACGAGCGTGGAGGTTGACCCGGACAGTGTCGGAGATTCCACCACCGTGCTGGTCGAGACAGGCATTTACGGGGAACTGAATCTGATCTATCGGGACGACGAAATCTGCGGCTCGTATCGCGAGGGCGCACCGATGACCGCCACGATCGCTCGCATAGGAGCTCGCACATCGGCGACAGTTCCGATCGGGACGCGCACTTCCGCACACCTGAGGGCGAGCATCGACGGTCGCGAGATCGTTCTCACTCCCGGCCGTGCGAGGCTCGTCAAACGGTCCTACCGCGTCGGCATTCAGTACGGGGAACGCACTCTGTCGCTGCGTGCGAAGAATTTGGAAGACTGTGTGCTGCTCGATGGTTCGTCGGATCGGGGCGACAACGAATTCGGAGTGTTGACTCGCGTCTTCGGTGGAGGTGTCGAGGTGTTGTGGTCGCTGCCGTTCACGGCGATGAACAGAACGATCGAACCGCCGACGCCGTCCCGTGAAGATGCTCTGGTCGGCATCGTCGTGGCCGCGGCGTTCGGGACCGGCGGGCTGTCGTTGACCACGATCGTGATGGGCGCACTCGACTCGATCCTTCCCTGACGGTCCCGCGGGGAACGCGCTGACAGATCGGTGTCGATTTGGCAAGGTGGAGGGATGCAGCGGCACGTGGGCGAGAGTTGGTCCATGGGACCGGTCTCAGGGGCAACCCCTGGGTACATCACGAGAATCGATCACTGCGTCCGAAGCAGCTCCGCACGCTACGCGTGCTTGCCTGCTCCGAGGACGAAAGATTTCGGTCGCCCCGTGCCGCTGCATCTCACAGCGCAGCCCTCCATCGGTAGCCGCCTGTGACCGAACGCGAATTGACGCCACGGGCCGCCGCGACCCTGGCACGGTTGGCCGCCGATGCCGAGTGGACACGTTCGGGGCTCGAGGTGGCGTTCGAGCGGCTGATGCCGGAAAAAGCGTCGTGGCTCGCAGACCGCATCATCAATTTGTATCCGAGCCCGCCGTTCGACGAAGCATCCATTTTCGTTCTGCTACGCGATCTCCCGTTCATCCCGGAGCCCTCGGCGTCCTCGCAGCGGCCCGAGACGAGTGTCGACCGAAAGTCCTGGCGATTCGAGGTACCACGGTATGAGACGACGGGCCGGCTCGCGCAATCGCTCGACCTGACAATCTCCGAAATCGAATGGTTTGCCGACCTTCAGGGCAGGCTGCACACGGCACCGTTCCCGCTGCAGCACTATCGATCTGCACGACTCGACAAGCGCCGAGGCATGCGTTTGCTGGAGGTACCGAAACCACGCCTGCGTGAGATTCAGCGAAAGATATTGCGCCGCATACTCGATCGGATTCCAGCCCACCCAGCCGTACACGGTTTTCGGAAGGCCCGCAGTCCCCGTACCTTCGCGATGCCGCATTCCGAACGCGACGTGGTGATCTCGGTCGATCTTCGGCGCTTCTTTCCGTCTATCGGGTTCGATCGAGTGGTCGCCATTTTCGAGGCGGTCGGCTACCCCAGGAAGGTCGCGGCGAACCTTGCCGCGCTGTGCACGACGGTCACTCCGGCAGGCGAATTGGTCGGGATGGACCGTCCGACCGCGGCGCGGCTGCGCACTACACATCTCCCGCAGGGTGCGCCCACATCACCGGCCCTGGCGAATCTGGCTGCGCGACAAATCGATATCCGCGCCGCCGGCCTGGCCCGATCCATGGGTGCCCGTTACACCCGATACGCCGACGATCTGGCGTTCTCCGGTGATGCAGACATCGATGTCGACAGACTGCTGTGGTTGATTTCCCAGATCGCCCACGACGAAGGCTTCACGATTCACCCCGACAAGACCCGGGTGCGACGCGCTCATCAGCGGCAACAGCTCACTGGCCTCGTCGTCAACTCCTGGCCGGCTGTGCCCCGGGAGGAGTACGACAATCTCAGGGCGCTTCTGCACAACTGCATCAACTCCGGCGCAGTAGGGCAGAATCGGCAGAACCACAACGATTTTCGAGCTCACGTCTACGGGCGTATCGCCCGGATAGGCGAGACGAACGAGACGCGTCGCGCAAAGCTACTGTCCATGGCGTCCCGGGTCGAATGGTTCGAGTAGCTCGATCGGGGTAGGCGACCTGAACCACTGATTCCTCCGAGGAGCCGCTATGAACGACCTGACCTTCACCATCGGACACGAGGAACTGGTGATTCGCCAGCGGTGGGAAGTCGTCAGCATCATCAACGACATTTTCGTCGCGGTCTGGTTCATCGCCGGCAGCATCCTGTTCTTTCAGGAGAGTACGACGGTGATCGGTACGTGGTTCTTCCTGCTGGGCAGTATCGAACTGCTTATTCGTCCCGTGATCCGCCTGGCGCGACGTGTGCATCTGCAGCGGATCGGTCGTGCGCCGACGGCTTCCGAGAGCGACGACGACTTCTGAACACAGCACCGCGCCCTGTTTGCTTTTGTTGACAATTGTGGCTACATGGTCGATATTGTGAAGGTGAAAGCCACGTACAGTCGCAGAGAGCAGTCGGTGACGCAGTGATGCTCGCGCATCAACGACAGCAGAGAATCCTGAATCGTGTGCTGTCCGACGGGGCTGTCACGGTGGCCGAGCTGGGTAGTGCCTTGTCGGTGTCCGACATGACCATTCGACGTGACGTGAACGAACTGGTCGCCCAGGGCCTGGTCGAGCGAGTGCATGGCGGCATCACAGCGCCGAGTTCCGCGAGTGCATTCGAGCCGGGCTTCACAGTGAAGTCCGAACAGGGTCGCGACGCCAAGACTGCCATTGCCCGAGCTGCCGTGCGATACATCCGCCCGGGTACGACGATCGGCATTTCCGGCGGTACGACGACGCACGCGTTGGCGCGAGAAATGCTCCGAATACCTGATATCACCGTGGTCACCAACTCCTTGCCGGTCGCCGACGTCCTTCATGCCGACGGCAGAGCGGACCGCACCGTGTTGCTCACCGGGGGCCAGCGCACTCCGTCGTACGCACTCGTCGGACCGGTGGCGGTCGGCACGCTGCAGACGCTTCACGTCGACCTACTGTTCCTCGGCACGCATGGCGTGGACATCGACGCGGGTCTGACGTGCCCCAATCTGCTGGAAGCGCAGACCAATCAGGCGTTCGTAACCTCGGCTCGTCGCGTTGTGGTCCTCGCCGATCACACCAAGTGGGGTGTTCGCGCCCTCGCAACCACCGTTGGGCTGTCGGCGGTGGATGTGATCGTCACCGATATCGCTGTGCCCGAACGTATTCGCGACGAGCTGCCCGACATCGTCGACGACGTGGTCGTCGCAGCCGAATCCCGGCCGTCCACCCAGGAAGCGAACAGGCGATGACGATGCACGATACGAGCCACGCTATGCGCAAGACCTCGACCACTCTGGCCGACGGCCGCGAACTGATCTACTACGACGACACCGAGCCTTACGTCTCGGGTGGAGCCACCCGCGACCTGGTCGATACCCGGGCTCTCTCGCCGTCGATGTCGCAGTCGCAGATGCGATTCGACGTTCTCACCGGCGAATGGATCGTCATCGCCGCGCAGCGGATGGACCGGACGTTCTTGCCGCCGGCCGACGCGTCGCCCTTGGCACCGAGTCGTCCCGATCGACCGGCGACAGAAATTCCGGCGGCGGACTACGACGTGGTGGTGTTCGAGAACCGATTCCCATCCCTGTCCGAAACTGCCGCCCAACAGACACTTCCAGCAGAAGTGGACGGTGAGCCACTGTGGCCGCTCGCGCCCGGCACCGGACGCTGCGAGGTGATCTGCTTCGCCAGTGATCCGGATACGTCCTTCGTGTCCTTGGAGTTGCCGCGTGTGCGCACCATCATCGACGTCTGGGCCGATCGCACCGCAGCGCTCTCGGCAATCCCCGGCGTGCAGCAGGTGTTCTGCTTCGAGAACCGCGGCAAGGAAATCGGTGTCACGCTGACACACCCGCACGGTCAGATCTACGCCTACCCCTACCTCCCGCCCCGCACCGACGCTCTGATGCGACAGTCTCGCAGGCACTTCGAGAGCACGGGACGAGTGCTCCTGGCCGACGTGCTCACTGCCGAACTGCGGTCGGGTCGACGGATCGTCGTCGACGCCGAGCACTGGATTGCTTACGTTCCGGCGGCTTCGCGGTGGCCGGTCGAGGTACACCTGGCCCCGCGCCGCGATGTGGCGGACCTCGCCGAGTTGAACGATGCCGAGCGCGACGAACTTGCCGTGGTCTACCGACAGCTGCTGCGCGCAGTCGATGCGTTTTTCGACGGCGTCGACGAGGTGCCGTACATCTCGGCGTGGCACCAGGCACCCGTTGGAGCGGGACGCGAGCTGGGAAGGCTGCACCTGCAACTGTTTTCGATGATGCGATCGCCGGGGCGAATGAAGTTCTTGGCCGGATCCGAATCTGCGATGGGTGCGTGGGTCAACGACACCACGCCGGAGCGAATCGCCGATCGACTGCGCGAGGTTCTCCGATGAAGTGGCTCGACGTCGTCGCCGAGGAAGACCTCGCCGACGGCGCCGCAGCGCTGTTTCGCAGCACGTTCGACGGTGAACCGGACGGCGTGTGGATCGCTCCTGGTCGAGTCAACCTGATCGGTGAACACATCGACTACGCAGGCGGTCTCGTACTGCCGTTCGCTTTGCCGTACGCCACGGCGGTCGCTGTACGTCGTCGCGACGACGCGATGATGCACGCAGTGTCCACACACACCGACGAGACGTGGACGGGTGAACTCGCCGAGATCGGCCCGGGTGCACCCGCAGGCTGGTCGGCGTACGTGGCGGGCGTCGCGTGGGCGCTGCAGGAGCACGGGATCGGCGGAGTCGATGTGGCCGTGCACTCCTCGGTACCGGTGGGCTCGGGCCTGTCGAGCTCTGCAGCCCTCGAGTGCTCGTTCGCCCTGGCATCGAGCGATCTGTTCGGCCTTCGGGTCGATCGTGAAGTATTGATAGACGCCAGTATTCGAGCCGAGAACGAGATCGCCGGTGCGTCGACGGGCGGCATGGATCAGAACATTGCAATGTCGGCGGAGGCGGGACATGCGCTGTTGCTCGATTGCCTCGACGGGTCGACGCGTCAGATCCCGCTCGACCTCGATGCGTCGGGAGCCAGGCTGCTGGTGATCGACACCAACGCCCCGCATCGGCTGGTGGACGGCCAATACGGAGCGCGTCGAAAGGCGCTCGACACGGCGTACGCCGAATTGGGCGTTACGACGCTGCGCGGTCTGGATCTCGGGCACACCCTCTCGCGCCTGCACGACGACATTCTGATCTCGCGAGTTCGCCACGTCATCACTGAGATCGGTCGGGTGGAGCAGGCGGCAGAGCTACTCGACCGCGGTTCCGCAGGCGCTGAGCTCGGCGAGTTGATGACGGCGTCGCATCTGTCGTTGCGAGACGACTACGAGGTTAGTTCCCGCGAGCTGGACAGCGCCGTCGATGCTGCGCTGCGAGCCGGGGCGTTCGGGGCACGGATGACGGGTGGAGGTTTCGGCGGCTCGGCGATTGCGTTGGTTCCGGCAGCGCAGGTCGATGCAATCGCGCAGGAAATCTACACGAGCGCAGGGCGATCCGGGCTACCGGAACCGACTTTTCTCACCGCAGAACCATCGGGGTCCGCGCACCGATTTCGGTGAGTCGAATCAGCTGCGTACCTGAGCTGCTGCGAACGAGGCACCCTGCGTCGTCGAACCGTTGGTCCCGTATGTCAGGTGGGCGAAGCCGTTGAAGCCACCGATCTGGCACACCGGGTCGCCGAAGTTGCAGAAGCTGTTGGCGCGTGAACCGTATGTACTGCTTGCTGTTTCGATCTTCCTGCCGGTCAGCCCGAGTGGGTTACCGAACACCACAACGGCCTCGACCCGGGAGGCCAGGGCGGCGGGAATGACAGCACCGGTGAAGCTGCTCGGGGTGCGCAGACCGACGGCATTGGTCACCACGGTGGCCCCTTGTGAGTAGCCGCCGATTACGAATTTCGTCGACGGGCAGGACGCAGCAACGGAGTTGAGGTGCGCGACGAGGTCGCGAGATCCGGGTCCCGCGCTGGCCTGGGTGAAGTCCGCGGCGTAGTTGACGGCGTACGTGCTGACGGAACGGTCCGAGAGTTGCGCTTTGACGCTGTTGACGAAGGGAGTCCCGGTGATGCCGAGGCCGGGGAGTTCTCCGGTGCCGCGGGCGAACGAGACGTCGACGTCCGAACATGGTGCGGCCGATGCCACCCCGGTGGGAAGGGCCACCGCGGTAGCGGAGATAGCCAGTGCTGCAATGGAATAGGCGATGAGACGTCTCTTCATGGCGAGTCCTTGTGGGTTCGGAGGAGGAGTATCGAAACGAACAATAACCGCTGCGACGTTGTATTCACAGGGTCATTCAAAAGTTGATTACCTACGTGCAGCCGGTTACCAGGGCGCGTACGGGAGGGGGTCTCGGGAAAGGTCGATGATTCAATGCCGAGCCTGGTTTCTCAACGCCTGTTGCACTACGGTGACCGCTGGGGTGCAGTAGACCTGGCGAATGGCCTGGTCCGAATTTTCGGGGGATAAGACATGAAGAGTCGTGGTGTACAGGTCGCTGTAGTGGCGGCGACAATGGTGGCCCTCTGTCCGACGATGTCGGCTAACGCGTCGCCCGGCCCAGCGCCGGCCACGATCCTCGGCTCGATCGAGGACGGCCCCGGTACTTTCAGCGTATTTCGCACCGTCGACAGCGGCCAACGACCCGCAGCAGCAGACAATGCCGCGTGCAACGACTACTTCGGATCCCCGCGCTCGCTGACCGTGGTCGAGCGGCTCGACGCGCGGATGTACACCTTCACCAACGATCCGTCGACGGGTTTCCTGCTCGATCCGACCGCCCAGAACGTCGGACCGATCTACGTGTGCGATGGCCCGACCGTCGACGGCCAGGCATTCCTCGACCAGTGGGGCGTGTTGACCGCTCCGGGTCTGGGCAGGTTGTCGATGAACGGGCCTTGTGGACTCGAGTTCATGATCGGCTCGCCAGGGCGAGCTGCCGTCGATTGTGTTCTGCGAGTGCAGCCCAACGACTCCGGGGTCACCGACGGTGTCGCGACCAGCAACTCGGTCGCCAATCCGCTTCGGTTGCCGGACGGTCGGACCGGGTCGCTGTGGACTCTGTATACCCTGGGCGAGGGTACGGCTCCAGTGGCTGAGCCCGTGCCAGGTATTCCGCAGCCGACGGGTTCGGTGAAGTACAGCGTCGGCCGCGAGGTGAATTCGGTCTCGACCGGTTCTACCCCTGCGTGTCCGGGTGGAGTGCGCACTACGGAGATCCATTCCGTCTCGGTCGATCCGGCCACCGGTGCTGCATCGACCGAGCCCTCCGCGGACGTCGCCGCTACCGCGTCGATCTGCTATCAGAACCCGTCGTCTCCGGACTTCGGCGCGTCGCTGAGTATCACGAGTTTCGGCGTCACACCCGCACTCACGGCAACCTCGACCGGGCAATGCCGTCGTACCGATCTGGCTGTCGGAGCAGATACCGTGCAGCAGTCCTGCGGCTTCACGTTGCCACCGCAGTTCGATCGCGGCCTCACCGGTGGACAGGTGACGCTGAACGGCCTGGTTCCCACCAAGGATGCAGCGGGATCGGCCAATTCGGCAATCTGGACCACGTCCTTCCTCGGTTCCATCACTCCGCGATGAATCTGCGTCGAACCTGGACGGTCGTTCTCTCGGCGCTGGCGATCTGCATCGTGGGCGTACCCGAAGCAGTGGCCGAGCCTGCTCCCACGCCGGAGCCCCTCGGGTACGGGCAGACCAGGGACATCGCCGTCGTGCCGTTGCCCGGACAGCCCGAGGGGATGGCAATCGATCCCGCCGACGGCAGCATCTGGTCGGGGTCGAATCGACCGTATTCGGCTGCGGACGTGTGGCATTGGGATGCGGACGGCCATCTGCTCGAGACGTACTCCTTGATGGATCACGAACCTGCCGAGCACGGCGTCAACGGCATCACTCTCGACGGGGACGGCCGGGTGTACGCGCTCGACTACTCGGGTGCACGGGCAGTGAGGATCGATCCGGCGAACGGTACGCAATCGGTCTACGCGACATTTGCGAATTTGCCGGCCTGCGCCGGGGCGGCGGGTGAGCCCTGCGAACCGTCGCCCATCGACCGGCCCGCCTGGCCTAACTGGGCCACCTTCGCCCCCGACGGAACCATGTACGTCAGCGACCTGAACCAGGCCACCATCTGGAAGGTGCCTGCGGGCGGTGGAGCTGCCGAGATCTGGTATCAGAATCAAGATTTCGCGTCGATCTACAGCGTCAACGGTATGCAGTTCGACGCTGCCGGCCGACTGAACTTTGTCGTCACGGCGTCCTTGGTGCCGCGGGCCGAATCGTTCGGTCGTGGTGTCGTCTATCGACTTCCCGTGACGGCCGGCGGTGCGCCGGGCGCTCTGGAAACGGTGGCGGTCATCGCGCAGGGCGATGGCCTCGCGATCGGAACGAGCGGGCGCATCTATTTGCCCATCTCGAATCCGTTCATCAATTCGATCCAGGTGGTCGACCCGAACAACGGGTCCATGGTGGCCGAGCTGCCGACCCTGGTGGATCGGGTGACCCGTTCCATTCCGTACTCGACTCCCGCGTCGGTCGCATTCCGCGGAACCTCGTTGATCGTCTCCAATCACGGTCTGCTCGCCATCGATCCACGTCAATGGGCACTACTCGAACTCGGTGTCGGAGAGACGGGATTGCCGCTGCACTATCCGACGGGAATTGCCTGACGTCAGTGTTACCGTCGGCCGGTGGATCTCGTCGTTCCGTCCGTCGATCTCGCCGCCGCGTGGCGCGATGCGCACACCGAGTGGGGTCCGGGGTTTCACGAGGACGGTTTCGGGTTGACCGCGGACGACGATGTCGATTCCGAGCAGGGTTTTTCGGATTGGGTCGATCGGCTTCGGAACGACAGGCTGTGCACGTACCGGTGGATGGTGGAGGGTCGTCGAGTCGTCGGCGGGATCGCTGTGCGGCATGGGGGCGGTGCAGAGATCGAGCGGTTGGGTCACCTCGGTTATGGGGTGAGACCGTCCGACCGTGGCCGAGGAGTTGCCACGCGGGCGCTCGCAGAGATGCTGGACGTTGTCGCTGAGTTGGGGCTCTCGGACATCACGGCAGTGTGCGAGGTGGACAACAGAGCGTCGATCGCAACGATCGAACGGGCGGGCGGTGAGCTGCTCGAGCGCCGGGGGCAGACTGCCAGGTACCGGATCAGTGTCGCGCGGCGGGCATAGACCGCCGAATCGGCTGCGGTGAAGCGCATTGCGCGCGACGCTTGACCCTCACACAGTGTGAGACGGGAGTCTCGAACGAACATGTTCAGTATCGGAGAGTTCGCATCCATCGGCCGGGTCTCGATTCGTATGCTTCGGCACTACGACGAGATCGGGTTGTTGACGCCCGCACGAGTGGATCCGTTCACCGGGTATCGCTCGTACGACGGCCAACAGTTCGAGGTTCTGGGCCGCATCCTGGTGTTCAAGGACCTCGGTTTTCGGCTCGACGAGGTGAAGCAGATCGTGCATTCGCAGGTCAGCGAAGATCGGTTGCACCAGATGCTTGCCGCCAAACGCGATGACGTCGCCCGTCGACTCGATCTCGACGCCGCCCGTCTCCGCCGACTCGATGCGCGCCTCCACTACACCGAGGGAGATAGTTCGATGATCACCGTGGATACCAAGTCGTTGCCCCCCACTCGCATTGCGGCCGTCACCGAGAAGGCGGCCGGTTTCGGTCCGGAGAACATCGGGCCGATCATCGGCCCGATGTACGCCCGGCTGGCAGGGTGTCTGGCCCGCGACGGGGTCGATTTCGGACCGTCGTCGATTGCGATGTACGAGGCCGTCGACGACGCAGAGGGCACCGGCATCACCGTGCACGCCGCATTCGAGGTGGGACCGACGGTCACATCGGCCGAGGGATACGAGGTTCGGGAGCTACCAGCGGTGGATTTGGCTGTGACGACCGTGCATCACGGATCGGTGGTCACGATCGGCGAAACCTGGGGGCAGTTCATGTCGTGGATCGAGACGAACGGCTACGAGCTTTCGGGCGTCTGCCGTGAGTACTACCTGGTGTCCGAGCCGCAGCCGCAGGAGAACTGGGTCACCGAACTTCAGCAGCCGGTGGTTCGGCGTCAGGACGCCTGAGCGAGCTCCACCAGCGCCGTGCACTGGCAGCCGCCGGTGATTTCCTCGCACTCGAGGACCAGGAAGTGGCGAACATACTCGAGATCCACGCAATCGGGCTCCGTGCACTCCGCATCACCGACTGCGTGGATCACGAGTGTTCCTTGGCAGGTATCGAAGCTGGTGGACACGCGCATTTCCTTTCTGTCGTTTCTCTTCTCTCCTTGATATCACCGGGCTCCGACAAGTTAGGGAGAAGACCAGCGTGTTCGACGCCTGAGCTGGGGTCAGCCGGCCTTCACGGTAGGGCTGGCCCTACCTCGCCTCGTGGGTTCACAGTGCAGACGGACCGTGAACGCCCCACTTAGGCTCATCCGCATGAACCAGCCCTTACCGATTCCCCTGAATCCGCTCAGAGCCTGGATTTCCCAACAGTGGTGGCTGGCCATGGCTTCGCTGTTGGCGACGACGTTTGCCGGCCTCGGCGGTTGGCTGATCGTCGGTCTGGTCGCTTTCGCGGTGTTCGCATTGCCGTTCGCTCTCAGTGGTGTGCTCGTCTTCGTGTTCACGATCGTGGTCCTGCGCTGGTTGGACATCGCGGCGCGGGCGGGCATCGGCGTCACCAGTGGCCTCGAGATCACGAAGCCTGCAGTCATCGTCTATCCGACCAACTGGCAGAAGCTGGTGTGGTGCGTCCGCGACATCGGGTTGTGGAAGTCGCTTCTCTACTGGGCCACTCGCATCCCGATCTCGGCTGCTCTGCTGTTCTTGCTGCCGGCGTTGTTCCTCGCCCTTCCCATTCTTGCTGCGGCCCCGGTCGCGTGGCTGGTGACCGACCCGGAGGGCACCGGACTGGAGATCGCCGAACGGGTGGATTTCCCGCTGGTTGCGTTGGTAGGTGTAGCAGCTCTGTCGGTGTTCGTGGCTGGTGTTCCTCCTTTGACGACTCTGCTTGCCAAGCTCGATTGGTGGAGCGCCGCAGCGCTTCTCGGTCAATCCGAGTCGAGCAAGCGGGTGGACGAGTTGACGGTGAGCCGCGCTCGCGTCGTCGATGCGGCCGATGCCGAGCGGCGACGCATCGAACGAAACCTGCACGACGGAGCGCAGCAGCGCTTGGTGTCGGTGGCAATGTCACTGGGCCAGGCCAAGTCTCGTGTGGCAGCTACCGATGACGTGGTGTTGAAGGGCCTGCTCGACGATGCGCATCGGGAGGCGAAGAACGCGATCGGGGAGATACGGACCTTGACGCGCGGACTGCATCCCCCGATCCTGACCGACCGTGGGCTCGACGCGGCACTGTCGTCGGTCGCGGCGTTGTCCACGGTTCCGGTGACCATCGAGATCGACCCGGCTCTCACCGGCGAACGACGTCTCAATGCCACCGCCGAATCGACTGTGTACTTCGTGGTATCCGAGGCCCTGACGAACGTCGGCAAGCACGCCGGCGCGAGCACCGTGCGGGTGAACGTGGTGCGCGGAGACTCGTCGATCGTAGTAACAGTCCTCGACGACGGTTGTGGCGGTGCACATCTCGAACCCGGAGGCGGGCTGGCCGGACTGGCGGACAGGCTCAGCGGAATCGACGGAACCCTGACGCTGACCTCGCCGTCCGGTGGGCCCACACGAGTGGAGGTGACCATCCCGTGCGAGTGATCATTGCGGACGACTCGGTACTGCTACGCGAGGGAGTTGCGCGACTGTTGGTCGACACCGGAGCAGACGTGATCGGCAAAGTAGGCGATGCGGCGCAGCTCCTTACGCTGATGTCGGCTACCGAACCCTTGCCCGACGTCTGTGTCATCGATGTTCGGATGCCTCCGACCTTTCTCGACGAAGGCCTGCGAGCGGCACTCGTCATTCGCGAGCGCTGGCCCGCTGTCGGAGTACTGGTGCTCTCGCAGTACGTGGAGGAAAGGTATGCGGCCGAACTGATCCGGCAGAGCACGGACGGCGTCGGATATCTGCTGAAAGATCGGGTTGCCGATGTGGATGAGTTTTCCGACGCGGTGAAGACGGTCGCCGACGGTGGAACAGTCATCGATCCCGAAGTGGTCCAACAGATTTTGGCGCGTGCACCACGATCGGATCCACTGGATTCTCTGACACCGCGAGAGCGAGAAGTGTTGACGGCCATGGCCGAAGGCAAGTCCAACGCCGGCATCGCAGCCGCTCTCGTCGTCGGCCAAGCGGCCGTCGAGAAGCACATCGGAAACATCTTCGCCAAACTCGGTCTGCTCGGCGACAGTGCTGATCACCGCCGAGTCATGGCCGTCCTACGATACCTGGGAGCTATTCGATGAACCGAATTACATTGTTGCGCTACTCTTTGGCGGTCACCACGGCGGTGGTTGTGCTCGGTGCGGCCGGAGCCGGTACGACTGCTGCGATCGCCCTCGGCTTCTCCGTTCCCAAGACGCAGAACTACGACTATTCGGTGGACCACGTGATCGACGGCCCGCAATTGGCCGTGACCACCGGATTCGCCCACCTGACATTCGTACCCAGTCCCGATGATTCTCTGCATGTTCGAGCTCACGGTATCTACCGAGGAGACAGTCCCACAGTCGATATCGGCGCAGACGGATCGACCCTGGCGGTGGAATGCACGTACGACACATACGGATCGTGCGACGCCGACGTCGAAGTGCAGATACCGGCCGATCTGACCCTCACGGTAGACGGCGCGAACGGAGATGTGGTCCTGTCCGATGTCGACGCGAACGTGACCGTGTCGACAGCGTCCGGGTCGGTGTTCGCTCGTGGGTCGGCAGGCATTCTGCGCGTCGACACGCGTTTCGGAGACGTGGAGATCAGCGATGCTACGGCGACGGCGGTCGACGTGAACACGACCTTCGGCGAGATCTCCGTCGAGTCGCGAACTGCGCCGGAATCGATGAAGGCGCGCAACGTGATCGGAGACATCACGATCGGTCTTCCACCGGCCGAGTCCTACGCCGTCGACGCCGCATCCGAGAAGGGCGAAGTGATGGTCGACGTGATCAACGACCCGCGATCACCGAAGTCGGTGTCCGCCGCCACGGAGGAAGGACAGGTAGAGGTGCGAGCTCGGTAGTACTTCAGTGACTGCGCCGCCACGCACTGAACGAACGGACCGAGGACGTCGTGGGACGCGTCAGCCAAGGCCACGGATGCAACTCGACCGGGGCGATGGCGTCGGCGATGCGGGAAAAGCCGGGCACGGGTGCCCACGTGGCGGCCATCGACCGACCGGAGAGCTCATCGGCCACTCGACCTCGGCGCACTTCCAAGGGGCGGGTCGACGCGATCTCGCCAAGCGCCTCGGCGAGAAAGACCAACCGCTTGCCGGAGAGTGCCAATTTTCGCAGGAGTGGTTCGTCGAACACGAAGACTGCGGGCCGATCGGCATCGGCAGCCAGGGCGGGGTCCGACGTGCCGAGGGACTCGGCGGTCAACCAGACCTGTTCTGCACCAGTGCCTTCCACGTCGGCGGGTCCGGCGGGAATCGCACCTTTGTTGAGGTCCGGACCGTCGACCGCCGGTCCGAGATCGTCATCCGGCCAAGTCTCGATGGGGCACGCGTCTTTCAAGGCACAGTTTCGGCACAGGGATGGCGCGCGTTTGGTCACCTGCCATCGGCTGAACCCGTAGACCTTCCCGCTCCCGGTGCCGACGGTCCACTGCCAACCGAGACGATTGGCGGCGCGGGAGCCGTCGAGCAGGTGCGCAAACATCTCGTCCTCGCCGTCGCGCCACGTAGCGCCGGCACGCACCGCCCACTGGGAGGCGAGCCACATCCGAGTCTGGTTGACCAGCCAACCGTCGTCGTGCAATTCGCTCGTCACGGTAGACATGCAGTTCATGTCCTCGGCCCAGGGCTGCGTCGTCCAGTTCTGTGGTCGTGGTTGTTCACGTCGCAGCGAGCGACCGAGATCCGAGCCGACTCGGGCGTAGAGATGTCGGGCGTATTCCTGCCACATCAGCTCGTCGCGATATCGGGAACGGTCGCGTGCGGGAGCGTCGGAGACCGCGTCCCAGACTTCTCGTAGCGTCAGCAATCCGTGGCGAATGTAGGGCGACATGCGGCTTGCGCCGCGGCGATTCACCGGGAGAACGGTGCTCCTGTCGCGGGCGTAACCGGTGATGTCCAGCCCGGCCAGGGCCATGTCGGCAGCCGACTGCCCGCCGCGAATGCCGCCTGGGGTGATGCCGCCCGGCCCCTCGCGCGTCAGGTCGCCCAGATGCTCGGCGACCCACGCGACAACATCATCGGTGGCGGCGCCGTCGGCAATGGACGGGGGAGAGGGTAGCTCGGGCATGCCGTCGGACTTCCCCGGCGGGACAAAAGAGAAACGCGACTGTCAGGGGCGGGGCAGGCGACGGTGGAGTGGGTTCGATGTGGTGGGGCTCGAGGCCCGACCCTGCGTTGGGATGGAAGAGACCACCGTCGGTGTGTCGGCAGTCGCTCGGGAGGCGTCGTGTGCCTTCATCGCGGCGCTGTTTCCTCTGCCGAGGGCAGGAGAAGAGATCTGTCGTACAGCGGGCCTCCCGCATTCCGGGCACGACACCTCGCCGGGAACGTCGGCCATGGAAAACCGCTGCTCGACGGGCTCGCAACGCTGTGCGCAGCGGAAGCTGTAAGTAGGCACGCTTCCGAGACTAGTCCCAGCCAGTCATCAGCCACGTTCCGGCACAACGTCATACAAGATTTACATCGCAGATCCGGCCCGTATACGCGAGGACGGTGCAATGATCGGTGACGGGGAATTCGCCCAACCGGAGGTGCTCAGTGCCCGAACTACTGTTTCCGCTCGACTCGACGAAGAGTTTCACCGAACAGGAGATCGTCGGCCACAACCGATGGCATCCTGATATCCCTGCGGCGGTGACGGTCAAACCAGGCACGTCCTTTCGGGCGCATTGTCGCGAATGGTTCGACGGGGCCATCCGTAACGACGACTCGGCCGAGGACATTCTGAATGCGCCGCTCAACAACGTGCACACCCTGTCCGGACCGTTCCACATCGAAGGAGCCGAGCCCGGTGATCTGCTGATCGTCGACATCCTCGACGTCGGTCCCATCCCACAGGAAGATTCGGGCCCTCTGGCCGGACAGGGCTGGGGCTACACGGGCATCTTCGCCAAACAGAACGGCGGCGGGTTCCTCACCGATCGATTCCCCGACGCGTACAAGGCCATCTGGGATTTCTCCGGGCAAACCACCACTTCTCGTCACGTGCCGCACGTGAAGTACACCGGGATCACCCACCCGGGGCTGATGGGCACCGCGCCGTCGGCTGCTCTGCTGTCCAAGTGGAACGCACGAGAAGGCGCGCTGATCGCCACGGATCCCAATAGCGTTCCGCCACTGGCTCTTGCACCCGAGCTGGACGGTGCGATCCTCGGATCTCTGGAGGGCGACGAATTCTCCCGTGTCGCGGGCGAAGCTGCACGCACGGCACCGCCGCGGGAGAATGGCGGCAATCAGGACATCAAGAACCTCACCAAGGGCACGCGTGTGTTCTATCCGGTGTTCGTGCCGGGGGCGAAGTTGTCGTTCGGAGACTTGCACTTTTCCCAGGGTGACGGGGAGATCACGTTCTGCGGTGCCATCGAAATGGGTGGATTCATGGACCTCCACGTCGACCTGATCAAGGGCGGCATGGAAACGTACGGGGTGAGCGAGAATGCGATCTTCATGCCCGGCAATACCGCACCGCAGTACTCGGAATGGATTGCCTTTTCGGGTATTTCGGTGACTGCCGACGGTGAGCAGAAGTATCTGGACTCGGACCTGTCCTACCAGAACGCATGCATGCACGCGATCGACTACCTGACCAAGTTCGGCTACAGCCCCGAGCAGGCTTACCTGCTCTTGGGGTCGGCCCCGATCGAAGGACGCCTGTCCGGAGTCGTGGACATCCCGAACTCCTGTGCCACGGTCTACATCCCCACTGCGATCTTCGATTTCCCGATAGCGCCGTCGGCCAGTGGACCGTTCCAGATCGACCCGGGAATGGGTGCTCCGAGAGCGCAATTCTGATCGACTTCGCTTGATATGTCGACACTGTGGATGCTCGAGGACATGGAACCGTGGCCTGACGAACCCGGCGTAGGTGCGGAGTGTGCGCCGACGACCTTCTGGGCGTCACCCGACCGGATGGACCTCCCCGCCGAGGTGTGTTCCGAGGTGCCGGCTCGCGTCGAGGCTGCCACCACCGACGGCCGAACGGAGTGGGTAGCGCACCTCGGGAACGGTTTCACCACGATGATGGGCGACGGTGGCCTGGTCGGTGATGTGGTTCTGAACGGCTGCCTGGTGTGGGACAGATACCTGTGGTTGGACTTTCGCGCCAAACCGCAGGGTAGTGTCCGTGTGCTCGAGCGGGCAGGCCTTCTGGTGCAACGCCGGGAATTGATCGCGACGCGACATCCTGGCGCGTTCAGTGTGACGTACAGCGGTGCCGTGGAATTTCGGCGAGAACTTGTGGTGCCCGACGAATTCGGTATCCGTTGGAGGGCATCAGTCGTCGAGACTGTTGCGTCTGACGGCTGAGCTCAGTCATTGTGTCGCTCGTAGTTCGCGGTGACGATCTGGTCGATGCGTACCGGGCGTGATTCGACCTCACTGAGCGCGAGCAGGTCCGCCACGGTTTTCGTGCTGCCGCCGAGATATGCACAAGGGAAGTCGAAATGCTGAGCCACGCACCATGCATGGTCGGTGGGCCACCACAGATTCGGCGATAGTCCGTTCAATGTGTCTGCGGCTCGTGAGACCGACCCCCGCAGCAGGAAATAGTTGTAGCCGGCGATGTCCGCGGTCGGTGCCGATTCGCGGATGTCGTCGAGTGCGGTGTTTCCTTCCCAGATGGCGAACCAGCATTCGTCCGGTGTGTTCGTGCTTCGAGCGAGTAGATCGACCACGCCTGCAACGGATTTCGCAGACTTCGAACGAGCCGACGTGGTGCCGGCAGTGGGATATTGGATGCGGGCATAGGCGTCGAACACGATGGGAACGAGCGAGCCCACCGTGGTTTCGGGGACGACCTTCAGGTTGTCGTCAACCCAGCCTGCTTCCGAGACGTTTTGTTGCAGATCGCCGTTCGACCATTCTGCGCTGCGGGTACTCAATGGCTGTACCAGGGTTGTGGGCTGGCAGGGTCGTCGATGACCGTGTCGACTCGGCGGTCGGCGAGAACGTCCTCGATCGCCGCTGAACTGGCACCGACGGTGGCGAAGTGGGGGTCGATGTCGTTGGCGATGCACCAGGCTCGGTCGGCGGGCCAGACGAAAGACGGAATCGGCAATCCCTCGAGACCTGGGGGATCGAGCGCCTGCTCCCAGTTCAGCAGGTCCAGGGCAGGTCCTCGAAACAGGAATGCTTCGCGTTCCGGCAGCTTGACGCGCGCGGCACCTCGAGCCTCGAAGCCTCCCCATCCCTCCCACACGCAGAAGTAACAGTCCTGCGGGGTCGTTGTGTGTTGAGCCAGCGTCGCGACGACTATCGCCAATTGGTCTGTCTCCGAACGCTCGTCATATGGAACGTCGGCCTCGCCTTCACTCTGATCCGTGTGCGTCGGATCCGGAATGAATCGGAGGCGCGCGTAGCTCTCGAACCCCAGTGGACCTCTGGTGACGAGGTCCCACCAATCACGATCGGCGTGGACGAGCCAGTCGGCGGCAGTTGCATCGCCGGACGGTCGCACGGTCATGGCGTCTCCTTCCTGGGTTCGGTCAGCACCGAGTCGTTGCGCCTGCAACCGATGTGATTCCGAAGCTGACGCTACCTCGGCACGAGGACGATTCGACTACCTATTTTCTGGCGGATTAGGCGAGCGCTCATCGAGTCTGTGATCTAAGGCGGGGTTGATTAGACGGGAACGTACGTTCGAATACTTGTCGGTGGGTCGCGGTAGATTTCGGTCATGCTTTCGGGGGACGGCGGATCAGGGGTGGACGGCATCGAGACGGTGCCGCCCGCCCCCGACGTGTCCGATCCGGACTTGGCGGTGTTGGTCGATGCGGTCGAGTCTGCGGTCGCCGCGTTGGCCGGCCAGGCATCGGCGGCATGGAGCAACGCCGATCGCCGTGCAGTCATCCAACGCATGGAGTCCGTGTCGCGGTCGCTGCCGGCGCACTCGCACACCTGGCTCAACGAGTTGATCGCTCAGCACGGTCTCGATGTGTACCCGGGCTCGGTGCCGTGCTCGGTGGCATGGATGCTGCGCATCACCCCACGCGCCGGCGGTGCTCGGGTGCGTCTGGCGGCGGAGCTGGGGGACCGCACCGCCTTGTCCGGTGAACACCTGCCGCCGTTGCTGCCGCACACCGCGGACGCGGTGCGGGCGGGATTGCTCGATACCAAGCATGTGCAAATGATCCGCGAATTCTTCAAGCATCTACCGGCCAGTGTCGATCCGCAAACCCGCGATCTCGCCGAGCAGCAGTTGGTCGGGTACGCCTGCACCCGGCGGCCCGACGACTTCGCGCCGTTGGTGGCGAACCTGGATGCGATCTTGAACCCCGACGGCGACTTCGACGAGGACGAAGACGAGGACGGGAAGCCCAGGCCGCGGAAGCGTCGGGATGCGTTCTTCTACCTCGGTGAGCAGGGCGCCGACGGGATGTCGGAAGGCAACTTCTGCGTCGACTCCGAACTACGGGCCTACCTCGAAGCATTGTTCTCCAAAGCTGCGAAGCCGGGAGTGAACAATCCTGCCGACCCGACGTCGGTGGTCCACAACGAGGCCAGCCGCGACAACAAGGACGGCCTCGACAAGACGCGCAGCGACAAGTCCAGCAGCGACGACGAGGCCGGGAATCAGAGCCACGGGAGCACGAGCCGTGGAAGCACGAGCCGTGGGAACGGCGGCGACAGGGTGCCGAAACCGGAACCCACTCTGCGCGATGCCGAATCCAGTGCTGCCGGACTGTGGCATGACAGTAACTGCGACAGTGACCACGACTGCGGCGACTGCAACTGCGGCGACCGCAAGTGCGGTGACGACGCCAGCGGTGGGAGCAACAGCAACGAGGCCGGCAAACGCGAATGCGAATGCGGTACAGGCAACTGCGGCCAGTGCGGTGCCGACTGTGCTTGCGGCACAACACCCAACGACCCAGCCGGACTCGACGACCCAACAGGACTCGACCGCAGTGCTGACGCCGACGACACAACCGATGACGTTCCCCCGGATCCCGCGTCACCGGATCCCGCTGCCCCGGATAGCGCAGTGAGGGCTGCTGCCGCCGCCCGCGATACCCGCAGTCAACGCGAACGCCACCACGACGCGCTGAAGATGGCACTCCGTCACACCCTCGCCTCCGGAACCCTCGGCACCCACCGCGGACTACCCGTCACCGCCATCGTCACCATGACCCTCAACGACCTCGAAGCAGGCTGCGGATACGCCAAGACCGCCACCGGATCCCGCGTCTCCATCCGAGACGCCATCCGCATGGCCTCCCACGCCCACCACTACCTCACCCTCTTCGACGACAACGGAAGAGCCCTCTACCTCGGCCGATCCAAACGCATCGCCTCCGCCGACCAACGCATCGTCCTCATTGCCCGCGACCGCGGCTGCAGCTTCCCCTCCTGTACCCGCCCCTCCACCTGGTGCCAAACCCACCACCTCGACGACTGGACCGACGGCGGACCCACCGACATCGACTCACTCACCTTCGCCTGCGACATGCACCACGCACTCGTCGGCACCGGCCCCGGCAAGTGGGCCACCACCACAACCGCAGCAACACACAGATATCCAGGCCGCACCCTCTGGCACCCACCCACCGCAATGGACCCACGCAGGCGCGGCCTGATCAATCACGCACACCACCCCGAAGAAGTCCTCTACCCACCCGACCACCACCACGACACAGACGACACCGGCGACACCGGCGACGAAGAACCACGACAACCCGCATGACGACCAACACCAGCGTCAGGGCTCAGCTCTGCCTGTTGTCGGTACAGGGCGGCCGCTCCGCACCTCATGCCGATAGCCACCAGATCCAGTGTCCCGAACCGGCACTCGTACAACACCCCTGACGAGACACCATCCCTTACGACCTGAAGGAACGCTCCTGATGCCCGCGCAAGCATGGATCACCCTGATCGTCGGCGTCCTCGCCGTCGTCGGCGTCGCCCTGACCGTCCGCCAACGCACCGTGGCCGACAAACGCGCCCAAGCCTGGCAACGGATCACCTGGTGCTTGGAACGCACCACCAGTGACAATGACACCGAAGCCGAACTCGGATGGGACATCTACGCCACTGTCACCGACTCCGCCTTGATCACCCGAACCGAGCAGGATGTCCTGGTCGCAATTTCCGATCGAGCTGCAGCCCGACGCGCGCTGGCGGACCAGGAGCAAACCGAGGACACTGAAACCCAGAACGAGCTGGAGGACCCACGATGAACACGACCGAAAAGCGCACCGACCGCCCCGCCGAGCGTCCCCGAGTCGCCGCCGCAGCAGCCCGCGCCTCGATCGCTCTCCGCGAGCGCAGCGGCCGCGAGGTACCGCAATGGCTCCGTGACACCGCCGAAGGACGCCCAACCTCTCCACCGGCCGAGCTGACCTGACGCAAAGGCTCACAGTCCGTAGAACCCGTCAAGGCCCGCATCCCGGTACACCGGGGCGGGTCTTTTCTGTAGCCCAGGGGTGGACCAGCGGCACGCGTAGGACCGGGCGACCTGTAGGCACCCGCCGAATCCAAGTCAGCTGCTCAGCACCCCGTCGGTAGCTGATCGCAGCGATCAGATCAGGCAAGCAGTTGAGGCTAGCGACATGTCCGGTCAGTGCAGCGAGATCGGATTCAAGGACCGCAGCCCAACACCTACCCCGATCGATAGGCTGGCTATTCGAGGCGAAGGGACACACGACCATGGACGGCAGTAATCCCACAGTGCCACTCGGGTTCGATCTCGCGTGGGCGGCTGTGATCGTGCTGTGGCTCAGCTTGGTGGCCGTCGCCTGGGTGTCGATTCTTCGTAGCAACCAGGCCCGTCGGGGATCTGCATTCTGGTGGTGTCTGCTCGTACTGCTCATGCCGTTCACCGGCGCGCTGATCTGGTTCGTCGCTCGTCCGCGTAACTCCGACATCGATCAGCCTACGAGCTCGTAGCAGGCCAGCCACAGCCCCGGCAAGACCTGCTGATTCTCTGTGTGAACGAAGCCGACCGACTCGTACAGCCGTCGCGCCGGTGCGTTGTCTCGACCGGTGGCCACCTGTATACGTTGTCCCACACACGAATCGATCGTAACCTCGACCAACGCCCGCCCGATTCCCTGGCGATGAACGTCCGGCGACACCACCAGCCGGTCGATCTCGGACCCGGACCACGCTGCAGCGCCCAGGATTTCGCCGCGATCACGCGCAACGATCCAGTGGACCTGTGCAGCACACAGATCATTCACCGACTCGTGAAGTAGCGGGATACGGTCGTCGCCGATCAGTCTCGCTTCGACTGCATACGACCGCTTCTGCACTACGAGAATCTGCTCCGCAAGGGCTCGGTCTGCGCCGGGGTCGACGCGAACGATCTCAATACCGGCCCCCGGCGGGTGCCGGCAGGGAATCGAGTGTGGTGAGGTGCTGGGAACTCAAGGTCAGCGAGGCTGCACCCGCGTTCTCGTCCAAACGTGAAGTGCGGCGAGTGCCGGGAATCGGCACCACATGCTCACCCTGCGCCAGAACCCACGCCAGAGCCACCTGCGCCGGCGTCGCACCGAGCTCGTCGGCGACTGCTGCGATGGCGTCGACGATCACGAGGTTCGCATCGAGATTGTCCTGGTTGAAACGCGGCAGCCGAGCTCGGAAATCATCTGCAGCAGGGGCTGTTCCGCGAAAGTTTCCGGTCAAGAAACCGCGGCCCAACGGCGAGAACGGCACGAACGCTGCGCCGTTGTCTCGAGTCCACTTCAGCGACGTGGCGAGATGATCCCGCGTCCACAACGACAGCTCCGACTGCACAGCAGAAATCGGATGCACCTGCTGGGCCCGATCGAGCTGCTCAACGGTGAATTCCGAAACACCCAACGCCCTAACCTTTCCGGCCTGCACGGCCTCGGCCATCGCGCCGATGCTGTCTTCTACGTCCACCTCGGGATCGGGACGGTGCAGGTAGTACAGATCGATGTGGTCGACGCCCAGGCGGCGTAGCGAGTCGTCGATTGCCGAACGCAGATGCTCGGGCTTGCCGTTGGGGCCTGAAATGACCGCTTCTCCGGCGTCGCCGACGTGGGAAAGGAGACCGCCTTTGGTCGCGAGGATCACCTCGTCGCGTCGGGTACCGATGGCCTTGCCGACAACCTCCTCGTTGGTGAAGGGTCCGTACACGTCGGCCGTATCGATGAAATTGACGCCGATATCGAGGGCGTGTCCGATGACGCGGTCGGGGGCCTCGGTCCGACCGTCGTCCTTGTATGCCCAGGTCATTCCCATGCAACCGAGTCCGATGGCACCCACCTCGGGGCCGTCGTTCCACAGGGTGCGGGTAGGTGTGGTCGGTGCGCTCATACCCTCGACCCTAGAGAAGTAAATGCGTTGTCGCTCGGACTTGCAGTGCGGCTAGCATCGCCGCATGGCACTCCCGCACTCGAAGGTGTATTTCGGCGACAGATTGGTCGACGCGCAGGACGCGACGCTCGGAGTCGCGACCTCGGCCGTTCTGTACGGACTGAGCGTGTACACCGTGTTTCCCGTCCAGGTGGACGGTGATCGGCGTACTGCATTTCGGTTACTCGATCACTACCGGCGACTCGTCGAGTCCTGCAAGATCATCGGCATCGACACCTTCGCGACGGAGTGGAGCTTCGACCGATTCGTACAGGTGACGCGCGATGTTGTCGCGGCCAATGCTCCTACCGACGAGGTGTACGTGCGAGCGACGGTGCACGTCGACGAGTCCATACCCGGAACGCGGGTTCGCGGTCTGCACACCACGGTGTCGATCTTCCTGTACGACGCGAATCCCATTGTCCCGCAGAATGGCATGCGGCTGAAGACGAGCGTATGGCGGCGCATCCCGGACAACGCCATTCCGTCCCGGGCAAAGGTGAACGGTGCTTACGTCAATTCGGTTCTGGCGAAACAGGATGCGATCGACAGTGGGTTCGACGACTGCATCTTCCTCGACATCAACGGCCACGTCTGTGAGCTCAGCGCCGCGAACATCTTCCTCGTCCGCAACGGAGTGCTCGTCACGCCCGACGTCACCAGTGACATTCTCGACGGCATCAATCGTCGAACGCTCCTGACGCTCGCGCGCGAGGAAGGTCTGACGGTTCACGAGCGCACCGTCGATCTCACCGAGCTGTACATCGCCGACGAGGTCTTCGTGTGCGGGACGTCGGCCGGGGTTGCCCCGGTGTACGAAATCGATGGTCGTGCAATCGGATCGAAGGATACCGGCCCGGTGACCCTTATACTGCGTAAGCGTCACCAGGCCGCGCTCGCCAGCGACGAGGTACACGGCTGGGTGACGACCCTCTAGCTACGCCGGGCACGTAGACGCGAGGCCGGCGATCAGCGCCTCGGTGGCCGGCTGCTCGAGTGGGTCGGTGGCGGGATTCGGCGCGGCCGTGGTCCAGGCCAGCGATACCTGACGGCCTCCGTCGGGGCTGGAGAACTGGAAGGTGCGGTATCCGAAACCGTTGCCGCGGTTGCCGAACACCAGCTCGCCCGACCCTGGATTGCATGCGTCACCGCCGAGTAGCAATCCGAGGCCGTAACCGGAGGGGCTGACCACCTGCATCTCGTCGATCAGGTTCTGCGGGAGCAAGGTGCCGTCGAACAAGCCACGGAAGAACGTGTTCATATCGGCCACGGTGGAGACCACCGCGGCACCCGAAGACCAGATGCTGGCGTCGTAGTCGGTGACAACTGTGTAGGTTCCGTTCTCCAGCACGTACCCGTGCAGTGCATCGTCCGCGATGGACGCATCGGTGGGGTAGATGGTGTCGGTCATCTGCAACGGCTGGAAAATCCTGTCCTGCAACGACTGTCCGATCGACTTTTCATCGAGATCCGCCACCATCTTTCCCAACAGGACGTAATTGGTGTTCGAGTAGCTGAACTCCTGACCGGGTTCACTTGTCCACGGCATAGCCAAGGCCTGAGAGATCAGCTCATCGTCGGTAACGGAATCACCTGCCCGGGAAACGATCTGCTGGGCAGTATCGAACCCCACGAGGTAATCGGGTATCCCACTGGTGTGGTCGAGCAGCTGACGAACGGTGACCGGCTTGGGAACCAGACCTGGAAGCAGCTCACCGACTTGCTGGTCGAGCTGCAGCTTCCCCTCGTCGACGAGCTGCAGCACCACGGCGGCCACCATCGCCTTGGTGACGCTGGCGATGCGGACGGGGTCCTCGGCGGACGCAGGCTCGGTGCCATTGCGCTCGACCAGACCGGCCGCCCCCGACCAGGAAGCCTCGCCGTCGCGTACCTGCGCGACAGCGGCGACGGACCCGGCGTCGACCAGGGCGTCCAAGGCTGCCTGGACGTCGTCGGTCTTGATGTTCCCGCTAGAGGGCGTCGTGGTGGTCGGTTCGACGGCTGACGG
This sequence comes from Rhodococcus sp. PSi06, assembly GCF_054960675.1. Taxonomy (NCBI): domain Bacteria; kingdom Bacillati; phylum Actinomycetota; class Actinomycetes; order Mycobacteriales; family Nocardiaceae; genus Rhodococcus; species Rhodococcus sp. PSi06. The sequence continues at coordinate 62,337 of NZ_JBHNYO010000015.1, forward strand.
CTCGTCGGAGGACGTGCATCCGCTGACCAGCAGGGACGTCGAGACAGTGAGGGCGGCTAGGACTCGTAGCGTGCTCATGTCTTCGACGCTATCGCCGTGCAACCGGGAATTTCAGTGTCAAATGTCAGTGATTTCCACTGTCGGGGACAGCGGGAAGCAGAGCGCGGGTGCGTATGTCGCGTTGCACCGCTTCGATGAACAAATCAGTGGCCAGCACTGCCTTCGCGTTCAGCGCAGGATAGGACACTGCAACAGAATCGGTATCTCGCTCGCGATCACCGATGACCGCGATGTACGGGTCGCGGTGAAGTCGCGCAGACCGAATACGTGCACCTAGCGAACCCTCCTCGAGCACGTGGGCGCGAACCGATGCATCACGCAGACGGGCGACCAAAGCCTGCGCCGCCTGCACGTGAGCACTACTCACCGAGATGACGGCCACCTGCCGCGGAGCGAGCCACGGCGGCATTCGACCACCGTGGCGTTCGATGAGCATGGCGGTCAGGCGTTCCATCGATCCGAGTATGCCGCGGTGAATCATCACAGGTCGGTGCTTCTGACCGTCGGATCCGGTGTACTCGAGGCCGAACCGCTCCGGCTGATTGAAGTCGATCTGCACGGTCGACACAGTGTCTGGATGGCCTGCGACCTGCACATCGATCTTCGGTCCGTAGAAGGCGGCATCTCCTTCGCCGACTGTGAACTGACGATCTCCCAGTGCCGCGCGTAGCCGACTCTGGGCGGCACTCCACTGCGCGGTGTCACCCAAGTATCTACCGCTCCCGCCCCGGACCGACAGTGCGAACGACGGTGCGAGTCCCAATATTGCATAACATCTTTCGATGGATACGAGGGCCAGTCGGACTTCTTCTTCGACTTGATCCGGGGTGCAGAACACGTGGGCGTCGTCGAGGGATATCTGCCGAACTCGGGTCAATCCGCCCAGCACGCCGGACAGTTCGCTTCGGAACATCGAACCGAGCTCCGATACGCGAAACGGAAGGTCGCGAATGCTGCGTCCGCGGGCACCGAACACCTGGGTGTGGTGTGGGCAATTGGCCGGTCGCAGAACGAATTCCTCGGTACCTATCCGCATCGGCGGGAACATGTCAGCCGAGAATTTGTCCCAGTGACCAGATCTCTCGAAAAGTGAACGTTTGGCCAGTACCGGGGTGTACACGCCGAGGCAACCCGAGCGCGCGGCTTCCTCCGAAGCAAGCTTCTCCAATTCCCCGCGGATTACTGCGCCGTCGGGGAGCCAGACGGGAAGGCCGGCACCGATGGCCGGGCTGGTTGCAAACAACTCCAACTCGCGACCGAGCTGGCTGTGGTCGGACTTCATGGGTACTCCACTTCTGCTGTGGTCCAGGAGAAGTGCCCAGAAATGCAAAAACCCCGGGAACAACTCCCGGGGTTCGTCGAATCTGGGTCGGTGCAGGCCTAGGTCGGACGCCGGAAGGAAGCCGGCGTCGTCGTCAGAGACTGCGATTGGATCATGTCGACGACGGTACAACGCGTCATCGAAGGTTGGCAAGAGCCTTCAGCGATCTACCTGGCAGAAGCGAAGGTGATTCGAGAACGGGTCGATCACCGTCATGGTCGGCCCGCCCGGTGCATTCCGATCGATGCCTGGCCGGCTGCGAGGGTGGTTCTTCTGCAGCAGTTCGGCATTGAAGGACACTACGTCTGCAATAGGTATCCACACCGACGTTCCCGGGGTGCCGTCGCCGTAGTGCTGGGACAGATCGAGGATGCATTCTCCGCGTGAAATGCGAATGTAGAGCGGCAGATCCGGCTCGAATCGATGTTCCCATTCGACCGCGAAGCCGAGGTAGTCCAGGTAGAACGCACGCGCTTCGGCGTCGTCGAAAATGCGCAGAATGGGGACGGCCGGGCCGAAAGTCGAGCTCATCGCCGTGCGTCCGAATTCAACAGGACCTCGGCTGCAGTCTTTGCTGCAGTAGCGGATTCGGCCAATTCGGTGATGGCTGCGGTGGTTTGAGCGCCCTCGGCGAGCAGCGCGATCTGCAGCCCGACGGACGGCTGGCATCCGGCTTCGACGGCCAGTGCGGTGACGTACTCGATGAAACTCTTCTTGTGTTGGTGTGCGGCGTCGGCGACCTCGGGCATGGTTGCGCCCAGTTCGCCGAACGAGTTGATGAAGGCGCACCCGCGGAAGTCGTCCTGGCGAAACCAGTGGTCCAGGAAATCGAAGATCGACAGCAGTTTCTCGCGAGGGGATTGGTGTAGGTCGGCCTCGGCGTGGATGCCGTCGTTCCACTGCTGGGTGCGACCGCGAAGAACCTCGGCGACGATGGCGGTTTTCGAGGGAAAGAGCGTGTAGAGGCGTTTGAGGGAAATGCCGGCCTTGGCGCGCAATTCGTCCATACCCACCGCCTGAATGCCGCGCGCATAGAACAGTTCGTCCGCGGCGTTCACCACCTGTGCCCGTCCGATTTCCGTACTGGTCATCGCTCACCCCTTGCCGAGAGAACCAACGTTCTCTATGGTAATCGATACGCGGAGAGAACGACCGTTCTCCCGCTCGATGTCCAGGACACAGGAAGGCAGGATCATGGCGCACATCAACGTCGGAACCGAGAACTCCACCCCCGTCGAGGTCTACTACGAGGATCACGGCACCGGCCAACCCGTCGTGCTCATCCACGGCTACCCGCTCGACGGCAACTCCTGGGAACGCCAGTCACGCGCCCTGCTCGACGCCGGGTATCGCGTCATCACCTACGACCGTCGCGGGTTCGGGCAGTCGAGCAAGCCCACCGTCGGCTACGACTACGACACCTTCGCCGCAGACCTGGACAAGGTGATCACCGAGCTGGACCTGCGTGACGTCATCTTGGTCGGATTCTCGATGGGCACAGGCGAATTGGCGCGATATGCAGCGAAGTACGGCACCGATCGCGTCGCCAAGTTCGCGTTTCTCGCCTCCCTCGAGCCGTTCCTGCTACAGACCGACGACAACCCGACCGGTGTCCCGCAGTCGGTGTTCGACGGCATCGAGACCGCTGCCCGCGAAGACAGGTTCACCTGGTTCGAGAACTTCTACAAGGACTTCTACAACCTCGACGAGAATCTCGGCACCCGCATCAGCGAGGCGACGGTCCGCGCGAGCTGGAACACCGCCACCACCAGCGCACCGGTTGCGGCCTATGCCGTCGTACCGACGTGGCTCGAGGACTTCCGCGGAGATGTCGCGAAGGTTCGTGAATCCGGCAAGCCGACGCTGATCCTGCACGGAACCGCAGACAACATCCTGCCGATCGACTCGACGGGCCGTCCGTTCCACGAGGCGTTCCCGGAGGCGACGTACGTCAAGGTCGAGGGCGCACCGCACGGCCTGCTGTGGACGCACTTCCAAGAAGTCAACGACGCGCTGCTCGCGTTCGTGAAGTAGTGATCACGGGCGGCAGGCACCATGCCTGCCGCCCGAGTTGTCACAGCTGGACTGCGACGACTCCGTCGTGGTCGCTGTAGACGATCTCTCCCGGGTTGAAGGTGACGCCGCCGAAGCTGACCGGCACGTTCTTCTCGCCTGAGCCGGTCTGCGTGCTCTTACGCGGGTTGGTTCCCAGTGCTTTGACGCCGATGTCGAGCGTGCGCAGAATCGCCGAGTCGCGCACCGCGCCGTTGACGATGACACCGGTCCAACCGTTGTCGACGCCTCGTCCGGCGATGATGTCGCCGACCAATGCGGTGTGCACGCTGGCATCGCCGTCGACCACCAGTACGCCGCCGTTGCCGGGTTCGCTGAGCGTCTGCTTGACCAGCAGGTTGTCCTGGAAGCAACGGATAGTGGTGATGGGGCCCGCGAATTCGGTGTTCTTGCCGAATTGGATGAACTGGGTATCGCAGCTGCGGATGTCGGGACCGATCTCGTCGGCCAGATCAGCGGTTGCCTTGAATTCCACAGGTGAAGTCATGCGCAGAAGACTATCGTCCGAGCGTCAACCGCGGCCGTGACGCCGTTCGTAGTCGTCGCGAGTGCGGTCGGCTCGGCTCTGCGCCCTGGCATTGATCAGTTGTGGGTCGAGTCCGTGAATCAGCAAGCGGTGCCGCCGGTAGACGTTCATCAGCGCAATCGAGAAGTACACCAGCGGGATGAACAACAACGACATCATTGCGAGCGACATCCACAGCGGACCCGGAATCAGCAGGAACAACAGCAGTAGCGGAATGATCGGCACGATGAAACGGGCAATGTAGCGGACCTGGGCACCGTTGCCCACGAGATCCTTACGAACCCAATCCTGCATCGACTCGGGCAGGGTTCGTCCGAACGAATAGCCCAGAAACTGCAGCGGGGTGGGCGTCGTACGTTCGGTCGTCATCGCGCAATGCTAGTCCCACGAGAGTTGGTACAAGTCACCGTTGACTGCGGTTTATCTCATATGTGACGATAGCGTCAGTTACGGATGCCGACTGAAGGACTTCGACTGTGATCGATCGCAGAACTCTGCTCGGCGCGCTCGGTGCCGCGACGATCTCCGGTGCCGCGCTGTCGGCGGCCACCTCCGCACGGGCATCGGCAACGCCCACCTCGGCCTCCGGCGGAGTGATCGACGTTCATTCACATATGGTTCCGGACTTCTACCTTCGGGAGGCCCTCGCGTCGGGCATCGTGTTTCCCGACGGCATGCCGAAGTGGCCGAGTTGGTCGGTCGGCGAACACCTGCAGATGATGGACGGCTGTGGCATCGACTCCGCGATCCTGTCCGTCTCGTCACCCGGCGTGCATTTCGGCGACGACCGAAAGGCGGCCGATCTGGCCCGGCGCGTCAACGACTTTGCTTCCGGGATGGTTCGGGATCAGCCCCGCCTGGGTTTCTTCGCCTCGCTCCCGCTGCCGAACGTCGTCGACTCGACTGTCGAGGCAATTCGCGCGCTCGATCAACTCGGTGCCGACGGAGTCACGGTGATGTCCAACGCGGGCGGAATGTACTTGGGCAACGCCGTACTGACGCCACTGCTCGCAGCTTTGAATGCGCGTTCGGCAGTCGTGTTCGTGCATCCCACCTCGCCGCCGAACGCGCCCGCCGTCACACTCGGGCGGCCGGCTCCGATGATCGAATTCCTCTTCGACACAGCACGAACCGTCGTCGACCTGATTCTGTTGGGCGTGGTCGATCGATTCCCGAACATTCGCTGGGTGTTCACGCACGGCGGCGGAGTATTGCCACTGTTGGCGGATCGTGTCGACTTCTTCCGGACCCAGGTGGGTCTGGGAACGCCGACGACTCCGGATGTGCTGCAGCGCTTGTGGTTCGACCTTGCCGGGACCCCGGTTCCGCGGCAACTACCTGCATTGCTGTCCACCGTCGGCCCTGATCGATTGGTGTACGGCAGTGACTACTGCTTCACGCCGATCACCGGCGTACAAGAGCAACTGCGATCACTCGACGCCGGTGCCGGTGTCGGTGGCCTCGAGAACTGGCGCGCGGCCACCTCCGTCAATGCCCGCCGACTGCTCGATCTCTGATCCGAAAGAAGCGAGCAATGACAATGAAAGCGCAAGCGCTGCAACCACACTCGGATCACTGGGATTGGCAGATGGATGCGGCCTGCCGCTCGATGCCGGTCTCGATGTTCTACCCACCTCTGGGGTTGCGGGGATACTCGCTGAGAAGCCTCGAGCGACAGGCCAAGCTCGTGTGCAGCCGATGCCCCGTGATCATGCGCTGCCTGCAACACGCACTCGACACGAACGAAAGGCACGGCGTCTGGGGCGGATCGACCGCACACGAGCGGTCTGCGATGGCTCGCGTCAGCGCTGACGAGCAGCGTTCGCAACGATGACGTCACGGAGGTACTGCGCCAAGCCGTCGGCAATGTCGTTGTAGTGCTTGGCAAATCGCTCGTCGGCGATGTACATCTCCGCCAGGTTGACCTGCATCTCGTAACCGCAGTCGTAGTACCGCTCGATCGATGCCCGATGACGTTCGGCCAACAGCCCGGCCTCGGCGGAATCCGGCGACACGCCACGCTGCATCGCGGCAGCCAGATCCGCCTCGAACAGGTCCGTCTCTTCCTTGACGGCCTTCCAGTCGTCCTTGGTGAACGTCGCCGTTCGCTGCTGCGATTGCTTCCACGCGTCGGTCTCGCCCCAGCGTTGCTCGGCTTCCTCGGCGTACTCCTCGCCGGGCCAGTTGTCGCCGAAAATCTCGCGCTGCTCCTCGGGGGTCAGTTGCATACCCATCTTCTTCGCCTCCATCATCTTGTCCACGGCCGCAGCCATTGCGTGCAAGTGATCGATCCGCTCGTTCAACAACTCTCGCTGCCGCCGTAGATGCGCCATCGCGTCGACCGCCGGGTCGTCGAGCAACGCAGCAATGGCGTCCAGCGAGAACCCGAGCTCGCGGTAGGTCAGCACCTGATGCAGCCGCTCGACATCGGCCGACGAATACGTCCGATAGCCCTTCGGGGTTCTGCCCGACGGCACCACCAACGCGATCTCGTCGTAATGATGCAACGTCCTGACGCTGACACCGACCAACTTCGAGACCGCGCCGACCTGTAGGTCGGCCCGAACGTCGACAGAACTACTCGCGGACGAATCACTCACGAAGGACACTGTGCTGCCTCCCGTGGCGTGAGGGTCAAGGCGAAAAAGAGATTCGCTACCGAACCTCTAGCGAATCACGCGTTCGCAGCCCGAGGTGGGTACTCCTGCGAGACGCTGCGCGAGCCAATCGTATGCTCCGGGACGGCCGTTGGACTGAGCGAGTGTGTGGTCTCCGGGAACCTCTTCGAGATGGACCGAAGCGCCGGCGGCGCACCACTGATCCTGCACGGCCTCGGCACCTTCCTTGGGGATGAGGAAGTCCTGCAGGCCCTGGTAGATGTACACCGGTGCCTCCGGCTTGGTCTGGCCCATCCGGTTTTCCTCGACGATGGCTTTGGTGATCGGGTGCTCGAAGACATTGGGAACGCTGGAGAGGTTTCGCTGGTCCAGCAGCAATAGTCCGGTGTAGGACAACACGTCCACGCACTGATCCTTCTGTGCGAGAGCGAGCCGCTTGCCGTTGTCGTTGGCGAGCTGCCGCATCTCGGGGTACTCCCGAGACAATCCGATCGTCGCCGCAGTGAACAGGCCCGAGCCGATCTGGCCGTTCAACGACGTCTGCAGAATCTTGTAGTCGGTCGGCGGGCCGCCGAATGCAACGCCTGCGATATTCAGCTCGGGTGCGTACGCGGGGGCCAATTGCGCGGCCCAGCCCGAGGCAATCGCACCGCCGGAATAGCCGGTGATGCCGATCGGCGCGTCTGCACTCACGCCTGCGCTCCGAGAGGCGCGGAGACCGTCGAGCACGGTGTGTCCGGAAACGAGCCCGGCCGAGTAGGCCTGCCGAGGGCCCTGATAATCGGTGACGACCACGGCATAGCCGCGATCGAGCAGAATGCGTACCTGATCGATTTCCTTGTTGTTGCCCCGCGGAAGCGTGTACGACGGCGCGCACTTGTTGCCGAGTGAGTCCGTCGCCTCGTTGTAGGCGATGACGGGCCGATCGCCGCCGCCGGTCCACGGCGCGGTGGGCGTCAGAACCGTTGTTGCCGCTGCGATGGGCTGGTTCTTGGAGTCGGTCGAGCGGAAGAGCAACTGCACCGACGACGCCCCCGGCGTCACCGCGACATCACGACGGTTCAGGACCGTGCCCGGCTGCAGATTCTCGAATCCGGCGGGCGGATCGAACCAAGGATCACCGAGTGAGGTGGGGAGATACGCAGCCGGATCGCTCGGCGGCGAGACGAAATCCTGTAGCGGATCGGCCTGGGCCGACCCTGCGAACGACAGCATCAACGCTGCAGCTCCGGCCAAAACGAATGCCTTGCGCATGTATTTCCCACCCCAGTAGCTCCGTACGCCCCGACGTCCGGTAGACCACAGTCCATCGTGCCACAGGGGCCGGCGAATTCGGCCCTGTGAAGTGAGCCCAAGACCAGGTAGGTTGTCTGTTACTTCAAACATTACTCTTCAGTAGGGATGCCAAAATGCCTGCTCCGTCCACTGCGACCTTCTACCGGCTCGCTGATCTCATCGCCATTCCCGACGCCGAATCGCGGCCGACCAAGACGATCACCGAGGTGTTCACCGGTAAGGAGCTGGCGACCATCCCGGTCGGCACGGCTGCAGATGCACTGGCCGCCATCGCGCGCGTCCGCACCGCTCAGGTCGCCTGGGCCAAGCGTCCGGTATCCGAGCGTGCGGAAATCTTCCACCGCTACCGAGACCTGGTACTCGCTCACCGCGAGGAGCTGATGGACATGGCCCAGGCCGAGACCGGGAAGTCGCGCGCCGCGGCCCTCGAGGAGGTCCTCGACATCTCGATGACCGCTCGGCACTACGCGCGCACCGCGGCGAAGCTGTTGGCCCCCAAGAAGGTCACCGGCATGCTGCCCGTGCTGACCAAGACCCGGGTCCGGTACCAGCCCAAGGGCGTCGTCGGGATCATCTCGCCGTGGAACTACCCGATGACCCTCGCAGTGTCCGACGCCATCCCGGCGCTGCTCGCCGGCAACGGAGTCGTCCTCAAGCCGGACAGCCAGACGCCGTACTGCGCATTGGCCTGTGTCGAGCTGCTCTACAAGGCAGGCTTGCCCCGAGACATCTTCGCCGTCGTTCCCGGACCCGGCTCGGTGGTGGGCACGGCGATCGTCGAGAACACCGAGTACGTCATGTTCACCGGCTCCACGGCCACCGGCCAGCTCCTGGCGGAGCAGGCGGGGCGTCGACTCATCGGGTTCTCCGCCGAGCTCGGTGGCAAGAACGCCATGATCGTCGCCAAGGGTGCCAACCTGCGGGAAGTGTCCGACGCGGCCGTGCGGGCCTGCTTCTCGAACTCCGGCCAGCTCTGCATCTCCATCGAACGCATCTACGTCGAGAAGTCGATTGCCGCAGAGTTCACCGAGAAATTCGGCGAGCGGGTGCGCAAGATGACCCTCGGAGCCGACTACGAATTCGGCATCGAGATGGGCAGCCTCATCTCCGAGGACCAGATCAAGACCGTCTCGGCTCATGTCGACGACGCGAAGGTCAAGGGTGCGACCGTGATCGCAGGCGGCAAGGCTCGCCCGGACATCGGCCCGCTGTTCTACGAGCCGACGCTGTTGGCCAACGTTACCGAGGACATGGAGTGCGCGGCGACGGAGACCTTCGGGCCGCTGGTGTCGATCTACCCTGTCGCCGATGTGGACGAGGCCATCGCGAAGGCGAACGACACCGATTATGGATTGAACGCCAGTGTGTGGGCCAAGACGAAGGCCCAGGGCGAGGCCATTGCAGCACGGCTGCATGCCGGCACTGTGAACGTCGATGAGGGCTACGCGCCGACATGGGGCACCACAGGTGCGCCGATGGGCGGTATGGGCGTGTCGGGTATGGGCCGCAGGCACGGCACCGAGGGCTTGCTCAAGTACACCGAGCCGCAGACCATCGCGACGACCCGTCTGCTCAATCTCGGTGGGCCGCGCGGACTTCCGCCGAAGCTGTGGGCAAAGATCATGCCCCCCTTCGTCAAGGCGCTCAAGTACGTCCCCGGCCGGTAGAACAGGGTGTGACGGCGTCGACGAGTGAGTTCTAGGTCTTTCGCAGGACCGAGATGCTCGATGCCCTGCTGTAGATCGAGTCGGTGTCGATGGAATCGGCATCGACTCGATCGAACGTCGGCCACGACCGAACATCGATGTTCTCGTCGTCGAATGCCGTTGTTGGTATGTCCCACACGGTGTTTCCGGTCCTGACGTCGATACCGTGCAAGGTCTCCGGGCCGAACAAGGTGGCGACGTCGCCGTCCAGCGCGCCGACCTCGGCGAACGCGACCGACCCGTGGCTCCACAACGTAGCTCCGGTGTCGAGGTCGACGGCGGATTCGGTGGCGGTGTCGTTGTTGCGGAGCAGAGCCACCGACCCGGTGACGGCATAGGCGAGTCCGTTGGTCGACAGGAACCGCGCGGCAGTATCCGAGATGCCCTCCGGGACTGTCCACAGGAGACTGTCGTTGGTCCACACCGGATCTGGGTTCGACGGCCGGTAGCCGCCGGTACCGAGCAGCCGGGGTCCGGCTTCGGACGGTGAATCGAACGAGGGCTGCTGCACGGTGACGGAATCCGTTGCCGCGAGCACGGATCCATCGGTGCCGACGATCTCGGAACCCGTGACCGCGCTGGGATCGGAGCAGTCCGTTCGTATCACTCGCACCGAGCCGTCGAGTGCGGCAATGCCGGAGCGTGCGCAGTCGGGAGCTGTTCTCGACCACAAGTTGTCGCCGGTATCGAGGTCGAAGGCGAACAGACCTTGATCGCCGTTCAACAGCCCGATCCCGTTCTCCGTGCGTAGCTCGGGAGCGAACCGAGACTGCATCGAATGAACCTGCGCTGAGTTGACCTGCACAGAGTCGACCTGCACCGACCAGTCTGCGTCGAGGGTGTCTGCGGTACCGCGCGCTATCGTCGGCTCACCACCTTCGTCCGTTGCCCTGAGGCTGAACACATGGCCGTCGGACGTGGTCAGCTTGTCGATGGGAAATGCCGCTTCGTGGGTGCGTGACTCCCCGGATTCGCCGTCGACAGTGAAGATTTCGGATCTCGAGCCACTGTTGCCGCGATAGCAGACGATCTGTCCGTCGACGAATTCCTCGCCGCAACCGGCGATGTCGTCTGCGGGAACTCGCCAGCGCACCGACCCGTCGGCGATATCGAAACCCACCAGAGTGGCATCGACGAACTCTCGCCCGTCCGGACGGCCGACGAGGGTGGCGACCGTCGACCCGTCGGTGATGGAACCCGACTCCGCCGAGTCGGTATCGGTGCCGTGCACCGGATCGCGGAACTGCCCGTCCTCGACGTCGAGGTCCGAGGGCGCGAGAGTCCATGCCAGACCGGGTGCCGCTCCCGTGGCGCCGTCGATCGGGGTGCCGGCCGGAGGCGGCTGCTTCTCGGCTGCGCACGCCCCGCAGGCGATGGTCGTTGCCAGGACCACCGCTGCGACGGACAACCGGGAGCGACGTGTCATGGAAGGTGCTCCCGGGAAAGAGGTGGGCGGTCTGTTCTGTCAGCATAGAGAACGAAAATTCCCCGCACTCCGAATGGGGTGCGGGGAATCTTCATCGTGCTGCGCTCAGTTGACGCTGTGGCCGTTCAGTCCGGCGGGTGCGTAGTGATTGCGACTGTCGGGAATGTGGTTGTCTCCCAGCACCCGAGCGACCTGCTCCTCGCTGAGTCCGAGGCGGCGAAGCCGCTCGCACACTGCGTCGAAGTCGATCATCTTCGCATCGAGTTCTTGCTGCAGTTCGACAACTTCGGCGCGGATGGCCTCGGCCTCGTCGAGTGCGGCCAACGTGTCCTTGGGCTCGGGCAGCAGCAGGGTGAGCAGCCGATCACGTGCGTCGGTGCTCAGGCCCTCGAAGGGTCGCTGCCCTGGCTGGGCCTCGTGGCGACCCTCGATGTGCCGACCACCGATGCGGCTGCTGTCGACCCTGGGATCGTTGTCGAAGCTGAGATCGTCGGCGATGCCGCGATCGTTGGCGAGGCTGCGATCAGAGGTGGTGCCGCGGTCGGTGTGGTAGTCCGCCGAGACGTACTCCTGAGTTGCACCGAGGGACGGGATCTCGGCGAGCTGATCGTGCGACTGGTCCACCGGACCCGTTGCGGGGGTCGAGGCGATGTCGATCGTCTGGCGCAGAGGGCGATTGGGAATGAAGATCACTGCGATCAGGGTGACGATCGCGACGAAGCCGGCGATCATGAAGATGCGTCCGGTTGCGTCACCGTAGGCGGTGCGGATGACGCTGACGATCGGTGCGGGCAACGAGGTGAGGTCGAGCGATCCACCGCCGCCGGCCGAGCTGTCCACTCCGAGCTGAGCCAAGCCCGATGCCGACTTCTCGGCGACCCGGGTTGCGAGCAGCGAGCCGAGAACAGAGACGCCGATCGCGCCGCCGAAGGTACGGAAGAAGGCAACGGTGGACGATGCCGCGCCGACATTCTGAACGCTGACCGTGTTCTGTACTGCGAGAACGAGGTTCTGCATCAGCATGCCGGTACCGAGGCCGACGATGGTGATGAAGATGCCGACCGTGACCAGGCTGGTGGCGTGATCGATGGTGCCCAGGAGCAGGAACCCGACGACCAGCAGAACGGAACCGGTGACGATGAACGGCTTCCACTTACCGAACTTGGTGATGAGCTGACCGGAGCCCACGGAGGCGACGAGCATGCCGAACACCAATGGGATGGAGAGCAATCCGGCTTCGGTGGGGGTGTAGCCGCGAGCGGTCTGGAAGTACTGGCCGAGGAAGGTGGTAGCTCCGAAGAGGCCGACACCGACGGCGATGGACGCGATGATGGCGAGGCCGGTGGTGCGCTCGGTGACGATCTTGAGCGGGATGATCGGCGACTTGTGCCGAGCCTCGACGATGACCGTCAGGATGAGCAGAGCGACGCCGCCGCCGACGAGGTAGGCGGTTTCGCGGGAGATCCAGTCGTAGTAGTCGGCCTTGCCGGCGAACGAAACCCACACGAGGAGAACGGAAACGCCTGCGGTGAGCAGAAGCGCGCCGAGCCAGTCGATGGAAACGTTGTCCTTGCGGACGGTCTTGATGTGCAGCGTCTTCTGCAGCAGGCCGAGGGCGATGACTGCCAACGGCACGCAGACGAAGAAGCACCAGCGCCAGCCGAGGGGGCTGTCCACGATGACGCCGCCCAGGATGGGGCCACCGGACATCGACACGGCCATGACAGCGCCGGTGTAGCCGGAGTAGCGACCGCGATCACGCGGGGAGACGATGGTGCCGATGATGGCGATGACGAGTGCCGTCAGACCACCCATGCCGATGCCCTGCACCACACGTGCGGCGAGCAGCAGCGGAACGTTGTGCGCGAAGCCGGCGATCAGTGAGCCGGCGACGAAGATGACGATCGCGCTCTGAACGAGGACCTTCTTGTTGAACAGGTCGGCGAGCTTGCCCCAGATGGGCGTCGACGCGGCGTTGGCCAGCAGCGCGGTGGTGATGACCCAGGCGTACGCGGTCTGCGAGCCTTTCAGGTCACCGATGATGGTCGGCAGGGCCGTCGAGACGATGGTGGTGCTCAGCAGCGCGGTGAACAGCGCGGCCAGCAGTCCGGTGAGGGCTTCGAGGATCTGACGATGCGACATCGCATCGGGATCTGCGACTGCCTGATTCGGCGGAGTTTCGGTCATGTCTTTATCTCGCAATCAATTCAATGCGGGCCACGTCCTGGTGCTGGGCGTGGGCGTCTTCGGTGAACGTGTCGTTGAGCTTGCGAATCGAATCGAGGGCATCGAGTGCCTCCGTCTCGCTCCATTCGCTCAACATCTCTGCAAGGCGTCGTGCTCGCCTGTCCCAAATCTGTTTGAGTCGAGCCTGGCCTTCGTCCGACACACAGACCCGAGACGCTCTTCTGTCGTCCGGATCGGGATGCCGATCGATGTAGCCGAGGTCGACGAGGTCCGCGATCTGCCGGCTGAGGGCGGACTGGCTGACGCAAAGCCTGCTGGCGAGGTCGGTCTGTCTGCATTCACCTTCGGTAGCGAGGATGGCCAGAACTCCGGTCAGTGCCTGCGGTAGCGGTGAATCCTCGACTCCGGTGGTCACGGCCCGCTTCAGCGTGCGCCCGAAGAGGAAGACCTCTTCGACGAGCGACTCCGCTGTCGTGGATCGAACTGCCATGAGTACTCCAACGCTGAGATTCGATTACTTGCTGTCTGCAACCATATATATACATACATGCGCTAAGCAAACAATATTCCTGTCTCATGGGTCACAGTGTCGTAGCGGGGGATGACCTGATCCCTCGGGCTGGTGACGCTAGTGCGCGTAGAAGAACGACCGGCGCACGGTCAGGGTGACAGCATCGCCCACCTGGGGACGCGTTCCCCGAACCGAGCAGCGGAAGTCGACATCATTACTACGCACCGTGACATCACTGGCGTCGCGGCCGAACAGCGACGAGGTGACGGTTCCCCGGATGTGCCCGTCGGTGCCCGTCTCGTCGTCGGGCACGATGTCGATGTCGGTCGGCAGTATCGCGAGCATCCCGGGTCCGGAGCCCTCCGCCTCGAGGGTGAGGGAGCCCGAGGTGAACGTGCCGTGTGCGACGGTGCCGTCGACCAGGGTGGCGTCGGACAGGAAACGCGCGACGAACGCCGACTCGGGAGCACGCACCACGTCTTCCGGGGTACCGATCTGCGCGATGGTCCCCTGATCGAGGACCACCACGCGGTCTGCGAGGGCGAGTGCCTCGGTGCGGTCGTGCGTGACGTGCACGACGGTCAATCCCGCTGCCTGCGTCAATGCCCGGAGCTCGAGGCGAAGGCGATCTCGCAAGGGCTCGTCCAACGCGGACAGTGCTTCGTCGAGCAGTAGCGCCCGCGGCGAGGAGACGAGCGCACGAGCGAGTGCGACGCGTTGGCGCTGGCCGCCCGACAATGTGGCCGGATCACGTTTCTCGAGACCGGGCAGGCCGACGAGCTCGAGTACCTCGGCCACCTTCTTCGCCCGTTCGGCTTTCCCGACCCCTGCCAACTCCAGCGGGTACGACACGTTGCGGCCGACACTGCGGTGCGGCCACAGCGCGTGTTGTTGGAACACCATCCCGAGCTTGCGTGACTCGGGTGGAGTCGAAAGATTTTCGCTGGCAACGACATCGGAGCCGAGTGCGATGGACCCGGAAGTAGGCGTCAAGAAGCCGGCAACGGTCCGCAACAGCGTGGTCTTACCCGATCCCGACGGACCGACGAGGGCGACGAACTCACCGTCGGCGACGGCGAGGTCTATACCGTCCAATCCGATTGTGCCGTCGGGATATCGGAGGCCGAGATGCTCGATCGTGATGGCAGACATCGATTACCTTTTCTCAGCGTCCGACTCGGGTGGACGCCACGAGGCCGAGGCCCGCGAATCCGACGAGCGCGACGAGTAGGGACAGGGCAGAGGCAGCGTTGTAGTCGCCGGCCTGCTGCAGGTTGAAGATCGAGACGCCGAGGGTTTGAGTTCCAGGCGCGACGAGCAGGACCGACATCGTCAGCTCACGCACCGCAGTGAGGGCGACGAGCACCGCGCCGGTGACGGCGGCGGGTATTGCCATCTTCCACGGCACGTCCCACAACGATCGAAGATGGGAGGCACCGGAGGATCTGGCGACTTCCTCCAACGCTGCGGGGGTGGAGCTCAATGGTGCTCGCACGGCTTGCACGACGATCGCCAGGAACGCCATCACGTACGCGCACAGGATCACCCACTTCGTATCGAACAGACCGGTGTAGCGGCCGATGATCAGCCACCCGACTGCGATGACCAGACCGGGGATCGCCTGCGGCAGCATTGCTGCCAGATCGAGGCCGACGTTGTCGCGGGATCGGGTGCGCGTGGTCAACACGCCGATGGCCAGGCCGAGGAATCCGCACACGAGCGCAGCTCCGAGCGCCAGGGTCACCGAATTCTGAATGCCCACCAGGGTTCCCGGTGCAGTGACGGCATTCTCGATGCTCTGCAGGGTGAGGTTGTCCCACGTGAGCGGAACGCCGGGGGCCGGAAGCAGTGCTTGCGTTGCCAGTGCCAGGATCGGCAGAACGGTGAGGGCGAGGCCGATGATCCACGCGGCGATGCCCGCTGGAATCCGACTGCGTCCCAACGGAAGTAGTTGCGGCGCAGTGACCGCGCCATCGAGCTGAACAGAGCGACGCCCGAGTATGCGATCGAGTGCGACCGCGACCACGGCCACGCCGAGGAGCCCGATGCCGATGGTGGAGACGACCTCGAGCGGTCGATCCACGGTGCCCGACTGAATGTATCGGTACACCATGGTGGAGAGGGTGACATAGCGTTCCGGCAGCCCGATGAGCGCGGGGATGCCGAAGTCGGCGAGATTGGACACCGCAGTCAGCGTGAGCGACGCCAACAGAGCCGGCCGGAGCAGCGGCAGCGTCACGTCGCGCATGGCATGCCAGGCCGATGCCCCCGCGATCCGAGCCGCCTGCTCCAGATCGCCCGGAACCCGCCGCAACGCCGCCGAGATGATCAGGTAGGCAAGCGGATACGAGTGCACGGTGAGCAGAAAGATCACGCCGTCTCCGCCGTAGATGTTCCACAGAGGTCCGCTACCGAACGCGTCGTTCCAATACGTGTTGAGCAGTCCGCTCGGTCCCAGCAGTCCCGTCCAGGCGATCGCGCCGACGAACGGTGGAATCAGCAACGGGCTCAGCAGGATCAGCCTGAGCACCGACCGCCCCGGCAGGTCGGTGCGGTCCAGAACGAGCGCCATGATGGTCGCGAGCGCCACCGCTGCCACGGCCGATGCGCCGGCGGACACGACGCTGTTGGCGGCTGCCGACGCAATACCGCCGTCGAGCAGTTCCTGTATGTGATTGCCGCCCAACCCGATCGAGACGACAGCGGCCAGCGGTGCACCGATCAGGGCCAGGACGGCCAGCCACAGGCCGACGCGTACCCAGGTGACGCGGTCAGCCAAGAAGATCGTTGAACGTGGCAACGGCATCGGGCTGCGACGAGGTGATCGTGTCGAGATCCGGGTTCAGCAGGGCAATGTCGCTCAGAGCGGGTGCACCCTCAGGCGTGCCCACATCTGATCGAACGGGTAGGTACTGCTGTTCGACGGCGATTTCCTGACCGCGCTTGCTGACCAGGAAGTCCACGTACTTCTGCGCAGCCTCCTGGTTGGCCGAGTCCTTGAAGATGCCGGCCGGCTCGGAGATGTACGGGACACCGTCGGTGGGGTACGACGCGGCGATGGGCGAGCCCTTGTCGGCCAGTTCGCGCACCAGATAATCGACGACGATGCCGATCGGCTGCGTGCCGGCGGCAACGGCCTGGGCGACGGGGCCGTTGCTCTCGGCGACCACAGGTTCGTTGGCGACGAGGTTGGTCAGCCACGGCAGTCCGAGGTCCGGCTGGCCGAGCCAGACCGCGGTGTTGAAGGCGGCCGCGCCGGAGACATCGGGATTGGGCAGCGTGATCTTGCCCTTGTACTGGGGATCGGCCAGATCCTTCCACGACGTCGGAGGCTGCGAGATCGTCCCGGTGTTGTACGCGATGACCGTCGGGATGATGCGGGTGCCGACGTAGTAACCATCCGGATCGACGACGTTCTGATCGAGTGCGTCGACGTCGGCCGGGGTGTACTGCAGCAGCAGATCGTCGGCCTTGTACTTCTCGAATGTCGGCGCGTCGGCGGCCAGGAGGACGTCGGCACCGATTGCTCCGGTCTGCCGCTCGGAGGCGATGCGGGCGTTGAGATCGCCGGTTCCTGCACGGAAAACCTGCACGTCTATGCCAGGGTTCTCGGCGGTGAACTCTGCGTTGAGCGCATCGATCTTGGCCTGCGGCTCCGAGGTGTAGACCGTCAGGGTCCCGCTCGTACCGCCGCTGCTGTCGGGGGCTGCTGGTTCGGAGCACGAGGCCAGGGTCAGAGCGGCTGCGAGACCGACGATTCCACCAGTGATGGCGCGACGAGCAATGTTCACTTCAGAGTTCTCCTGAGAAATATCGAACACGGAAGTTCCTCATGGTTCCGACCGTAACCGACGCGCCGACGTGTGTTGTGAGAATGGCACGTGTCGTAGGGGTGAACGAATCGATGACTTCAGGGGGTGTCGATCTGGACCAGTTCTTCGATGCCTCGAAGATCCTCGGCATTGCGGGTCATCAGTCGAGCACCGTGGGCGTGTGCGGTTGCCGCGATCATCAGCAGGAGTGGAGCCTGCGGAACGACCCAGGACGCGCGCAGAGCTCTCGCCTGTGGGCGGCGGCCGCTTTCTCGAACTGCTGCGGCCAGCCGACCATAGCTTCGGGCAACGTTGGCATCCACTGCAAGTGGTTCGAAACGGCGCTCGACCGCAACCAATCGCTGAAGTCTCATCGCTCGCTGTTCGGACGTGTGAGCAACCAACACTCCGAAGTGAAGTTCCGCCAGGCTGATCGCACTGATCGCAACTTCTCCCTCGATGCGATCGAGTGAGTCTCCTATGAGGACGCTGGTGTCGAGCACCGTCCTCATCGCTGCCATGGGTCCTGCATCGAGTCGTCGATGTCGACCAGATCGCCCGCAAGGGTCGGGTCGTGTTCCGAGTCGAAGACATCGGCTACGTCGTCGAACGTGTTCCATTGCTTTCGCTCTGCCGGACCCAACAACGCGCTCGGTCGTCCTGCGACCGTGATCAGCAGTTTATCGTACCCCTCGCCTACTCTCTCGACCACACATCCGGGGGGACATCATGAGCAACCGCAGATCGCGCAGGAGAAAGAACAGTCGCGAGTCCTACGTACAGGCTCCGCGTGAAAGGGAAGCCCTTTTCTGGCCGACTGTCCTACTCCAATTCTCCGATTGGAGGATCGAGAACAGCAGCATCGAAACATCGTCCCCATGTGCGAGATGCTCGTTCGAGAACGTCCCCGCGGGGACGCTTTCGGAGCGATACAGTCCGAACATGGACGTTGAGCGCGCGATGCCCCTGCTCACGGTGACCGATCTCGATGCGACGCTGGACGCGTACGTCCAGGTCACCGGCATGGAGGTCGTCATGAACCACGGTTGGATTGCCACACTCGCTCCGGCGGGTGACAGTTCGGCGCAGCTGAGTCTGATCACCACCGACCCCACCGGGCCGGTGAACCCGTCGGCGTCGATCGAGGTGGACGACGTGGACTCGGCCTATCGCGCTGCGGTGGATGCCGACCTCGAAATCGTCTACGAGATCACCAACGAGGAGTGGGGCGTGCGTCGCTTCTTCTTCCGCGATGCGGGCGGCAACGTGGTGAATGTGCTCGCGCACATGTGAGTTCAATTGGGGTGCAGCAGGTTCCCTCGGAGGACACCTCGAACGGTGCGGGTGGCAACGGTGATCCATGCTGTAAGGAGTAGGACGTAGAGGGCAACGGACAGGGCCTGTATTGCGCCGAAGTCCAGCGCACGTCCCAGTGCGGCTGCTCCGGTGACGCAGGTGCCGACGGGGAACGTGAAGGACCACCACGTCAGCGAGAAACCCATGTTCCGGCGCACCGCATGCACGGTCAGAGCCGTCGCGAGCGTGAACATCAGAGCGCCGAAGCCGCCCATGATCAACCCGTAACCGAGGCCGAAGATGTGTAATCCGACGGCGATCGAGCTCTGTGTACCGGTGAACACCATCGACGCATCGGTGCCGAGCAGGTTCGCCGCGGTGATCGACTGACCGATCAATCCCAGTGTGATCCACACGGTGGGCGCTGCGTCGACGGGTGGCATGCCGCCGTGCAGTAGGCGTCCGTAGATCAACGTCATGGTGAGCATTCCGACGATCAACGACAGACCGAACATCGCGTAGCACGCGCACAACAGGGCCAGCCGCCACTGGCCGTCGGGTACATGGGGGAGCAGCAACGCTCCGGTGGACGCCGACACCATCGGCGGGACGACGGGCATCAGCCACGCCGGCAGTGCCGTCACCGCGTCATGATCGGATGTAGTGATCATCCGATACGGAACGGCGACGCTGGTGAACAGACCTGTGAGCGTCCCCGCTATCCACAGAATGGCGAACAGCGCAGTCGACGCGGCGGGTCCGATCAGGTCCGCGCCAACCAGGCCAGCACCTGCACCGACGGTGAGCAGGGCCATGGGCGGGGCTCCGTAGAACTGCACCATCACCGGGTGCCGGGCATAGGCGACGGCTCGGTCGCGGTGCCCGATCCAATGCTGAACGAACGCGCCACCGACCACGACCAGCGCTGTAGCCGCGATGACCCACACCGCCACGGCAAAGACGTGGAGGGCGGGGAACTGCACGGGCAATGTGGCCGCCGCTGTGGCGACGATGCCGGTCCCCATCACTGCGGCAAACCAGTTGGGAGTGATGTGCTCGAAGGTGCGGCGGTGCGTCTCGGTCTCGGTCTCGGTAGACGTCGAGGTCGTGGCGGCGGCGGTCACGGTCATGTCCTCAGCGTGCGCGTCGTGGATCGTCCCCGGTAGGTAGCGAATTATTGCTCACTCATAACCCTGGGTTATGGCTGAGTTCTCGCTGCTACTGCCAGCAGTTCTGCGGCCGGTCCGGACGGGACACGTCCGGACGGCCAGATCGCCCGCAGTTCACGGCGCAGGGTCAGTCCGGGGATCGGCACCCGCATCAGAGTGCCGGCAGCCAACTCCGAGGCGACGGCCAACGAGCTCAGAACCGCACCGCCGATGCCCGCGCCGACGGCGGACTTGATCGCCGTGGTCGACGAGACTTCGAGTAGGGCTGACGCGGGTTGCCCCAGACCTGCTGCCGCCACTGCGGTTTCGTACGCCGAGCGCGTCCCCGAACCGGGCTCTCGGGTGACCAATGCGGTGGCGACGATGTCGGTGGCCGACGGCGGAGCGCTGATCCACTCGTGCCCCGGTGCCACCACGAGTACCAATTCGTCGGTGGCCACGGTTCGATGGTCCAAAGATGCTGGCACACTGGGGCTTTCGACGAAACCGATATCGGAATCCCCAGCCAGTACCTTGTCCGCGACATCGGCTGAGTTGCCCGAACTCAACGTCGGCACGATGTGCGCGGCATTCGTGTGGAGCGTGACCAACCAGCGCGGCAGAAGATATTCAGCGACGGTCTGACTCGCAGAGATCTGCAGGTGGCCGATGCGCTCGGCGTGCAGAGTGGCGAGCGCCGTCGCCAAGCCTTCTGCCGATCGGAGAACCGGGGCGGCCCAGCTGGCGACTAGCTCACCGAACTCGGTCAGCACCGTGCCGCGGGCACCCCGCTTCAACAGGGGAGCGCCCACGCGACGCTCGAGTGCCCGAATGCGGGAACTGGCCGCCGGTTGCGACATGCCGTGCGCCCGGCCCGCTCGCCCGATACTGCCGAGCTCCGCCACCGACAACAGCAGGTCCATGCTGGTGAGATCGGCGACGTGAGGGGGAAGCGGCACGATGCGAGCCTACGGCGAGACGAGTCAGTACTCGCTGAACAGGTCCAACTCGCCTTCGGGTTCGGCGGCATCGTCGATGTCGTCGGTCTCGTCATCCGAGTCCGGTGCGCGCTCGTGCAGCACCGAGCCGACCAGCGCGGTGACGTCGATGGCGGCGGGATCGGGGATCGGATGGCCCTCGACGAAGGCGAGTCGCTCGGCCGACAGATAGGCCAGACGCACCGCTTGCACCACGAGGACGCGTCGTAGTCCCTCGGACACCTCGCCGCGTTCGCGAGTGACTGCAGCGAGCCGTGAGATGGTTTCGGCTCGGCGTGCGATGCGGATGTCGGGGTGGCCGCGCTCTCGGCGGGTCTGTTCGGAGATCAGCGACCGACGGAGCGACGCGGGGAGCGCGATGGGTTCCGAGACCGGCGGGATCTTCTCGTTGAGGATCGCCTTGTGTCGCGACTTGTCGATGGCTTCGAGGTAGGCCGTGTACTCGTGGGCGTTGAGGTCTCGCTCGGCAGCGCGGAAATGCTCTGCCCCATCTGACTTCTTGAGGTCCTCGTACTTCCACAGCGGCCAGATCTCGATCTCCGCGACCTCGAACACATCGAGCACTCGCATCGCCACGGCGTCGGTCCGCTGGTTGGTCAGATGTCGCTGCACCCGGACGCTGAGCTTTTCCTTGGTCTGTCCCACATAGATCGGCTCGCCGTCGTAATCGTAGAACGCGTACACGCCCCACTTGGCTGCCGACCACACCCGGCCCTGATCGTCCTTCTCGTTCAACACTTCTCGCAGTGCGGACCGAAAGGACTGCACGTCGTCCGCCGGCAGGGTGCTCTTGCGCGGCGCGACGGCCGACGACCGCAGCGAGGACTTACCGTGACTGGACATGTGCCGCGGTTGTATTCGTTGCGCTCAGTGTCCCGGTGACGAGCGGCATCAGGTAGTGCTCGGCGAGCCACGCGACCACGGGAACGCAGACGGCGTCACCGAAACCGAAGAGCGCCTGATTGTTTCGCAGGCCGTCGAGGGTGTAGTCGCCGGCACCCATCAGGCGGGCGTACTCCACCGGAGTCATCCACCGCACCTGCAATCGACCGTTGCCCATCTTGACGACCGCCTGCTTCGACGATCCGCCCCGCGCCGTACGCAAGCAGCCCGAAATGTCGTCGGGCCGAGCCTCCCAGACGGCGACACCGTTGCGAGTGCGACGGTATGCGGTGCGGTAGCTGACCTTGCGGGCCTTCTTCAGAATATCGATGCGCTGCAGCTGAATCGGCGACAACGACTGCACGAACGCCGCGGTACGGGCCGCATCCCACCACCGCTCGTCGCGGTAGTCCATACGCTCGACCAGGTTGCCCAGGCCGCTGGTCAACGGAATCGGTGGACTCGGCAGTGGTGCCCGGTGCGTCAGCAACGTCGAATCGCCGTACACCGCCTGCAACCAATCGGGCCGAAGCTCACTGTTGGGATCGCGGGCATCCTCGGGGGGATTCTGCGCACCGATCAAGAACAGGCGGGGACGTGACTGCGGAACGAAGCGTCGAGCATCGATGGTGAGGACATCCACCGAGTAGCCGAGCTCGTTGAGCTCGCGGACCGCTGCGGCCAGATCATCTCCGCCGTGACTGGTGGCCAAGCCGACGACGTTCTCGAGCGCGACCACCTCGGGGCGTGCAGCTCCGAGCTCACCCAGCACCCGCGTGAAATGCCGGAACGTCGACGAATTCTTGCCCGCGAGACCGGCTCGGCCGCCGGCCAACGACAGATCCGTACACGGAAACGACGCCCACGCCAGCGCCAAATCCTCGGGCAGATCATGACCCCGAGTAGAAGCGACATCACCGAGCTGAAAATGACCGGCATCGTCACCGAAGTGCTGGCGATACATCTGATGCTTGTCACGCTCGATGTCGTTGGCCCAGCGCACCTCGAAACCGGCCTGCTCCAAGCCCATTCGCACCAGGCCTATGCCGGCGAAGAACTCCGCGACCGTGGGGATACCGTTCACCGAGGACGCCGAAGAACCACCTGGCACCACAGTCAACTTCGGCATGCAATCAGGCTAGTACAGAACCCCGACAGGCTCGCTTGTCCGGTCATTCCGCAGGCTCCACTCCCGCGGTCAGGCAGTGGTTGCCAGCGCCGCGGCCAGGCCGAATGCCACCGCCAGCAGGCAGACGTGCGACGCGGCGCGGCCCAGCGAGTACTCCGCGGTGGACCGATGCCCGACGACGCTGGGCAACCACGTCCGACGGATTCGGTGGGCTGCTGCTACCAGGAGCACGGTGATCAAAACCTTGGCGAGAACGATTCGGCCGTAACCGGTCTCGGCCACGTCAGCGATGCTGTCCAACTTGAGCACCGCGTCCAACACCCCGGTACCGGCGACTCCGATCACGCACCAGAAGGCCACGGTGGAGTAGACCGGCAGCAGCGTCGCCCACGCAGACTTGCTGCGCAGGCTCAGCGCCATCGCACCGAGAACGCCGAGCCACACTGCCGCGCAGACCACATGCACCGCAACGGCGATGGAGCCGAACATGAACTGCGACATGTGGCCGGTGATGGGCCGCGCGACCAGGGCGAGCGAGGCGAGGACGATCACCGGAACCGGAGACAGGTCCGACTCGCGTCGGTACCCGAACACTCCGACGACGCACAGGGCGAGCGCCAGAACAACGGTCGCCGTCCCCAGCCGGCCGACGGAGATGTCTGCGGCGAACGTCGCGAATGCACTGGGCGACAGCGTGAACGGTGATCGGCCGGCGGAGTCCGCCGCGGCCGCTGCGAGCAACACGAACTCGGCGACCGCCCACAGACCCGACAGAAATCCGATCGCGCGCCACATCACCTGCGGGTCGACGGCGGGCCGTCGCGAATCGGAACTGGCGTCCATCACGGCGAGCACGCCGAATCCCAACACCACCGAACCCACCGACACCGCGATCACACGCAACCACGACGACCCGCCGGGAAATGTGGGGTACGCCAGAGCGAACGCTGCCGCCACCCCCAGCATCGACGCGGCCGCAGCGGCGAGCACGAGCCGAACGCTTCTCTCGCTCACTGCAGCCACGTCGGTGCTACTTCTGGCTCTTCGGCTTACGCAGGTCCTTTGGCTTCCGCAGCGCGAAAGTTAACGCGCCGGCGAAAGCCAGAACCGCAACCACGATCAGCACGATGTGCCCGTAGCCGCCGAGGAACCCGTCCCCTGATTCTTCCGAGGTGCCCGACGCATCGGCCGGTGCCCCGGGCGTGCCCGATCCTTCCTGAGTGAGCGTGAATGTCGCTGTGCCGCTCACCGGATGACCGTCGGCCGAGGTGATGCGGTACGCCAGGGTGTAATCGCCGACAGGGCCTAGATCACCGACGTCGACGACCACGCTCTGGCCCTCGATGCGGGCATCGCCCTTCGACCAGATGTTGCCGTCGGGCCCGACGACGTTGAGGGTGGCGAACTGCGACTGCGGCACCTCGTTGAACGACACCGAGGCCGTGCCCGGAGACGCGTCGAGCGAGGAGCCGTCGGCCGGGCTGTAGCCGGTGACCTGGGAGTGCGCCGACGCGATCGGTGCTGCGATCAGCAGAGACAGCAATGCTACGGCCGCGACGACCAGTGCCTTCGTAGTGGAAGCCAGCACCCTCATGAGCGCCGGCTCCGGACGGTTGCCCCGATGCCGAGGCCGGCACCGATGGCACCGAGAACGAGACCGGCACCAGCGATCCAGCGGGCAGTGTTGTCCGAAGCCGTGGTGTCCGAAGCAGTGGTGTCGGAGGACGACTGGCTCGACACCGACGCGTCGGCCGAGTCTGTCGGTACTCCACCGTGCGTTCCGCCGTGCGCTTCACCGCTTGCTGCGGCGAGAGTCAAGGTGGGAGCTGGTAATTCGGGCTCGCTGCCGTCTTCGGCCATCGGCTCGTTCCAGTTCACGACCTCACCGTCGGTGTAGGTCTGCGTCGCCGGGAACGAGACGGTCTCCTCCGCGGGCAGCGGACCCGCCGAGAGCAGGAACTGCTGGAACTGGCCGGGACCGACCTCGGATCCGGGATTCGCTGTCCACGTCACCGATACTGCGAGATCGGACGAGTCCTTTTCGACGGTGGACGTCCACCCCGGAATGGGCTGTGTGCGAGCAGAATTGAGGCCGGGCAGGGTGACCTTGACCGAGCTGGTCGAGGCGGTGTCGGATTCGGTGGGTACGCGGAACGTCAGGACCGAGTAGCCACCCTGTTCGGCGTCGGGAGCAGAGACGACGACGTGTGCCGATGCAGCGCCTGCGCCGATCAGCAGTGCGCCGACGGTGGCGCCGGAGACGAACAGGGCACGGGAAAGAGAACTCTTCATGAGTGTTGGGTCATTTCTGTGCAGAGATGTGGAACAGGATGTCGGGTCAGTACCGAGACATCGGTGGTCCACGACGAGAAATGGCCCAGTCCGCAGCGATACCGTGCACCGACGGCATCGCGACGGAGAACCGGACGCGACCGACGGCGGAACCGTCGGGCAGGGGAGTGAGGAGCGCGAGAACGGCACGGATGATCGACGTGATCGGGCCGTAGAGGCGTTCGGCGGTGGCGATCAGCAGTGCGGCGATCACCGACGCGGCGGCGTGGAAGGCCATCATCGCTGTGCTGGGCAGCAGCGTGTGGTGCTCGTGCATCGAGTCGGCCATGCCGCCCATGCTCAGCGCGATGTGGGCGAGAAGTTGGCCGGCCATCAGGGCGGGCAGCAGGAGTGTCGACCGTCTCGGGACGGCAGTCATGGCACCGATACCGATGCTGACGACCAGCAGAAGAGCCAGCGCAGAACCGTCGGGATAGCCGCCGCCGGCAATACCGTGCGCGGCCACCGCAAGCGCGGCAGTGACGCTGCCGACAGCTCCGCCGCGCAGCGGTGCGGCGGAGGCGTCGGTCATCGTAGGAGCAGTGCAATCAGCGCACGCCGAGGCGGGCCAGCAGATCGGCTTCGATGCCGTCGAGTTCTGCGGAGATGGCTGCGTGGGCGGTCTTGCGACGAGTGGGCGGCATCTGCTCGGACGCGCGCACCGCGGTGGTGAGATCGTCCAGGCGCTCGCTGATGGCGGCACCGAAACTCTTGGTCTCGGGATCGGAGTGGCGCGCACCGATGGTGCTCAACGACTTCTCGGCCCCGGCGATGCGGGCACTGAGCTTGCCGCCGTGTCCGGTGTACTCGCTGAGCTGATCCGGTGCGACACCGAGCTGCTGCGCCTTGCGGCTGTCCAGCTGCCCGCGAACCACCGTGGCCGCGCGGTAGGCGATGGGTGCCAACACCGGCAGCAGCAAGCGCGCGATCCCGAGGTACTTGCGGATCTGCGCCACGTTGAGCGTGCCCGCTGCGGCAGCCTTCTGCTGCGCCCGCAGAGCCGAGACCTGCGCCTTTTCGACGTTCTTCTGCGACTTCGCCTCCACTGCACTGAGCTTGCGCTGCGCCTTGGCGATCGACTTCAGCTGCTTGCGCTCGTTTTTCGCGCCGAGCTTCGCCTCCAGCGTGGCCTTGTGCTTGAGAGCCTTGGCCTCTGCCTTGCGAGTGGCACGGCCCTTACGCTTACGGAACAAACCCATCGACAAGGCTCCTGACATGTACTGCTCGGCGGAAACGGTGCGTTTCTCACACCTTATCGGGCGCTGACGCGTGCAGGCTGTCGGAGGGCTGACCTAGTGTCTTGAAGTGTGAACGGTCAACGAGGTGCGCCAGGCTCATCTCCCGTGCTGCTCGACGCCGGATCGTTGACGCGCTGCCGTCATCGGCTCTATCTCGATACCGCCTACGGATCGTTGCTGCGCGGCGAACCCGAGAATCCGGGAGTTCGTCAACGCCGGGAAGCAGCGCAGGCGCATCGCGAGAACATCCGCCTGCAGTTGGCCGTGGACGATCCGATGAAGTGGACCGAAATCGACGAGCCGACCGCCCGTGCCGCAGCCGCGGCCACAGTCGCGGCCTGCCGGGCCGGAGTCGAGCGGATATGGAACGCAGTGCTGCCGCTCGAGCGCGATACCGGCCGGCGCGGGCGTAGCGAACTTCTGGTGCGCGACGCGTCGGGCGGATACATCCCGGTGATCGTCGTCAACCACAAGGTCACCGATCCGGGGCGCGGCGCTCGAACCACATCGCTGACGCAGTGGGCCCCGGCCGTCGACGAGACTCGGAAGGTGCGCAGTCAGTTACGCGACCAGCTTCGGCTCGCTCACCTGTACCGCATGCTGGCCCACGAGGGATTGGCAACGACCACGCCCGTCGGCGGCGCAGTGGGTTATCGCGGCGACTGCATGCTGGTCCATGATCTGACGACGGTGCTCGGCGAATACGACACACGCTTTGCGGATCGGCTCGCCGTAGCCGACGGCAGTGCGTTCACCGTTCCCTCGCAGGTGAGCGAATGTCGTTCGTGTGCTTGGTGGTTCGATTGCAAGCCGCAGTTGGTCGCCGTCCGTGACGTCTCGCTGGTCGCGTCCGGATCTCGGGCGGACGTGCTGCGCTCTGCGGGTGTGCGCACCATCGACGAGTTGGCGCAATGGACCGGTCCGGCCCCGGATGAGTGGCCTTTCGGAAACTTCGACGACGCGGTGTCCGCGGCCCTGGCCTGGCGCGCCGACGTTCCCCTCTTGCGGCGTTCGGAGACCGTCTCGGTTCACCGAGCCGACGTGGAAGTGGACGTCGACATGGAGAGCTACCAGGAACACGGCGCATACCTGTGGGGCACACTGCTCACCGAGGCAGGCGGTCCGCCGCCGACGTACCGGGGGTTCGTCACCTGG
The DNA here is from genome assembly GCF_054960675.1 of Rhodococcus sp. PSi06. Taxonomy (NCBI): domain Bacteria; kingdom Bacillati; phylum Actinomycetota; class Actinomycetes; order Mycobacteriales; family Nocardiaceae; genus Rhodococcus; species Rhodococcus sp. PSi06. The sequence goes on from NZ_JBHNYO010000015.1 coordinate 90,050, forward strand.
GATCCACTGCCCACCGTGGACGAGGGGCGTTCGTTCGCAGTGTTCTGGAACTGGTTGATGGATACCCGAGACGATGCAGCAGCACGCGGCAAAACCTTTGCGGCATACTGCTATTCGCGTCAGGCCGAGGACAAGTGGTTGCTGGACTCGGCCCGCCGGTTCGCGGACGTCCCCGGGGTTCCCACCGAGGCGCAGATACGCGAATTCATCGACAGTGAGCAGTGGGTGGACGTCTACCAGGCCGTCAGCGATCAATTCATCTGCCCGAACGGCAAGGGGCTCAAGAAGATTGCGCCCGTCGCGGGTTTCGCCTGGCGCGACGACGAGGCAGGCGGCGAGGCGTCGATGGGCTGGTACCGCGAGGCCGTCGGGTACGACGCGGAGCCCGATCACACCCAGCGCGAACGGTTGCTGGTCTACAACGAGGACGACGTGCTGGCGACGAAAGTGTTGCGCGAGTGGATGACCGACCGCGCCGAGAATGAGATCCCAACGGTGGCGGACTTGCGCGCTCGGGCGTGACCCCGCGTCGAGAAGCCGGGGTCACGCGCGAGGGGAGCTCTAGCGCGGTGCCATCCGGATCGCGCCGTCCATGCGGATCGTTTCGCCGTTGAGGTAGTCGTGCTCGGCGATCATCTGCACCAACTGGGCGTATTCGCCGGGCTGAGCCAGACGAGACGGGAACGGCACCGACGCCTCGAGACCCTGGCGGTATTCCTCGGTGACACCAGCGAGCATCGGGGTGTCGACGATGCCGGGGGCGATGGTGTTGACGCGAATGCCCACCTGAGCCAGGTCACGAGCGGCGGTGATGGTCATCGCGTGCACGCCGCCCTTGGAGGCGGTGTAGGCGATCTGGCCGATCTGGCCCTCGAACGCCGCGACCGACGCGGTGTTGATGACAACGCCGCGCTGGCCTGCGTCGTCCACGGTCGACTGCGACTGCATTCGGTTCGCGGCCAACCGCATCACGTTGAACGTGCCGAGCAGGTTGATGGTGATGACGGTGCGGAACAGCTCGAGATCGTGCGGTCCCTTCTTGGACAGGATGCGCCCTGCCCAGCCGACGCCCGCGCAGTTGACGACGATGCGCAGAGGCACACCGGATTCGACGATGGTGTCCAGTGCCGCCTCGACCTCGGCCTCACTGGTGACGTCTGCGGGCAGCAGTGTCACTCCGTCCGGGACGCTGTCGCCGGCCCGCTCGATGGACTGGGGCAGGTCGAGGCCGAAGACGGTGACGCCTGCTGCGGCCAGACGTGCGGCCGTTGCGGCACCGAGGCCCGACGCCCCACCGGTGACAAGTGCTGCTGTTCCTGAAATCTCCACGTCGTACGATCCCCTTCGCTCACGGTGGCGGGCCGCGGTACAGGCTGCGACCTCGTAGTCGCTTGCACCATAACCGGCGGGACACCTCACCGACCCCTCAGGCACCCCGGAGCGCAGGCCTACTTGATTCCGCTGCGCGCGAATCCGGCGATGAAGTACTTCTGGAAGAACAGGAACAGCAGCGCCATCGGTACCACGTTGATCAGCGCGAACGCCATGGTTGCGCCGTAGTCGCTGTTCGCCTGGCCCTGCAGGTACAGCAGGCCGATCGGCAGCGTGAACAGCTCGTTCTCCCGCAAAGCGATCAGCGGCCACGCGAAATCGTTCCACGATTGCAGCAGGCTCATGAAGGCGAGGACGGCGATCAGGGGACCGGACAGGGGCAGCACGACGCGACGAAAGATCTGCCAGTGCCCGGCGCCGTCGAGTCGAGCCGCCTCGAGCAGCTCACGAGGTATGCCGAGCATGAACTGGCGTGCGAGGAACAGCCCGAACGCCGACGCGGAACTCGGCAAAATCACCGCCCAGTAGGTGCCGTACAGGCCGAGCCCGACGACAATCCGGAACAGGGCCACCATGATCACCTGCACGGGCAGCACCAGCGTGGCCAGGGCGATGAAGAACAGCGGTGTGGAGAAGCGGAACTTCAAGTGCGCGAACGCGTATCCCGCGAGCAGACTCGTCACCACGGTGATGATCGTGACGACGACGGCAATGGCGATCGAGTTGCCGAGCCACGTCGCGACCGGGAACGAATCGAACACGCGGGTGACGTTCTCCCACGTCACCTGACGCGGCCACAGTCGCAGCTCGCCGCCGCCCAACAACTCGCCGCGAGTCGAAAATGCCACGGCGAGCATCCAATACAGCGGCGCTATGGTGACCAGCCCGATGACGGCGATGATGACGGTGCGCAGCACCAGGGCTCGGCGCGCGGACGCGTTTCTCGGCCCGCTCATTCGACCAGATCCTTCGTTCGGCTCGCGCGCCACTGCGCTGCGGCGAAGGTGAGGGCGAACAGGAACAGCACCATGCCGATCGACGCGGCGTAACCCTGATCGCGGGTGACGAAGCCCGTCTCGTAGGCGTACGTGACCAGCACGGATGTGGCACCGCCCGGTCCTCCACCGGTGAGTACGAAGACCAGATCGAATACTTGGAACGAGTAGATGACGTTGAGCACCAGCAGGAAGAACGAGGTGGGGCCCAGCAGCGGAACCGTCACGTTGCGGAAGCGTTGAAATGCGTTCGCGCCGTCGAGTCGCGCTGCCTCGTACAGATCGGGACCGAGGCCTTGGAGCCCGGCCAGATAGATCAGCATGTTCAACCCGGTGCGCCACCACACCGTGGCGATCACGATCGATGCGAACGCCGGTCCGGGGGAGGACTGCCAATCGATGGCAGGCAGTCCGAGGAAGCTCATCAGGTTGTTGAGCACGCCCGAGTTCTGGTCGAACACGAGAATGCCGATCAGACCGGTAGCCACGCCCGAGACGGCCATCGGCAGGATCACCAGCGAGCGCCACAACGGCCGCGCGGGCAACGCAGAGTTGAGCAGCACCGCAGCGATCAGACCGAACAGCATCGACAGCGGAGTGACCAACGCAGTGAACACCAGGGTGTTGATCAGCGCCCGCCAGAACAGCGGATCCTCCACCAGGCGTGCGTAATTGGCCGCTCCGACGAATTCGCCGGCACCGAATCCGTCCGTCTGCTGCAGGCTGACGACGAACGCGGCGACCAGAGGAACGAGGACGAATACGGCCAACAGGGCGTAACTGGGAGCGAGGAATCCGGCGGCCGCGAACGCTTCTTTCCTGGCTCCGGCGCGCTTGGTGACGGTCTTCTGCTCGGCCACGGGCTTCTGCTGGGCCTCGGTGCTCGGTGTGGCCGTCATGCTCCGGTGACCCCGGCGATTCCACTCTGCAGTGCCGACACGGTGGCAGCGGCGTCCTGCGAACCCGCGAACGCGAGATCGAGCTGCTCCTTGAGAACCGGGATGATCCCCGACATCGACGGCGACGCCACCTGGGCTGCGTCCTGCGGCTGCACTGTGGTTGCCTGGGCGGCAAAGATCGGAGCCAGTTCCGAGCGGATGTCGAATTCGAGGTCCGAATTGAGCAGGTCCGTGCGCGTGGGCAGCAACGACGCGGCTCTGCAGAAATTACGCATCTGTTCCTGTTGGGTGACGAATTCGAGGAACGACGCCGCCAACTCCGGCTGCGAGGTCTGCGACGTCGCCACCAGTGCGTTGCCGCCGAAATCGCCGCCGCCCCGGCGATCGCGCGGTGCGTAGGTGGCCGTCCAGTCGAAACTGGCCGTCGCATCGGCGTCGGGCAACTGGAATGCACCCGACCACACCATGGCCACCGACTGCGAGAACCACGCCTCGCTGGCGTAGCTCGACGAGGCGATGGTGTTGTTGGCCGGCCCGTAACCCTTGGAGAAGAAGGACGACGAGAATTCGACGGCCCGGCGAGCCTCGTCGGAGTCGATCAGCGGAGTCTTCTGGTCCTCGGCCAGGAAGGATCCGCCGGCCTGGAACAGCAGGCTGAGCCAGCGAGTGACACCGTTGCCCTGCCAGTTGTAGGCCCACGGATACTTGTCGGCCGGAAGCGAGGAACGCAGTCGATCGCCGATCGACGTCAGCTCCTCCCACGTCCAGGCGTCCTCCAGGGTTGTCGGGACGGAGTCGATACCGGCCTGCGACAACAGGTTTCGGTTCACCAGAATCGCGGACGTATCGGTGTGGTGCGGCAGGCCGTACGGGATTCCGCCGTTCTGCACCGCGGCCCACGCCGTCGGCGTGAATTGATCCCGGGTGTCCGACGCCAACAGCGGCGACAGATCCAGTAGCTGTCCGCGGCCGGCATATGCGCCGAACGTGTAATACGGAACGCGGAAGATGTCGGGTGGATTGCCCGCCTGGAGCTGAGCGTCGATGTTGGTGAACATCTGCTCGTACGGCACCGCGTTGAGGGTGATCGTCGACCCGGGATTGGCTGCCTCGAAGGCGCTGATGGAGTCGCGGAAGCCGGCCAGCTCGGCGTCGGTGCCCCACGTGGTGAATGTCAGTGTGCCTTCGGCCTGCTGCGACGGGCTGGACTTGACGAAGCCGCATCCGGCCAACAACAGGGGCACCGCGGCGGCACCGGATCCGATCAGAAACGATCGACGATCGAGAGGCATGGCGTGGCTCCATTCACCGGCGGCAGTACAGACCTACTGGTCCTTAGTGGTCCGGCGAAGGGTAACCACGACGACACCAGCCCAAACCCGGCAGTCAGAGCCTGATGCGACCGGTGTCGTCGTACTCGATGCGCTGCGCGTTGTCGCCGAGGTCGTCGAGCAGAAGGGTCGCCGCGACATCGCGTCCGGGAGGCAGGAGCCGGACCGTCACCGACCCGGCCTCGGCCGCATCGAGGCTGTTCGACGCGGCAGCCACGATGCGATCGCGTGCGGCGTCGTCGAGCACAGCCGGGGCGCGGTCGTCGAGCATCATGACCTCGACCCCGCGGGCTCGGGCCGATCTCGCTGCCCGAGCGAGTTCCGGTCTCACGAGACCGCGAGCGCGGAGGGAATCGCGCAGCTCCGCTTCGAGCAACACACACGCGAGGACTTCCTCGTCGGTGGGATCGGGGCCGTCGGCTATGCGCTGAAGTAACGGGCGGGCCAACGCGTCGAGACTGGCCAGACGCGCGTCTCGTTCTTCGAGGACGGCGGCGGCTCCGGCCTGGGAGGCGATGCGCACCGTGGACTGCGTTCGCAACTCGAAGATGGCTGCGGCCAGGGGTCGAATGGTGAATGCGAAGAACGTCGCCATCAACAGGGGCGCGATGTTGATGGCGCTGAAGGACAATCCGTAGAGGAAACCCTGGCCCGTCGCGACCGCCCACCCGATGGCCACCGACATCGTGAGCGCCAGCCCGAGCCACGCGGCCAGGGTGCGCCCGCGTACACACATGAAGGTGTAGATCACCACGGACATCCCCAGGGGCCAGGTCTGCAGGCTTCCGTTGAGGGGCACAGGCAGCACGGCGAAGACGAGGGCCGCGGCAACTGGACCCGACGCCGTCAGAAAGGCCGTCGAAAGTGACCCCAGCGGATCGCCCGGTGCGCCGAGCAACACGGTGACGGCTGCGGAGAACACGAGGACCGCCGCATACGGTGGCCATACTGCTGATACCCCGTCGAGCGTCGCGCTCGCGCACACCGCACACGCCAGAACGTAGAACACCGCGACGGCATACGCGGCGGTCGACTTCATCGACAGCAGGTCGCGGATGTCCTGGCCGTTCATCGTTTCCATCCCAATGTCACGATGGTGCCGGTGCCGGAGGAATCGATCTCGGCTGATCCGCCGTCGAGCTGACGCATCCTGCCTTCGATGCTGACGGCGAGGCCGAGTCGGTGGGGAGGCACCGAACGCCGATCGAAGCCGATACCGTCGTCGCGCACGGTGATCTGCACCGTCGATGGAGCCAGTACGGCGGTGACCGACCGCTGCGTTGCTCTGGCATGAATCAGACTGTTGCGAAGCGCTTCTGCCAGTGCACCAGCGATGGCTCGTACCGTATCGGCGGGATAGGCCTCCGTGAGTTCGAGCGCGCCGTCGTTCACGGTGAATTCGATCGACTCGTCGACTGTCATTGCGGCCGAACGAAGCTGAGCGAGAGCTTCATCCGCCGAAAACCGGTCCGAGACGGTACCGGTGGTCAGATCGTCGAGGTGCGCGAGCGCCGACCTGGCCTGCCGCGCCAGACTCGGGGTGCGCCCATGGCGCGCCACTGCGAGGAGCGAGGACATGACCTCGTCGTGGATCAACGCGTCGAACCGCTCACGCTCGACCTCGCGCGCGGATGCTGCCGCGGCTCTGGCGGCGTCGTCATGAGCTGAGGAGATGGTGGCGTCGAGGATGCGCCCGGTACGCACCGCGGCGAGCGTGGCGGCCACGAATACCGTGCAGAACATCAGTGCGAAGAAGATCTCCGCGACGATGTTGCTGCGGGGAAATGGTTCGCGCACAGCCTGATTGGCGTACTGGACGATAACAACACTGACGGTCATATGGACGAACGCCGGGACGGGGTTCCATACCGTCGCAGCCGCGAGCGCGGCAAGGCCGGGAAACGCCGCGAGAAATATCCCGGCCTGATCGAAGACGGAGCCGTCCCAGGCCACCCACCACAGGAGAGCCATGATCGGGAATGCCGACGCCGCAATCGAACCGGCGATCCGGATGGCAGTGATGCTCGGATGGAAGGTGGACACTCCGAAAGCGATACCGCTGCCGAAGACGACCACCACGGTCACCGGAGTCCACCAACCGGGAACTGTTTCGCTACTGCGTCCGATGTCCGGTATCAACAGCAGCAGATAGATGAGATAGCCGGTACCGACGAAGCGGCCGAAAATCCTGATGAGTCGATCCGTGGAACGGTGGGCTGCATCAGCACCGGCCACCAGCTGCTCGTCGTCCATTCACCCCTCCGATGCAGGAGTGTAAACCAAGGTCAGGCGGTTTCGGTGGTGCTGTGCTTTTCCAATTCCTGCGGTGCGCTGCGGCGGGTTCGTCGAAGGAACACGGAACCCACGACGAGGGCGGAGAGCACGACGACCACTGCGGCCGCGATGTACGGCGCCGACGTTCCGGGCATCAGGCCCTCGAAGAACAGGACGGCACCGAAGACGAAGAACAGGATTGCTGCGCCGTACTGAATCGTGCGCTCCGGCAGATGTTTTCCGAGAACGGCACCGACCACGATGGCGAGCGCATCGGCCGCGACCATGCCGATCGTCGAGCCGATCCACACGCCGACCCAGTCGTTGTCGGCCGCGAGAGTGACGGTCGCCAGCATCGTCTTGTCGCCCAGCTCGGCGAGGAAGAACGCGGACGCGATGGCCAGGAAGGCAGATTTGGTGACGCGAGAGGCCTTTGCGCCTTCGTCGTCGGACAGGGAATCGCCACGCAGCGTCCAGAGTCCGAACACGACGAATGCGATGCCACCGACGATCGAAATCGCCTCGGTGGGGATCGATACGCCGAGGAAGTGACCGACGGCGACCGACACGAGGTGGACCACCGTGGTGGCGACCGTGATACCGCCGATGACGACGTACCACTTGTAGCGCAGTGCGAATGTCATGGCCATGAGCTGGGATTTGTCACCCAACTCGGCCACGAAGATCACAGCGAAACTCAGCAACAATGCGGACAGCACAGCAGACTCCTCGGTCGTCGAACGGACCGAAGGTCTCGCCCACCGGAAGAACCGGTTCAGGTGCCGGGTCGCACTGAAGCGACCAGTATGTCGACACGATGATTGGGGGCTACTCCCCTTCGCTGCAGCAACTTTAGGTACCGCGTCGCGAATTGTCCAATGCGGCAATAAGTTTGGGAACCCGAAAAATTCTGTACGGGCAGCGGTCAGGACGCGAGAAGCATGGCCAAAACTGCGGTGTCGGGATCGCTGATCGGATCGAGGCCGACCCGACTGACCATCGAGGTCACCGTGCCGTCGGATTCTGCTTCGACCCATGCCGCGCGATGGTCGAGGCCGAGGTGGGGCAGGCCGGGCAGTAGCACGCAACCGGACGCCGCACCGGCACATTCCGGAAGCGAGGGCGTCGTCTCCGACGGCGGATGCAGCATCAGCAGAGCAGCAGGTTGACGATCTGCGAAGCGACCGGGAGACAACGCGAAATCGCCGATCACCGGACCCTCGGCGACAACCAGCCCGATCGTTCCCGGCTCCGGATCCTCGGGCAACTCCTCACGCACGCCGAACACCGTCGACGTCGCCAACAGTCCTGGCATCGAGGCAACCCGCACGGCCAGGGCGAGAAATTGAGCCCATTCTTTCGTGGTGTCCGGCCAGCGGCCCGAGATCACGAAGCCGCGGAGCAGACCGGCGGCGTGAAAAGGCGAGACACCGATGAGATCTCGATCGTCCATTGCGCATCCTCCCAGACAGGTACGAGGCAGAAGCCGGGTACACGACGTTGGGTAAAGAGAAGGATGACGCGAAAGTGGCTGGCACACAAGAGAGGGAGAGTGCCAGCCGAAAACGTGGCTCACCCACGGTGTACCGAGACAGGTCCACGTGATATCGGAGCCCGAGACCCCGCGCAGGACGACGTGCCGCTCCGAGGAGCTCGCGACGCCCGACCACGGTGTGACGTCGATCCGGTCGGTGCCCGCAGCCGGGAGGCTATGACCGAGAGAAACGAGACAGGGCCACCGCGTCGAACGCGGTGGCCCTGTCTGCGATTGCGCGTCGTGCGGCAATCTCGAAACCTACGGGAAGATCAGGCCCGGGGTCTTCGACGTGGCGGCCTCGAAACGAGCCTGGACGTCGGCCCAGTTGACGACGTTCCAGAACGCCTTGACGTAGTCGGCCTTGACGTTCTTGTACTGCAGGTAGAAGGCGTGCTCCCACATGTCGACCTGCAGCAGCGGAATGATGCCCAGCGGCACGTTGGCCTGCTGATCGTAGAGCTGGAAGGTGAGCAGCTTCTTGCCCAGCGAGTCGTAGCCGAGCACTGCCCAGCCCGAGCCCTGCAGGCCGTTGGCGGCTGCGGTGAACTGTGCGCGGAACTTGTCGAACGAACCGAACTGGTCGTCGATCGCGGCACCGAGGTCACCCTCGGGCTTGTCGCCACCGTTGGGAGAAAGGTTCTTCCACCAGATGGAGTGGTTGACGTGGCCACCGAGGTGGAACGCCAGGTTCTTCTCGTGCAAGAAGATGGATGCATGGTCGTCGTTCTCGCGCGCTGCGGCGAGCTTTTCGAGGGCGGTGTTCGCGCCTGCGACGTAGGTGGCGTGGTGCTTGGAGTGGTGCAACTCGTTGATCTCGCCCGAGATGTGCGGCTCGAGGGCGGAGTAATCGAAATCAAGGTCGGGCAAGGTGTACTCGGACACGTGGTTCCCTTCTCTAACGACGCCGTACCCATCGCGTGATGCGGGCACGTTCGTCCTACTGCGGATCTTTCGTAGGGTTCAACCCAATCTCATTCGTACCCCTTGTGCAACCGTTGTAACCGAGATGCTTTTCTCGGAATAAATTCACGTGAACAAGACAGTGGGACCCCGTGCTGTGAATTCGCTCCGAATATCACGAAACAGTTGCGGACCGGCTCTGAATTGGTCTTGAAGTTGAACGGAACCTAAACTCCAGGGTGTGGAAGGGGACCGACCGAGCCGAAATTCGGTCGAGAACTCCGCCGTCGCAGAGCGTGTTGTCGCACCCCGAGTTCAGATGAACGGTGCGGACCTACTCCGCGTCATCGCCGTGTGTGCCGTCCTGTACTCACATATTTCGTTCTATCTGATCGACGACATCGGCGGTGGCTGGTGGGTGATCGACGTGGTGGACACGGTCCTCATCCAGGACGCGGGCCTCAACCTGCATCTGTCCTTCGTCGGCGTCAGTATGTTCATGCTGCTCACCGGCCTGCTGATCACCCGATCCGCGATGCGGCACTCGCGTCGAGACTTCATGGTCGCGCGTCTCGCACGCCTCGTCCCCGCACTCTGGTTCGCCATTGCGCTGGCCGTCGTCCTCGTCAAGCTCGGCCTCAACGGAATGTTCAGCGGACAACCCGGAATCACCAACGGCGAGGCCGTGCTCAGCTTCTTCCTCGGCGGCTTCTTTCTGACACCCGAAGTCGCCGTCCTCGGCGTCACCTGGACGCTCGTCGTACAAATCGTGTTCTACCTCTACTGCGTGACCATGCGCGGTGCGCTGCGGACCAGGCCCATCGTGGTGCCGCTGGTCGGAGCGGCACTGTGCGCAATGGTCATCGCCTACAACCTCTACCTGCCACAGCCGTACACGATCCCGTTCCTGACAAAGGTCGCCGGCGTACTGCCGACACTGTTCCTCGGCCAGATCATCTACCTCGGCTGGGCGAAACTGGTCGACTGGCGATGGGTGGTCCTCGGCGTCATCGCGCAGATCGAAGTGATCCGACTCGCCATCGACGTCCACACCTTCTGGATGGGCGACACCTACCTGTGGACCCTGCTCGTCGTCACCGGCGGCGTCCTGACCCTCGCCCGATACGACGGACCGATCACCCGCTTGCCCGTCGTCCACTGGATCGGCACCCGCAGCTACGCCATCTACCTGATCCACACCCTGGTGCTCTACCGCATCTACGCCACCGTCGAACCGCACCTGGGCCCCAGCGCCGCCGTGCTGGCCTTCCTCGCCGGAACGGCAGCACTCGCCGAAATCATCTACCGCTGGATCGAACTGCCCGCGGCCCGACACATCAGCGCGACATACGCCCGCCTACGCACTCGCTCCGCCGCCTGAGCGAGACCCCCTGGGTACTCAATGTGACATTCGGTGGCCTTTTCGGCGGTCGATGTCACATCTAGTGCACTTCGGTGGGTGGGCTCGGCGAGCGTCAGAGCTGCGGGAGGACCTCGGAGGCGACGAGCTCGAGGTGATCGAGATCGGTGAGGTCCATGGTCTGCAGGTAGACCCGAGTGGCCCCGACGGCTCCGAAGCTGCCGATTTTGTCGACCAGTTCGGCTGGGCTGCCCGCAGCGCCGTTCTCCCGGAGCTCCGATACCTCACGGCCGATAGCGGCGGCGCGTCGAGCGATCTCTTCTTCGGTACGGCCGCAGCACAGGACGAGGGCGTTGGAGTAGACGAGGGAATCGGGGTCGCGATCGGCGGCGGTGCAGGCGTCGCGGACACGACCGAACTGCGTCTCGGTGTCGGCCAGCGAAGCGAAGGGGATGTTGAACTCGTCGGCGTACTTCGCGGCGAGTGCCGGAGTGCGCTTCTTTCCGCCACCGCCGATGACGATGGGCGGATGCGGGGTCTGCACCGGCTTGGGGAGAGCAGGGGAGTTCGTGACGGGGTAGTGCGTGCCGTCGTACGAGAACGTGCTGCCGACGGGGGTGTCCCAGAGTCCGGTGATGACGGCCAGCTGTTCTTCGAGCCGGTCGAAGCGCTCACCGAGCGGCGGGAACGGAATTCCGTAGGCCTTGTGCTCGTCCTCGAACCAGCCGGCTCCGAGGCCCAGGTCGACGCGTCCACCGCTCATGGCATCCACCTGGGCGACGCTGATGGCGAGCGGACCCGGGTACCGGAATGTGGCCGAGGTGACGAGTGTGCCCAGACGGATGGTCGACGTCTCACGGGCCAAGCCGGCCAGCGTGATCCACGCGTCCGTGGGTCCGGGACCGCCGTCGCCGCTCATCGCGAGGTAGTGGTCGGATCGGAAGAACGCGCCGTAGCCGAACTCCTCGGCTGCCTTCGCGACGCGGAGTAGATCGTCGTACGTGGCACCCTGTTGCGGTTCGGTGAAGACGCGTAACTCTACGGACGGGATAGGAGCCTGCGGAGCGACCTGCGGTGGGTGAGTCATATTCGCCAGCGTAAACAGTGGGTCCACAGGACCGCAGACGGTCGCTGTGTCAAATCACCATCGATCCACAACCCGCGTTGGTACTCGGTACACCGCGAGACGAACTCGACGCCCTGACCTGTGGATAGAAACCGGCACGGGCCCCGATTCTGTGCATCAACCTGTGGATACTGTGGATAACTTCTGTGACGTGAGTGACGTAGGTCATAGCTCGATGCGACTCCGGTGGCCGGGACACGGGTGGCAGCCCCGCGCGAAGCCGTGACAAGATCGAGGTGTGTCTCACCCCGAGCAGCCGCCCGCCGTCACCCTCGACCGACTCCCGTCGCCGTTTCCCGAGACGGCAATCCTGCTGGACGTACGTGAAGACGACGAGTGGCAGGCCGGGCACGCGCCCGATGCAGTCCACATCCCGATGGGCGACATCCCGTCTCACGCCGGTGAGATCGACAATCAGTCCGAGGTCTACGTCGTCTGCAAAGCCGGTGGTCGGTCGGCACGCGTTGTCGAGTACCTGAACCGAGTGGGCTTCGAGGCGATCAACGTCGACGGCGGAATGCTCGCCTGGCAGGCCTCAGGTCGACCGATCCAGCGCGACGACGACACCCACGAACCGAGAATCATCTAGATGACGGCACCGCAGGGCCGTGCACAGGCTTTCCAGGTCTGTGCCCGCTGCAGCACTCGCTGGACGGTGGGTGCACGGCCGGGCACCTGGTGCCCTCGCTGCCATGGCGTCCTGCTCTCGCCGGTATCGACCAGGGCACCCGCGCAAGGCCGTCGAAACTTCCGTTGGGTTGCTCGCCCTGCTACCAGAAGTTCCAAGGCCGTCCGCCCGGCTGTCGCCGCTGCCCCCACCCCGACGCCGCACTACGATTCGACGCCTACCTGGGGCTTGCGTGACATCCCGCGCGACCCGGCTGCGAATCGACCGGTGGGCCGCGTCGAGCAGTACTCCGCGAACGCGCAGATGCTCGTCGTCGTCACCGCGCTGCTGCTCGCTCTCGCCGCGTTCGCCGAAGCGTTCCGGTACGCGATTCTGGTGTACAACCGCACCCGGTTGGTCTCGCCGATCACCCTGGCCACATCCGACGCGTTGGTGTATTTCGCTCAGGTGGGTGCACTCGTCGTCGGCCTGTTCGCACTCATCGGCTCGTCGTGCTGGCTGATCCGGCAACGCCGACTCGCTTTTACTGCAGCAGGTGCGACCGAGCCGCGGTCGGTGCGATGGATGCTGCTGTTGTCGATGCTGCCGCTGGTGCGCATCGTCCTGCCTGGGGTTTACCTCACCGAGCTGGCCCGCCTGCGAGGCGACACCGAGGCCGACGTGCACCGCGAACTTTTGCTGGTACGAATCTGGTGGGGTGTCTGGGCCGCGAGCAACGCCTTGGTCGTCGTGCAACTGCTGTGGAATCTGCAGAGCAGCTTGCAAGCCAGGGCCGACGGAGTTCTCCTGTCGGCAATCGTCGCAGCGGTGGCAACCTGTTCGGCGGTGCTCACCCTGGCGGTGATGCGCCGGTTCGAGGGTCGCACGCTGCGTGGATCGGCTCTGGCGCGCCCGACCCGCTGGGTGATCGCGACCGGCAAGGCTCCCGACAGCAAGGCCGCCGACAGCAAACCCAACGGCACCGAGCGCCCCGAGGACGCGCCGGTCGAGCCCGTAAAGCGTGAGCCCGAGGCTGTGACGGCGTCGTGAGTCCCGATCGCCGCGGTCCTCTGGTCGTCGCGCACCGAGGAGCATCGGCAGCGAAGAAGGAACACACCCTCGCGGCCTACGACCTCGCACTGCGGGAGGGAGCCGACGGCGTCGAGTGCGATGTCCGACTGACCAAGGACGGTCGGATCGTGTGCGTGCACGACCGCCGCGTCGACCGAACCTCGAACGGCACCGGAATCGTCAGCGAGATGAATTTCGCCGACCTCGCCGCGCTCGACTACGGCGATGCCGACGAACCAGCGGAACTTCTGACCCTGCACGATCTCATCGCCCTCGTGCTGGACTGGAACAGCAAGCCGGTCAAGCTGTTCATCGAGACCAAGCATCCGGTGCGCTTCGGCTCGTCCATCGAGAGCGCAGTGCTCGAGGAGCTGCACACGTTCGGTATCGGTGCGCCTGCATCGGCCGACCATTCGCGTGCGGTCATCATGTCGTTCGCGCCCTCGGCGGTCTGGCGCGTGCGGCGCTCTGCCCCGATGCTCCCGACGGTGTTGTTGGGCGACAGCTCCCACTACCTCGGCGGAGGGGCGGCGACGACCGTCGGTGCCACCGCGGTCGGACCGTCCATCCGTGCGCTGCGCGAGCACCCGAGCATCATCGACCGCGCTGCCGCGTCCGGCCGGGCCAGCTACGTGTGGACCGTCGACGAGAAAGAGGACGTGGACCTGTGCCGCGAACTCGGTGTCGGATGGATAGCCACCAATCACCCCGGCCGAACGCGAGCCTGGCTCGAATCGAAGAACGTGTAGGTTTTCGAGCGTGGGTAAGAGCAAAAGAAACAGCGGACCGAAGCAGGACAGCAACCGAGCGGCGAAGCTGGCGCAGCGTGAGGCCGAGCGCGCGAGCATCGACTCGGCGTCGACTCGCCCGTTCGAGGGCCTGGCCGCTGAATGCGATCTGGTAGCACTGCGTGAGTTCGTCCCGTCCGCGACGGCCACCGCGCCGATCACCGTGGATGGACGGACCATCACGTTGGCGACCGTGCTCCCCGGAGCAGTGGCAGGCCTGGTGCGTGAAGAAGCGGGCAACGTCGAGGGATTCGTCGGCCTGCAGGTTCAGACGCAGTCGAAAGATGTTGCAGCAGATATCAGTAGCGCTCTGGGCTGGGTTTCGACTGCATCGGCGGGTGAGTCTCTGGAAGCCGCGAAGGTGGACGAGAACACTCCCGCGTTGACCGATGTGCTCGACGCGTCCGCGTTACTCGAGATCACCGTCCACCAGGACTTCAACTGGTGGATTCCCGAAAGTGCCACTCCTGCAGCCGATGTCGCCGCCACCGTGGAACGTGCGAACCAGGCGATCATGCCGTCGGCACGGATCGAAGCGGACGGGGTCGTTGCGGCCTGGTGGGTCGATGCCGGCGACAAGGCGCATATCCGATGGGTTCGGCCGGAGAGCGAGGACGACGTGATGCTCGCTCTCGCTCGGCTGCACGCAGCGGGCGATCTGAACCTGGGCGAGGGATCGCGTTACGCGGGTTCGTTCCGCACTCATGGGTTGCTGGTGCCGGTATTCGATCTCGATCCCGACATGCATCCCACCGAATGGGCTGCGCCGACAAAGGAATTCGGCGACAAGCTCAACGACGCACTGGCGGTGGACGCTCCGCTCACCGGATCGCAGCTGCGCTCGCGTGATGGTCTGCGCGGTCGTCAGGTCACACTGCGCTGACCTATCCCGGGCGGGACATACGGCCGGAAAGATGTGTACGGACAACGCAGAACGGGTGGCCGGGCGAACAAGAAATCTTGTTCACTCGGCCACCCGTATGAGCGTGCTATTCGCCCCCGGTTACAGCGGGATCTACAGCGATCCGCCGGCGACGGTGGGTGCGCCTGCGTCTGCGACCACGCTGGTGTTCATCTCGCGGGCAACGAACTGCTCGAGATCGAACAAGTTGTGGCCGGCGCGGTCTGCGATGTTCAGCAGCGTCTTCATGCTGGCAACCTCCTCGACCTGCTCCTTGAGGAACCACTGCATGAACTGCTCGCCGAGGTAGTCGCCTTCTTCGCGGGCGGTGCTCGCCAGAGCGATGATCTGCTCGGTGACGGTCTCTTCCTGCGCCAGCGCCAGGGCGATGGCCTCACGAGGATCGGTGAAGACGGACTTCGACGCGTCGACGCCGGTCAGCTCGACGGTGATGTCGCGATCGAGGAAGTACTGCACGATCATCATCGCGTGGTTGCGCTCTTCGACCGACTGCGCGTAGAAGTGCTTGGCCAGCTGCGGCAGATCGACATTCGCGAAGTAGACAGCGGTGGCGATGTACTGCTGCGAGGCGTTGAACTCGTTGCGAATCTGGTCGCGAAGAAGTGCATGGAACTTGGTGTGGCTGGTTTCTCTGATGTCTACGCTCATGGCGAGGACAATATGCCTGGTCAGAGCGCCTTGTCATCCAAGTCGAACCTTATTGAGGCGAACGTTGCCTAATACAGTGGATCCTAAATGTCCGCTCTGAGCAGGGCGCACGCTACGCGCTCCCGGCCTCCTTCGGCGCGTTGGTGGCGCGGATCACCGATGCGCCGATCTCGCGGGCGACGTACTGCTCGATGTCGAACAGATTGGATCCGGCCCGCCGAACGATGTTGAGCAGACTCTGCATCGCCGCCACCTCCTCGACCTGCTCGGTGAGGAACCAGTGGGTGAACTGCTCGCCGATGTAGTCACCCTCGGCCCGGGCAGCGCGTGCGAGCGCGGTGATCTGCTCGGTCACGGTCGACTCCTGTGCCAGTGCCATTTCGACCGGCTCCACCACCGACGCGAACGCCGTCACCACGTCGTCGATGCTCGATGCGTCGACGTCGAGCCGATTGTCGATGAGGAATCGAATCATCATCATCGCGTGCCGACGCTCTTCGGCGGACTGGGTGTAGAAGCGCGTGGCCAGTTGCGGAAGGTCGTTTCGGTCGAACCACACCGCGATCGCGACGTACTGCTGCGATGCGGTGAACTCGTGCCGCACCTGGGCGCGCAGAAGATCGTGAAACGACGCGGCGGGCTGAGCAGACGGCGATGTCATGGTTCACAACCTACCCATGCACTCGGGGATCAGGGTCCGCCGGTCAGCAGGTCCGGTGGGATTTCGCGATCCTGGGCGATGGCGTCGAAGAATGCCGGCGCGCGAGTGTCGTCCCACAGCAGCACGTTTCCGACATCGGAGTCCTGGAATCCGCCAACCGGCACGGTTGTCGTCACCGGACCGCCGCGCATCGCCCAGGCCAAGGCGGCCAGGTTCCAGATGTGGTCTCCGTCGTCGACACTCAACGACGACGCGGTGTCGGAAATCAGGGGCCACAATCGCAGTGGATTCAGAAAAGTGGATGCGCTGGTGGCCTTTTCGAGCAGGGCCGACATGAACGCACGTTGATTGTTCATTCGGTCCAGATCGGCCAGCGCAGTCGCACGAGACCGCACGAAGCCGAGCGCCTCGGACCCGGTGAGATCCTGGCAGCCTGCGGGAATGTTGATGCCCGCCAACGGATCGTCGATCGCATTCTGCACGCACACGTTCACCCCGCCGACCGCGTCGACTATCCCGGCGAAGCCGCCGAAGCCAATCTCCGCGTAGTGGTCGATGTGAACCCCGGTCGCGCCCTCGACCGTCTGCACGAGCAGTGACGGTCCACCGAATGCGAAGGCCGCGTTGAGCTTGTCCTCGCCGTTGCCAGGAATCGGAACGTAGGAATCTCGCGGCAGACTGACCATCGTCGTCGCGCCGCCACCCTCGGGGATGTGGATCAGAATGATCGTGTCGGTGCGGCTCGGACCCACCTCGCCGCCGGTGGCCAACGCAGCCTCCTGCTCCGGCGTCAGGCCCGCCCGTGAATCCGATCCGACGAGAAGCCAATTGGTGCCGGGGGTGTCGCCGACGCGACCGGGGTACGAGGTGAGTGCGTCCACACGCGTCAACGAGCTGTCGACGTAGTAGACGGCACCGCCTATACCGAGCACGAGGACGAGCAACACGATCAGAAAGCGCCGACCCCAGCGTCTGCGCTTGCGTGGCTTCGCAGCCTTGGGTGGACGCGAATCTCGTTGTGGTCGGGCAGGTTGCGGCCGCGCGGGCTCCGGTCGGCGTTGCGCAGGCGCTGCGGGTTGCCTGCTCTCGTCGGTGAACGGCTCCGGTTGCTGGCGCGGGGCATACCCGGTGCGGCCCGGTTGCTCGTCCGACGTTCGTGAGTACTGACGCGTCGAATTCGAGGGACCGGGCGTTGAAGGCGAACCGGCGTCCGGTGCTTGCGACCACGCCTGCTGCGCTGCTGCCGAGGGGGCCGGTCCGGGGATCGGTCGCCCGTCGCGTCGGATGAACTCGGTGCCCTCCGGAACCTGCCCAGGCGGTGGTCCCGGACGGTGCGGCGGTGGCGGGGTGTAACGACGTGGGTCGCGGTTGGGCAGCGGCTGACCGGGTCGATACCCGCGAGGAGGCGGCTGCTGGCCGGACGGCTGTCGGTACGGCCGCTGGCCGGGTTGCTGCGCGTCCGATTGTTGCGGTCCCGGATGTTGGCGGCCCGGTTGCTGCGGCCCCGGCTGTTGCCGGCCCGGTTGGTACCGGTTGGGCGGCTGTTGGTCGGTTGGCTGTCGGCGGGGTGGTTGCTGCGGGGGCCGGCCCCCGGCACCAGGAGGCGGGGGCACTCGATTGGGTCGATCTGCCGAACCGGGCCGAGGTGCTGGGTCGGGTCGGCCGTGACCGGAGGGCGGCGTTCGCCGGTCCGGCGCGCCGTGCCGTCCGTAGCGATCGTCGTCGTTCACGGGTCGACTGTAGCTGTCGGCGCGGGAACACCATGGTTCCTCGCGCATGGATCAGGTCGGATTCAGGGCAGCCACGACAGATGTTCGCGTAGAAGGGCGTAGCCGACGAAGGCGACGATATCGATGAGAGCGTGGGCGATCAGCAGTGGCCACAGTCTGCCGGTGCGCTGCCAGTACCGGCCGAACACCAGGCCCATCAGGAAGTTTCCGACGCCGCCGCCTACACCCTGATAGAGGTGGTAGCTCCCGCGCAGCAGCGACGACCACAGCAGGGACGCGTTCTCACCGAGCCCGAGTCTGCGCAGCCGCGAGATCAGGTACGCCACGACGATGATCTCCTCGGCACCGGAGTTGGCCAGCGCGTACAGAATCAGGGCGGGCACCCGCCACCAGTGGTCGTCCAGTGCGCTGGGAACGACGTTGAGATTGAAGCCGAGAGCGTTGCCCACGAGATACAACGCCAGCCCGGGCAATCCGATCAGCGCCGCGAGTCCGACACCGTGACCGAGGTCGATCTTCAGGCGCGGTCTGCCCAGTCCGATCGCCCGCGGTGCCAGATCGGCTCGCCATAGCAGGTACAGGCCCAGACCGCCCCACGCGCACAGGCGCAGAATGCTCAGCAGCTGAAACAGCAGGTCGATCAGGCTGAAACTCGATCGCGACGAATTCAGTGCCACCGTCTGATCGGACAGGGCGGCGCTCTGCAGAGCGTCTTCGACCAGAGACAGAATGCTGCTCATCCCGCTCAGACCGAACGTCACCAGTAGGACGATCGCGATCTCGACCTTGATGGTGGTGCGCTCGCGGGCGTCGGGGAGGGGAGCTGTGGGCTCCGGCGGCGGTGGCGTCAACCAGCTCTTGAAGTCGATCACCGCACGAGTCTGCCCTTTTTCGTAAGGCTAGGTCAGCCGCGGGCGCGCAAGCCGTTGAGGAACGGGCAGCCGGCCAGCACGCGCAGTGCACGGCTGAGCGAGACGATGTCGTCGACGGGCTCGGCGAATCCCAAGCGAACGTCGTTGTCGCCGTGTTCGCCCTCGATGCGCAGCCGAATTCCGTAGCGATCTATGCCGAGGGGACGGACCCGCCCCTGTCGCAACGACGGTGGGAGGCGTCGGGACAGTTGAGCGAGCAGATCGGGATGGTCGGAATCGAGGTGCTCGAGCCAGCTGGTTTCCATCTCCCAGAACGGATCCGGGTCGGCTGCCAGCAGCGATTCGACGTCGACGGGTTCGGCACCGGTACTGTCTGCGACCACCGCGGAACCGACGATCAGCCGCATCAGCGAGGTGGTGTGGCCGACGTCGAGCAGAGCCGGATGGGGATGCTCCGCAGCCACCGCGCCGGCCATGGGACGCATCAGTGATGGCGGGACCGGACGCAGATCGCCGCGAAGCCACACCAGCGAGCGCACCGGTTCGCGCAGTGCGAGAGGCGCGTGATCGGTGAGTTCGAGGACGGCAGGAATGCCGGCCCGGGAGGACTGCCAGGTGGCGGAGTCGTCGATGGTGTCGGCGGGAACGGCCAGGATCATCTCGCCGTTGAGGCGCAGATGGTGCAGGGACGTGATCACCGGGTCGCTGCCGTCGATGGCCAGGGCGGCACCCTCGGCACGCATGCAGGCACTGCGTACGCGTTCGGCGGTGGACGGTCCGGTGGTGGTTGCGCCGAGCATGGGCTCCTCCGATGCGATCGGGTGGCTATAGGTGAGGCATACCTAAGTAATGTCTACCTAAGTTATACGGGTGTGGCGGGGATCGCAAGAGCGTCCCGGGGCTACGGTGAAGGTGTGCCGATTCCGTTGACCCTCGGTGTGCCACACCGCCCCGACCCGAACGCACTCGTACACGGGTTGCTGCTGCCGATCTGCTCCGACGTCGCCGAGTTGAACGCCGCCCCCCGAGGGGCCGAATACGGCCCGCCCGTCGTCCGAGCATCGACTCTGATCGCCTCGACGGGCGCGGACGATCTCGGGCGCATCGTGGTGCACCTCGACGTCGATCCGGACGAACTCCGTGCTCAGCGGACCGGCGGCTACGAGGTGGTTCGCTTCGACGTGGACGCCCCCGCCGAGCATCTCGCCGACGCGCTCGCGCTGAGGTTGCCTTCGCCGGTGGTCGTCTTCCCGGTGTTCGACGCCATCGACGTGGCCGAGACCGCGGAGACCGTCGTCTTCGCCCATCGCACTCCGGGCATCAGCGTCGCCGACACCCCGCGACGCATCGCCGACGTGCTCGCCGTGGTCTCCCATTCGGATGTGGGCCTGATCGCCCGCGCAGAGACCGGCGACGACGTGCTGGCGATCCTCGCTGCAACGGTGGCATCACTGCGCGGCGACGACATCGGAGCTGCTCTGGCCTCTCCGAACGTGCCCGCGCTGCGTGCCCTGATCCCCGAGGCTGCCGAGGCGGTGCGTGAGGTGCTGCTCGGAGTCGAGATCGCCGACGCGGTCGCGGCTCGTTCGCGGCTCGTCGAGGTCGGTTTGATCGCTTCGGGGACGTCGACAACGTAACCTCGAGGCGTGCCTCGCATCGCTTATTTCGGCCCGTCCGGAACGTTCACGGAGATGGCGCTGGCGCAGTTCGAAAAGCTCGGAACCATCGCCGCCGTCGGGCCGGACGGTGCCGTCGAGTGGGACGGTGCCGTCGAGCGGGTGACGGCAGCAAGCCCGCCCGCGGCACTCGAGGCCGTGCGCTCGGGTGCCGCGGATGCGGCCGTCGTCCCCATCGAGAGTTCCATCGAGGGTGCGGTGCCCCCGACCCTCGACGCGTTGTCCGAGGGGCGACGGCTGCAGATCGTCGCCGAGACCGAAATCGAAGTGGCCTTCACGATCCTCGGTCGACCCGGCGTCACCCTCGACTCGGCCCGCACCATCAGCGCCTACCCCATCGCACTGAACCAGGTGCGTCAGTGGTTGCAGGCCACGATGCCCGATGCGGAGATCCAGTCCGCATCGTCGAATGCCGGTGCAGCAGAAGACGTTGCCGCCGGAATCGCCGACGCGGCGGTGTCCACGCGGTTGGCCGGCGAGCGACTGTCGCTGCCGACGCTGGCCGACGGCATCATCGACGTCAAGGGCGCGCGAACCCGCTTCGTGCTGGTGACACCGCCTCGGCCGGTGGCTCCCCGCACCGGTGCCGACCGCACCGCCGTGGTGCTCGAGCCGCCGAACGATCCCGGTACCCTGCCGGCGGCGTTGGCCGAGTTCGGGATACGCAACATCGACCTCACCTTCATCGAATCTCGTCCTACCCGTTCGGAATTCGGCACCTACAGATTCTTCGTGGACTGCGCGGGCCATGTCGAGGACCCACTCGTCGCCGAGGCGCTCACGGCGTTCCATCGCAAGATGCCGCTGCGTTTCCTCGGATCGTGGCCGGTCTCGACGGGAGCCAATGGTTCGGTGCCCCCGCCGATCGACGAACACGTGCAGTGGCTCAGCGACATCCGCGCCGGACGAGGTGACCTCTGATGGGCAAGTTGATCCTCGTGCGGCACGGTCAGACCGTCGCGAACGTCGCGAAAGTGTTGGACACCGCACCACCCGGAGCCGAGTTGACCGAGCTGGGTCACCGACAGGCAGAGAGCTACGCCCACACCTGGGTGGGGCACCCGCCCGCCGTCCTGGTGTCTTCGGTTGCGTTGCGCGCCAAGCAAACTGCCGGCTACATCGAGCGTGCGACCGGTGTTCCTCTCGTCGTGACCGAAGGTCTTCAGGAGACCTTCGCCGGAGACCTGGAAGACCGAGACGACCCCGATGCGCACCGGGAGTTCACCGAGATCTTCCATCGCTGGCACACCGGGGATCTGAGCGCGGCGGTGCCGGGCGGAGACAGTGGGCACTCTGTGCTGGAGCGCTACGTGCCGGTGCTCGAGACTCTGCGCGCGCAGTACCTCGGTGACGACACGGCCGGCGATGTCGTCGTCGTGAGCCACGGTGCCGCGATCAGACTGGTGGCGGCGGTACTGGCAGGCGTGGACGGCACATTCGCAGCCGACAACCATCTGGACAACACCCAGACCGTCGAGCTGCTGCCACTGCCGGGCGGGGGCTGGGCCTGCGGCAGATGGGGCACATTCGAGCCGCCGTTCGAGGGCAAGGGCAGCGAGAAGGCCGACAACCCGATCAGCTGAGTCAGCACGGACGAGAGCTGGTCAGTGCTGAGCTTGCTACACCGCGTGTTCTCGAGCCGCCTCGATCAGCTCGGTCAGCGCCGCCGCCACCTTGCGGTCCGTCGCACCGGTCAACGAGCTCCAGGGCGTGCCGTCAGCGGCAATGGTCGAGGTGGCGACCATGCGTCCGGCTCGAACGTCGAACAGGGCAACGGGTCCACCGGCCCGGTGCCGAGTGCCGTGCCTGGGGGCCACGGCCGTGATCTCGGTTCTGCCGGCGCACGTGGCCATGGCCGAGGCGAGGGCTACGGCGCGGTCGTCGGCGATTCCGATACGCATCAGGCGGGACGCGGTTGCCCCGACATCGCTCGGTGCAGCATCGAGGGCCTCGGCCAACAAAGCGGTGGGTGCGTTGATGATGCCCGGGTCGAACGGCGTGGCGGAGCCGAGAGTGGCAGTCATGTCTCGGGCCGGGTCGCCGTGGACGACGCGGAGGGTGACGACGTCATCGCGCCGTACCGCGGAAACAGTGATCCGGTTGTCGGACGCAACACAGATACGGGTGGTGGGCGCGGGTTCATCGATGTCGAATACGCGTGCCGAGACGTACCAGTGCGGTTGTTCGAGGACCCGCAGCCACTGCTCGAGATCCTCGTGCACGCGGCCGCCGGTGATCAGGCCGACGCTATCCAGTGCGGCGCGGCCACGGCCGAGGGCGCGATCGCGGTCCGCGACGTCGTCGAAGCGAGGAAACACGTCGAGGACGACGGGTAGTTCGGCTATCGACAGCTCGTCGACCAGGAAATCCATCTCGTCGGTGCCGAGCGTGGCGTTCGGCAGTGTGTAGCCCACCGGCACGGTTCCCAAGTCGATCAACGGCCGTTCCCGCTGGTATCGGCCACAGGCAGGGCCGGATCTGCACCGATAACGGACGGTGCGACGGTACGGCCGTCCGCGAAATGCTCGAACTGCTTGAGGTAGTCCGGGGTCTCGTGCTCGTCGTCCTCGGCCTGCCCGCGCGCGCCCGACGCCGGAGCGCCGGCACCGCCGGCCCCACGCTGAGCCAGGCCCCCGTCGGCTGCGGCGGATGGGCCGTACGCGTTGGCGGGGCCGCTCTGACCGGCACCGGAGAGCGCCGAACCTCCGCCGACCGAACCACCTCCGGCCGGGCCCAAGGCCGAGCCGGAGAGTCCGCCGCTGCCGACGATCCCGAGTCCGCCGCCGGCTCCGAACGAGACCGGACGCGTGGAGGCCGGGCCGACCGCCGGAGATGCCGAACCGCCGGGTGCGAATGCGTGACCACCGCCGCCCATTCCGGATCCGCCGGACAGTGCCGTCGACCCGATTCCGGACGCGGCCGTGGCCACGGTGGAAACACCGGTACTGGCGATGGAGGTGGCAGCGCTACCGATCTGGCCGGCCGCCGCGGCGACGCCCGGGTTCTGTGCAGCCGCCATCACGCCGCCGAGAGCAGCCTGAACGGGTGAGGTCATCAGGGCACCGTTGGCGAACTTGCCGAGTCCACTGCCGGTATCGGACACGATCGCGGGGGGATGGTCGAACGTGGTCTTGACGATGCGGTGCGAGGAGACCAGCTCGAAACCCTCCATCACCATGGCTGCGCGAATGTCGAGCAATCGATCTGCGACCTCGGCTGCCTCGTAGCTGCCGTTCAGCGCGCCGCCCGTCGAGGCCGCGGTGACCTTCGCTGCCTGCACGGCACCGATTTCGACCAGCGACGGCATGGTCGCGAGGGCGACGCCGTAAGTGGTCCCGGCGGCCGGGGCCTCGACCGACAGTGCGGCCGCTTTCAGTGCCGTGGCACCGGTCCAGGTTGCGAAACGTGCCAGCGCGGCCTGCGCGAGGAGAGCCGATTCGCCCTCCCAGCCGGCGGTCAACGCCGCAGTGACAGCGGCGATACTCGCCGACGCCTCCGTGAACGCCGCCGCGAGCGAACCCCACGCGCCGCCCGCCACGTGCAGCGGCACCGGACCCGGCCCGAGCAATCGCGCCGAATTTCCCGTTGCCGTGCGTGGTAGCCACACCACACCTGTCACTCCGAGCGTCATCCTCTAGCCCCCATGATGTTCGAGCACTGCGTCGTTTGCTGTGGTGCGATCGATTCGGTTCGAGCGTCAGAAGCCGGGAAGGCCGCCTGCCGTGTCGTCGTCGGTGGCCACGTAGTCCGCGGCCTGCTTCCGGAGTTCCTCGGCGGCGCGATGTAGCTCTGAAATACCCTGTGCGGCAGCAGGTCCGAAGGTATCGGCCGCGGTACCGAAGAATCGTTCGTTGAGCAGGGAGACCTCGTCGGTGCCCGGCGGAAGTGGCCGAACCGGGATCGCCGTTGCGGCGACGGCGGCCTGCAACCTGGCGGCAACCGCATCGAGCTCCGACGCAGCGAGCTGCAATGCCACCGGATCCACCTTGATGACCGTCATCAGCCACGCCCCCCGATCGAAGAACTTCCACTGTCGGTAGGTAGGACGCCACCGTGCTCGGTTTGGTTCCACCGACGCGAAAATTGTTCAGATCGCCTTCTCGGCCACCGCGCCGATCGTCCACGCGCCACCGCGACGACTGACGGACGTACGGCTCAGCGGCGACACGTCGACCCGCCAGAACGACCGAACCGGAGCCTCCAACACCGACACCACCACCGCCCGGATCACTGCGGGGGAGGTCACCGCCAGCGTGCGACCGGGCGTCGAACCGACATCGTCGAGCCACGTCCGTACGCGAGAGAACAACGACTCCAGAGATTCGCCGCCCGGCGGCACGAACGCCGGATCGGTCAGCCACGCCATCGCGTCGGCGTCGGGCAGATCGGTCATCTCGAGGCCGGACCACCTGCCGTAGTCGATGTCGGCCAACGCGGGTTCGATCGAGATGTCGGTGCCGAAGGTCTGCGCCGTGGCCGACGATCGTGATTCCGGGCCGGACAGAACGCGGTCGGCTCGGGGAATGTCGGTCACCGCGGCGAGGTCTCGAAGTCCAGCGTCATCCAGTGGTTCGTCGCCGGGAAACCGGCCGGTGCGCATCGCGGCGGTTCTGCCGTGACTCACCAGGATCAAGCGGGTCACGGGCGCAGGCACTCGATCATTCTGGCATCGAGCTGGGGTCGGGCCGGACAGCGATTGACACAACGTCGCGTTCGGTGCCACAGTTCGCAGGTTGGACGCGATGTATGCAGGTAATCCGGTGAAAATCCGGAACGGTTGCGCCACTGTGATCGACGTCGGGCATATGTCCGAATTCGAAAGCCAGAAAACTCGTACATCGCATGGCCGTCTCTTCTTTTCGGAAGGGACTACGGGACGCATATCCCAGGAGGACACCCATGGCAATTACCCATTCCCCCAGTAATACGACGGAGTCGGCTGCGCTTGCCGTCATCGTCGCCGCAACGATTCTGCTCGCCTTCGTCGTGCTCTATCTCGTCGGATTCGATCAGGGCGCTATCTCCCGCAGTGGCATGTACATGCACGAACTGATGCACGACGGCCGCCACCTGCTGGGACTGCCATGCCACTGACCGACACCGCATCCGGTCCCACGCTCCAGGGGACCTTCGTTCAGTTGTTGCTACGAGGTCTGCTCGCCGGACTCGTTGCCGGCCTGCTCGCCGGAGCCGTCGCATTCGTCGTCGGTGAACCCCACATCGACTCGGCCATCTCCATCGAGGAGTCGGCAGGCGAGGCACATCACGTCGACTCCGACGCGCCCGCTGCGCACTCCCACGGCGACGAGGAAGCTCTCGTCAGTCGGGACGGCCAACGCGTCGGACTGTTTCTCGCCACCGGACTGGCCGGCCTGGCACTCGGCGCGATCTTCGCGTCGGTACTGCACTATGCCCGACGCTTCAGCACCCTCCCGGGCTCGATCCTCGCGCTCGTCGGGGCAGTCGGCGGCTGGTTGGCCATCGAAGCCGTGCCGTTCTTCAAGTACCCGGCGAACCCGCCGGCCGTCGGAGATCCGGACACCATCACCCAGCGCACCTGGCTGTGGCTGGCGTCGGTGATTCTGGGTCTGTTGGCCGTCGGAGTTGCGATCTACGTGGCGAAGGTCGTCGCGTCGCAGCAGTCGGTGGCAGTCCGCGTCGGCGCACCGACAGTGGCGTTCCTGGTGATCGTCGGCATCGGGTACGCACTGCTCCCGGGTGTGAACGAGGTGGGCTCGGACTTCCCCGCAACCCTGCTCTGGGAATTCCGCCTGTCGTCGTTGGCCACCCAGGCCACGCTGTGGCTGGCCCTGGGATTGGGCTTCGCGTTCCTCACCGATCGCGCAGTCCGACCTGTCCGCCGAGAGGCAGTGTCGGCGTAAACCCCGCGTCCGCCCCTGTTGGGATCAATGCGCCTTTGTTGCAGTCTGACCGACTGAAACCCACATTGATCCCAACCTGGGGTGGGTGTTCGGGCGGGGCGAGCGCGATCAGCCGAATCCGAGTTGATGCAGGCGCTCGTCGTCGATGCCGAAGTGATGTCCGATTTCGTGTGCCACGGTGATGGCGATTTGACGTCGAGCTTCGGTTTCGTCGTCGACCATGTCGAGGATCGGCTTGCGGTAGATGGTGATGACGTCGGGCAGGTGTCCGCTGTATTCGTAGCGTTCGGTGAGTGCGATGCCCTCGTACAACCCGAGGATGTCCTCGGTGGGGTGCTCTTCCTCGACGAGGACGACCACGTTGTTCATGAAGTCGGTGAGCTCACGCGGCAGGGTGTCGAGGGCGTCGGACACGGCTTCCTCGAAGTCGACGCGCGTCATGTGGACGGGGATGTCTACCCTCCGGTGGTGATCGGGGCGGCACCCGGCAGCGGCGTCGGCAGCGCGCGGCCGTCGGGAGCCGAGGGCGGCGGGACGGGCGCCGCGCCGTTGATGAGGATGTCGCCCTTGGCGCTGCCGACGATGGTCGCGAAGCCGCCGGACTCGAGTTCCTTGCCCACCGAACACGTCACCTGACGGCTTCCGGCGAGCCAGCTCGCGACGTCGATGGTGTCCCAGAACAGGGTCAGCGTCTTGTCGCGCAACGCAGTGTCCGAGCCGAGGTACCCGTTGACGGCGTCGGTGCAGGTGCCTTCCAGGTAGGCGTCCTGATCTCCCTCGGACGGATGCCCGCCGGGGAACTGTTGCGTCAGGTTGATCACCGACGCCACCTCGAAGGCGTGTGGTGCCGAGCAGTCCACCGGATCGGCAGGCACGTTCTGATTGATGCCGATGCAGGTGCCCGTCGGCCAGACCTTGGACTGATCCTGGTCGAGGATCGAACCGGTCATCTCCAGCAGCGCTCCGGTGTTCGACGGCATCTGCACGCCGCAGCGCAGGGTCCGCTCGCCCTTGGCCCATCCGGCTTGGCTGGGGAACATCAGTCCGACGCCGAAGAGACCGTGGGGATCGAACTTGGCACCGACGTAATCGTCGACGGCGGCCGTGCAGTGCTCGTCACGCAGCTGACCGAACCGAATGGATCCGGGATATTGCGAGCCGGGGCCGAACTCGACGCCGGGGTAGACGCTCATGTCGATGTCGCGAGCGACCTCGAAGCGGTGTGGATCGGCGCACGACACCTCGGCGAGATCCTGCCGGTCCGTCTCCGGATCGTCGGTGGGCGTCCATTGCAGGCACGTACCGGGATCGGCCGCACCGAAGGAGGACGCAGACACGGGTCCGTCGGTGGCCGGACCGCTGGTCGCAGAGTGTGTGGTGATCTTCTCGGGTGCCGAGAAACCGTCTGCCAAGAACGCCGTCGCACCCGCGGCCAGCACTGCACCGACCGCAACCATGGCAAGCCCACGTCGGGCGGTGGTTGCGGAGAGAGTTCGCCTGTTCGGGCTCGCCGGGGGGTCTGTTTCGTTCTCGGACATCACCTCCATCATGCCCGAGTATGTTCGGTCCTCATGAGCGACCCGACAGGTGACGACGACCTCAGCGAGCTGGCCGGCCGACTGTTCACGATGGCGCGCACCGGTGATTCGGCCGGTCTGGCGAGCTATGTGGACGCGGGTGTTCCGGTGAATCTGCACAACGAGTCCGGGGACACCTTGGTCATGTTGGCGGCCTACCACGGTCATGCCGATGCGGTGCGGGTGCTGGTCGAGCGCGGTGCCGACGTGAACAAGCCCAACGACAAGGGGCAGACACCGCTCGCGGGCGCTGTCTTCAAAGGGGAGGACGACGTGGTGCGGGTTCTCGTCGACGGGGGAGCCGATCCGCACGGGGGCCACCCGTCGGCCATCGACGCCGCCACGATGTTCGGACGCGAGGACTACCTGGGGTTGCTCGGCAAGTAAGGTTCCCTCTCGTGATCGACCTGAAATTCCTTCGCGAAAACCCCGACGCCGTACGCGCCTCGCAGCGAACCCGAGGCGAGGACCCTGCTCTCGTCGATGCACTTCTGGAAGCCGACGCGTCCCGCCGAGCCGCGGTGTTGGCGGGCGATCAGCTGCGTGCCGAGCAGAAGGCATTGGGCAAGCAGGTCGGTAAGGCCTCGGCCGAGGATCGTCCAGCACTGCTCGCCGGGGCGTCGGAACTGGCCGCGAAGGTCAAGGCCGCCCAGGCCGCCGAAGCCGAGGCCGACGCAGCCCTCGACACGGCGCACCGAGCGATCTCCAACATCGTTCAGGACGGCACACCGGCGGGTGGCGAAGACGACTTCGTGCTGCTCGAGACGGTCGGCGACATCCCGGAGTTCGATTTCGAGCCCAAGGACCACCTCGAGCTCGGTGAATCGCTGAACTTGATCGACATGGAACGCGGAGCGAAGGTCTCGGGCTCACGCTTCTACTTCATGACCGGCTACGGCGCGCTGCTCCAGCAGGGTCTGCTGCAGCTGGCGGCGCAGAAGGCCGTCAAGAACGGCTTCACCATGATGATCCCCCCGGTGCTGGTGCGCCCGGAGATCATGGCGGGAACCGGCTTCCTCGGTGCGCACGCCGACGAAATCTACCGTCTCGAAGCCGACGACCTCTATCTCGTCGGGACGTCGGAAGTCGCTCTTGCGGGATACCACTCGGGCGAAATCATCGACCTTGCCGACGGCCCCAAGCGCTACGCAGGCTGGTCCTCGTGCTTCCGCCGGGAAGCGGGCAGCTATGGCAAGGACACCCGCGGCATCATTCGCGTCCACCAGTTCGACAAGATCGAGATGTTCTCGTACATCAAGCCCGAGGACGCGGCCGCCGAGCATCAGAAGCTGCTCGAGTACGAGAAGGACATGCTCGCCGCGGTCGAGCTGCCGTACCGCGTCATCGACACCGCCGGCGGAGACCTCGGCTCGTCTGCCGCACGCAAGTTCGACTGCGAAGCATGGGTCCCCACCCAGAAGGCATACCGCGAACTGACCTCGACCTCGAACTGCACCACCTTCCAGGCCCGACGCCTCGGCGTGCGGTACCGCGACGAGAACGGCAAGCCTCAGATCGCCGCCACCCTCAACGGCACCCTCGCCACCACCCGGTGGATCGTCGCAATCCTGGAGAACCACCAGCAGGCCGACGGCACCGTCCGGGTCCCGGAAGCCCTCGTGCCCTTCGTCGGAACCGACGTTCTGCGGTAATGATCGGGTCGTTCCGCAGGCTCCATTCCTGAGGGACTGATGCTCAGGCGATGTCGCCGATGCAGTAGCCCTCGCCGCCGATTGCCAACAGGAACGTGCGGTTCTGGTACGCCCCCGAGGCATCGATGATGTCGGCATTGACCTGCGTGTAGAGGCCGTTCTGCGCCGTGACGAACACGCTGTCGGGATCGAACGAGGTGATGCTCGGCAGAATTGCCGGGTTCTGCGACAGCGGCGGCGCCGTGGGTGACCCGGTGCCGTTGGGATCCCATGTTTGCCGGGCGTCGCACACCAGTGGGTAGCGCTCCTCCACGTCGTCCCGGTTGACCGGGATACCGGCAATGCGGCCCAGATAGCGATCGACGGTGTAGGCCGCATCTGCCGCGTCGAACACGGGGGCGGTGCCGGTGGGGTAGACGGTGGGGCAGGCGTAGCCCGACGCGATCTCGCTGCGTTTGATACCGACCGTCACGGTAGGCCCGGTCCACGTCACGGCGTACTGGCCGTCGACGGCCGGAGCAGCCACTGCAGCGAGTACGGCGTCGGTGTCGAAGTACATCGTCGGGATGTCGGTGGGCGGGACCGTCCAGCACTTGGCCGTGACGACACCTATGCCGCCGCTGGTGAGATCGTTGACGAACGGCCGCAGCGCCGCGGCTGCCGCCGGATTACCGGGTGCCTCGCCGACGGGTGGACCCGGTGGGATGGGCGGCGGCGTCGGGGCCGTGGTCGAGGGTTCCTGGGCGGTCGACCCGGCGGCAGGGGACTGGGCCGTTGTGGTCTCGACCGTGCTGCTCGACGAGGCGGATTGCTCGGAAGGGATTCCGACCGCGGAATCGCAGGCACCGACCAGTGCAATCGTCGCGATCAGCGGCAGCGCGGTTCGGCCGACTCGGCTGCGCCGCAGTGGTGCCGCTCTGTTCTTCACGTGTTTTCTCTCCCCCATAGCTTCTCGACCGAACCGCTCGAGACCCGACCACACCGTCGTCGGACCTTTTCTCCGGCCTCGTTCACCGACTACGCTAACCGACTGTGGAACCCGTCTACCGATCAGTCATCGGCATCGCTCGTGCGGTGTTCGCGTTCGAGGGCCTGAAGTTCGAGGTCGAGGGCGAGGAACACATCCCTGCCACCGGTGGAGCGGTGGTCGCCGTCAACCACACCGGATACATGGACTTCACCTACGCGGGGCTTCCGCCGCGACGAGTGAAGCGATACATCCGCTTCATGGCCAAGAAGGAAGTCTTCGACAACAAGATCTCCGGACCCATCATGCGCGCGCTCAAGCACATCCCCGTCGATCGTGGGGCAGGTGCGGAGTCCTACAAGTCGGCCGTGCAGAGTCTGCGCAACGGCGAACTGGTGGGCGTGTATCCCGAGGCCACCATCAGTCGCAGCTTCGAGATCAAGGAATTCAAGTCGGGTGCAGCGCGCATGGCCATCGAGGCCGGCGTCCCCATCATCCCGACGGTCATCTGGGGCGCGCAGCGAGTGTGGACCAAGGGCTACCCGAAGCGGTTGGGCCGCACCAACACTCCCATTTCCATCGCCGTGGGTGAGCCGATAGCACCCGTCGGACCGCCGAACGAGCTCACCGACAAGCTCCGCGCGGTGATGCAGAAGATGCTGCTCGAGCTGCAGGAGGGCTACCACCACGAGCCGGGTGCCTACTGGGTTCCGGCCCGACTCGGCGGCAGTGCCCCGACGCTGGAAGAAGCCGACAAGCTCGACGCCCAGGATCTCGCGGCACGCGCGGCCAAGCGCGCCGAGTAGTCGGGCGGTATGAACCTTCACGGGGAACGGGTCGTGTTGCGGCCCATCACCGCGAAGGATGTACCGGAGCTACGCCGAATACTGCACACCCCCGAGGTGTACGCCCGGTGGGGTGACGAGGACGCCGACGAGAACTGGCCGTTCGACAACACCGACGAGACCCGTCTGATTGTCGAATTGAACAGTGCAACAGTCGGTTTGATTCAGTACGGCGAAGAGACCGATCCGATGTACCGGCACGCGTCGATCGACATCTTTCTCGACCCGGCCGTCCACGGCCACGGAGTCGGACAGGATGCCGTGCGAACACTCGTGCGCTACCTGACTGTGGATCTGGGTCACCATCGCCTGGTCATCGACCCGGCCGCAGACAACGCAGTAGCGATAGCCTGTTACAGCGCAGTCGGTTTCGAGCCGGTGGGAATCATGCGCAAGTACGAGAAGGGCCCGAGCGGGTGGCACGACAGCCTGCTGATGGATTTGATCGTCGAGTAGCAGGCGTATTCAGGGTTTCAGAGTTCGAGGGGAAGGGTCAGGCGGAATCTCGCGCCGGTAGGCCCTGCGAGGCAGGTGAGTTCGCCGCCATGTGCGCGCGCCAGTGTCCGGGCGATCGAGAGCCCGAGTCCGACGCCACCGGACGAGCGGTCGCGGGCAGAATTCAGCCTGACGAGCCGCTCGAAGATGCGCTCACGGTCCGCCTCTGCGACCCCGGGCCCGTCGTCGTCGACGGTGACGATCGCCTGCGAATGCACGCCGACCGCTATCCGAATCGTCCCGCCGGACGGGGTGAATCGAACAGCATTGTCGAGTACGTTCGACAAGATCTGCTCGATGCGACCGACGTCCACTCGAACCGAAACCGATTGTGCCGCATCGACGTCGAAGTCTATGTGCGGTGACAGCAGGGCTGCGCGCTCGACGGTGCGTCGGGTGACGTCAGCGAGGTCTGCGTCGACCAGCTCGAGATCCGATGTGTTGTCTGCCCGAACGGAATCGAGCATGTCGCCCACCAATCGTGACGCCCTGCCCGATTCGCCGACCAACAGCTCGCTCCACCTGGACACCCGATCGGGGCGATGCTCTGCGTCGCGCTGAAGCGACTGTGCGAGCGCCGAGATACCGGCGACCGGAGTGCGGAGCTCGTGCGCGGCATCGGCCAGGAAGCGTCGCATGTCCTCCTCGGCAAGGCGGGCCGTGCGAGCGGCCGCTGCCTCCCGACGCTCGGCGTCTTCGAGGGCGTCGAGCATCTCGTCCACAGCCGAGGCAGTCCGGCCGAGGTCCGTGTTCGGTTTGGTGGGCAAGAGCCGTCTACCCCTGTCGCCGTTGGTAATTCGACGTGCCACCGTGGTCATCGAGTCCAGCGGGGACAGTGCTCGTCGCACAGCGAAGGTCAGCGCAGCAGCCGCCAACAACAAAGTGACGGCACCCGCCCCCAGCATCAGGATGCGAAGTTGACGCCGGACATCGGCGATCGCGGTGGTATCGCCGAGGAGCGAGAGCGTCGAACCATCAGGCAAGGGCTCGGTGATCGCGAGTGAATCCGACGGAGGCGCTGGAGGTTCGGGGGGACCAGGGGCCTTGGACTGGCCGGCAGGCGGAGCTGGGGTAGCCGGCCGGACGTTCGGCCCGGGCGGCCCGCTGGCAGGCGCGCCGTACACGGTTCCGTCCGCTGCGGTGATACGAACTCGGATGGCGTCGCCCTGGAGTGACTGCACCAGATCCTCGCTGCCGACGCCACTGTCCACCAGCTCGACCGCGCGGGTGGATCTATCCGAGAGCCTCGCTTCCAGATCACGCCGAAGCTGTTGACCGAGAACCACATCCACCGACGAGCCGACGATCACCAGTAGCACAGCGAACAACACGACGACGGTGGCGACCACCCGCATTCGCAGCGAGGGCGTGGGCGTGCGCTTCACTGCGGAGCCCGCAATGCATAACCGAGGCCCCGGACGGTATGGATCAACCGCGGCCCATGGGCTTCCATCTTGCGACGCAACGCACTGATGTGCACTTCCACCAGGTTGCCGTCATACGCTCCGTAGCCCCAGACCGACTCGAGGATAGAGGTTTTGGAGACGGTGCGTCCGCGCTGCGCAACGAGGAACGTTGCCAGGCGGAGTTCCGTCGCAGTCAGATCGAGAACCTGACCGGCGCGAGTGACCACTCCGGCGGACTCGTCGACCAGTAGATCGCCTACTTGGACCGCGTCGGACGACCGACCGCGACGGCGCAACACAGATTTTGCGCGGGCGACCACCTCGTCGAGCTGAAATGGTTTGACCACGTAGTCGTCGGCACCGTCGCTCAGTCCGCGCAGTCGGTCGGCCAACTGATCTTTTGCGGTGACCATGATGATGCCGGCATCGCTGCTCTGCCGGACGACGTCGATGAGAGCGAAACCGTCTCGCGCACCGGGCAGCATGACATCGAGGATCACCACGTCGGGCCGGAAGCCTGCCATCGTCGTCTCGAAGTCGTCGCCGTCGGGCAGGGACGCGGCAGTGAAACCTGCGTCCTCGAATGCGGCCATCAGCGCTTCCCGGATCGGCAGCGAGTCCTCCACCACCATCACCCGGGGAGCGGAACTGTATGTCATGCCTCGATTGTCACCCACCACCTGAAGTGATCCTGAAGATGCGCCCAGCTTCAGGGTGACTTCAGCTAGCGACGGCAGTGTCGGTGACAGACCGAAACGAACGACACAGTCCCAACAAGGAGTGAACGTGAACGATCAGACTCAACCGATCCCAGCCGCATCCAACCCCGAGCCCACCCCGAGTGCCCCGGCGACTCGGGAGAACAAGCCCAAGCGGTGGAGAGGACGGATACCGCTGGCGGCGACCGCTGCAGCCGGTCTGGCAGTTGGAGCCCTGGTGACCGGCGCGGTGTTCGCCGCCACCGGACCCGATGTGTCTCCCGGCGTGTCCACGGTCGCGTCGTCGTCCGCACTCGGTCAGCGAACCGACGGTGGTGGGGGAACGGATGCGTCCGAGGTGCCGGCGGCTCCTGCGGCACCGGATTCCGGCGACGGATCGACGGTTCCCGCGGTTCCTACCCCACCGGCACCGGGTGACGGTGCGACGCCGCCTGCTCCGCCCGCTGGTGGTCCGGGTAAGGGCGGACCGGCCGATGGTGGTCCCGGTAAGGGTGGACCGGGCGCAGGTGGCCCTGGTGGTGCTGTGTGTGCACCGGGCGACGGCGCGACGCCGCCTGCACCGCCCGCCGAGGGTGATGGCGCTACGCCTCCCGCACCGCCGGCTCCTGCCGATGGTGCGACGCCTCCCGCACCGCCGACTCCGGGTGCCGAGGGTGACGGTGCCACGCCGCCTGCACCGCCCGCTCCGGCTGATGGTGCGACTCCTCCCGCACCGCCCGCAGCTCCCGCAGCTCCCTCGGGTTCCTGAGACCAATCTCTTCCAGCCCCGCACCGTGTTCTCGGTGCGGGGCTGGAGTGTTTTTGCCGGAGCTCAGGCGATGTGGGGGCCGGCTCGGGCGTGTGATCGTCGCGGTTGTCGGGTGGGGTCGACAGTGGCCGGGGGTACGAACCAGGGGTGCTGATCGGCTGCGATGAACACTTCCCAGTCTGAGTGGTGGATGAGTCGGTGGTGGAATCCGCAGAGCAGGACCAGGTTGTTCATGTCGGTGGGGCCGCCGTCGGTCCAGTGCCAGATGTGGTGGCCTTCGGTCCAGGCGGCGGGTTTGCCGCAACCGGGAAACGCGCACCCGTGATCGCGGGCGGTCAACGCTCGTTTCTGTTTGGCGGTGACGGTGCGAACAGTGCGCGCGAGGTTGAGCGGGTTGCCGTTCTCATCCATGACGATGGCCGTGAGAAGGCAGTCGCAGGCCAGTTGACGCGAGCTGTTGCGGGACAGTGGTCCCATCCAGGGCAGCCAGCCGACGGTGGTGCCGTCGCCGAACAGATCGCGATATGCGCCACGGTCGCTGCCGATCTTGCTGTCGGGTTCGGTTGCGGCGCGGGTGTTCTCGTCGTCGGTGATGTCTGCGTTGTTTGCGCCTGCGGCAGCGTTGCGGAGGTCAGTGAGGTCGCGCAGGTTGATGTGCAGGTTGACATGCGGTTTCTCTCCGCCTTCGGTGGGGCGGTTACTGGAGGCGAGGTAGCGGTCGAGGATGTGCCCGAAGGCGTCGGCTCGTCGCCGTGCGGGACTGCGTTCATCTTGGGTGCCGTCGACTGCGGGTCGAGGTTCGGTCAACGGCGAGAGGGCCGTGAGGAGTTTTTCGCCGGTGATGGCGTCGAAGTCCCCTTTGAGGACCATGCGCCCGTTCAACGTTGTGGAGGCGAAGAGTTCGTTGCGGTCGGTGTCTTCGGGCGGCGGGGTCTTTCCGCCGAAGCTGTCGTGGAGGCGGGTGATCGCTGCGCGCAGTGGTCCGGTTCTGGCGTCGGGTCCGGTCGCGGATGTGAGCAGTGCCGCTCTCGCGTCGTCCTGGCCTTCCTGCACAAGACCCTTCGGTGGTGTTTCGGCGAAGTCGAGGATCAGGGCGGCGTGGTCGATGGAGATGCTGCCGGTGTTCACGGCGTCGGCGATGTCGGGGAAGTTCTTCAGTCCGCGGGCGAGGGCCACGATCTTGTTCGCCTTGCTCGGGGAGAGCAGTGTGGTGGAGGTCAGCCAGCCGGCGGGTCCTGGAAAGCCGAGTTTCTCCCGCGAAACGCGGGTGTCGATCTCGGCGACGAGGGCGATGCGCCGGGCTTCCAACAACTGAATCTGGTGGGAGACCGCGGCAGCGTCGGCGAGGAGTTGCGCCTCGCTCAGTTGCCAGATCTCCGTCGCCATAGGAAGAAGTGTATCGAACATGAGTTCGATACGCAATGATAGTCGAATTGAAAACTATTGTCCTGCATAAGGATTCGTGAATACAAACCTGTCGGTGGCCTGTGGCATCAATCCGCCACGCAGTCGTATACGTGCGACGTATCGCCCTTGCGGCTCACCCACACGCCTTCCGGCGGTCGATCGCCGAAGCCTGCGTCGTCGAACGGTCTGCTCGAGATCTCTGACTCTGCTGCATCACAGACCACCCAGCCGTAGCTGGGGAGCCGTCGGCAGAAGATGTCCGCGTCGATTCTTCGGTACGACTGGAATCCGTAGCAGAATCCGTCTCGTACGAACTGGTAGGTCAATCCATCATGTCGTCGGATGAACTTCATCAGCTTCTCGCGCAACGGTTTCCAGCTCGGCGCGGTACTGTGCCCACCACGCTGCGTCGCCGTCGGCCATATTTTCGTTGCCGAGGCGCAGCCCGACGGAACTGTCGATCAGTTCTCGCAGGATGTCTGCGTGTCCGGCATGTCGATTCGTTTCGATGCACAGGTGCACCAGCACGCGATGCAACGTCACTTCTTGCTTCTCCACCGGCCAGTGCAGGACGCGTCCTACTGTGTCCAGTTCGTTGGCTGCGATGGTCTTGTCCTAATGTTCCCATGCCTCCCGGTAGAGGGCGACAATCGATTCCGACGATTCTTCAGCGGCGGCCCACATGTCGGAATTCAGCCGGGCTATGGCCGATGCCTCCAGCTCGGCGAAACGAGCGGGAAACTCACGACCGAAAGTGATTCCGAAGTAGCCGTACTCGACGAGGGCCAAGTGCTTTACGAGACCCAGGAGATTCGTTCCGGTCGGCGTCATCGGCCGACGCTTCTGGTATTCGGTGAGGCCGTCGAGTTTCCACAGCATGTTCTTGCGGGCGATGCGGAGATACTCGTGCAAATCCGCTTTCACCTGGATCAGCTCATCGATGCGTGCCACACCAGGGCGGCGGCCAATGCACCGAGTCCGTTCAACGACCAGTGCAGCGCAATGGGGGCGATGAGACTTCCGCTGCGGCTGCGGAGCCAGGTGAAGACCACCCCGGCCGCGGCGGTGGCGATGACGGCCAGTCCGATGCCGACGATCTGTCCGAACAGCCCGCCCCCGAGGAACCCACTGAGGCCGACATTGCCGGCGGTCAGACCGAGCGAGGACGCGATGTGCCACAGTCCGAAGAGCAGCGATCCCGCGGCGAAGACACCTCGTGCTCCGTAGATGCGCCCGAGCGTTCCGTGCAGAACCCCGCGGAAGGCGAGCTCCTCCGGAATGACGGTTTGCAGTGGAATCACGATCATCGACGCGATCACCGCGGCCGAGACGGTCGCATACCGATCGGCCATGAAGAACGGCCGAGTCATCGGGAGCAACGCGCCGATGGCCACGACCGTCAGGACTATTCCGACCGCACCCAGCGCGTACAGCGAGCCCGTCTTCCACTGCTTCGGTGACAGACCCAGTTCTGCCCAGCCCAAGCCACGTCGATTCGAGAGAACCACCAGCAGTACCGCCGCGATGGGAACCGTCGCGATACTGGCCCACGCCGTGGTGAAGTGCGCGATGAGATTGGTGCCCACGAGCACAAGGACGACGGTGGCGACGTCGAGGTAAGCGTGGAAGGCACGTCGGGGTGCCACGCTCCCGGCCGGATCAACAGCAAGCATTGGACCCACTGTACCGACGTCAGCTGATAGCACCTGGTGAATCGAGGCTTCTGTCGAAGCCCTTGCGGTCGTAGAGAAGGGTGAACACCAGTCCGAACACCAGGCCGATGACCAGCCCGAGCAACGTCATACCCGCCGAATGCAGCAGGCCGGCGTCGGGCGAGGCGTTGAAATACAGGATCGATCGGGTGCCGAGGAAAATCTGATGCATCGGCTCGAACTGCGCCAGCCAGGTGAAGACCGGCGGGCTGGCCTCGAGCGGAATCGTGCCACCGGACGACGGCAGCGCCAGAATGATGAAGACGATCAGGTTGATCAGTAATCCGGCTGTGCCGAACGCGGACATCACCGCCACAGCGGTAATGCCGACGGCGGTAATCGCGAAAGCGCCGTACAGCCACAGTGTCCACGCGTGCGTGATGGGCATGCCGAGCAGATGGCTGATCAGCAGATAGAGGCCGGACACCAGCATGGCCAGAACGAACATCACGAGCCACTTGACGAGCAAAGTCTGGAAGCGGCTGATCCGGGTGGGGCCGCGGTGGATGTACTTCGGTCCGATTTCGGTGGGGGTGAATCCCAACAGGCCGTCGACGAGGGTGCTGACAATGGTGGCGCCGGTGAATCCTGCCAAGACGAGCAGTAGCGCGTAGTAGAACGCGGACAGGCCCCCGCCGGTACCGTCGGGCAGTGGATCGTATTGGGCAACAATCACATTGATCGGCTGTGCCAACGTCAGTGCGCTCGCGCCGGCCAGGGGAGTGTCGCCGAGTTGTTGACGAACTTGGTCGGAGATCTGTTGTCCCACAGTCTGGTTGACGGACTCGAAGGCCGGAGTGGCCACTCCTGTGACCAGCGACATGCCGAAACTGCCTGCGCGTGGGTTGGTGTAGACGGTGATGATCGGCTTCTCGATGTCGCCGGGAATGATGCTGCCCTCGGCCAGGATTCCCATTCTCTTGGTGAAATCACTGGGGATCACGATGGAGCCGTAGACCTCGGCCGTGGACAACAGCGAGTCGGCCTGAGCGGGCCCGACCTCGCGAAAGTCGACCTTCTCGGAGTCCACATTCTGGATCAGTCCGTCGACGATGTCGTTGCCGATGTTGCGCTGCTCGCCCGCGAGCGTGTCGCCCTCGTCCTGATTGACGATCGCGATGGGCAGATCGTGCAGGTTGCCCCGCGGATCGAGAACACCGCCCAGATACAGGGCCGCGAGAAACGACATCAGAGCCGAGACGACGAGGATCGGCGCGAGCCAGAAACGCGGTGAACGAAGGACATCGGCCATCGACCGAGGGGTTCTGTCGGAGATCACCGAATCAGTGTCGCAAGTTGCGTCACTATCTGCGCGGTAGTTCGACCCCGGTGACGAATTCAGTGGAGCCGGCAGAACGCCCGCCGGACGGTGGCTGCAAGGGCCGCTCTCCGCCGGTCGTGATCGGCGACGGGTTCGCTGGTGTCGGCGGTGTGAATGATCGCCGCCTGAGCCCACGTTCCGGCCAGCGCGATGAGCATGGACCAGATGTCGGCGGCATCCACGTCGTCGACCAGCAGGCCGCCGCGTTGGGCGTCGGCGATCGCGGCGAATTTCACGTCGTCGTGGTCGGGCCTGCGGTCGAACAGTGGCCCGACCGGTGTCCGTTCCAGCCGGGCCCACGTCAACAGGCGCACCAGCATGGGGTCGCCGAGGTACATGTCGTACAGCTTGACCGCGTAGCCGGGCAGGTCCTCGGGCGTGAACGCGATGTTCGCGATGTCGGCATCGACTCGAGTGTCGAAGGCGATGTCGAACAGGGCGTCCTTGTTGCCGAAGTAGCTGTAGATCAACGATTTGTTCGACGCGGCCGCCGCCGCGATTCGGTCCACCCGTGCCCCGGCGATACCGTGCGTCGCAAATTCCTCGGTGGCTGCGGCCAGCAACCGTGCGCGGGTGGCGGTCGAATTTCCCATACGAGAACCCTACATTTCCAACTGGTTGGTTGAAAAGCGTCTCATGAACCGCTACTGTTTCCAACCAGTTGGTTACTTCTGAAGGGATGCGAACGTGCGAACAACTATTGGGTACCGGGCTGTCGACGAGTCCTCGCCGCTCGAACAGTGGACATTCGATCGACGGGATCTGCGCGACGACGATGTCGCCGTGCGAGTGACGTACTGCGGGGTGTGCCACACAGATCTGCA
The DNA here is from genome assembly GCF_054960675.1 of Rhodococcus sp. PSi06. Taxonomy (NCBI): domain Bacteria; kingdom Bacillati; phylum Actinomycetota; class Actinomycetes; order Mycobacteriales; family Nocardiaceae; genus Rhodococcus; species Rhodococcus sp. PSi06. Next base: position 130,334 of record NZ_JBHNYO010000015.1, read on the forward strand.
CTCGACGCGGAATCCGGGAGACTTCCCGGTGATGCCCGGGCACGAGTTCGTCGGTGAGGTGACCGAGGTCGGATCCGGTGTCACGGAATTCGCCGTCGGCGACGCGGTGGCCGTGGGAAACATCGTCGATTCGTGCGGCACATGCGACATGTGCAATGCCGGGCAGGAGAATTTCTGCCGAAAGTTCCCGACGCTGACCTACGGCGGACACGACCGGCACGATGGAACTGTCACTCGCGGTGCGTATTCCGATGAATACGTGGTACGCGATCGCTTCGTCTACCATCGCCCCGAAAACCTGGATCCCGCCGCTGTTGCACCCCTGATGTGTGCAGGCATCACCGTGTGGGAACCGTTGCGCCGGTGGAAGGTCGGGCCGGGCGTGCGGCTGGGTGTCGCCGGAATCGGCGGACTCGGCCATCTGGCGGTGAAGCTCGGTCGCGCACTCGGGGCCGAGGTCACCGTATTCACCACCAGCGCAGCCAAAGCCGCCGATGCGAAGACGTTGGGAGCGCATCACGTCGTCGTGTCCACTGACGAAGCCGAGATGGCTCAGCAGAGAGGCGCGCTGGATCTGATCATCGATTGTGTGCCCGTCGAGCACGATCTCGCGCCCTACCTGAACACCCTCGCGCTCGATGGAACCCTGTGCACCGTGGGCTATCTCGGCTCCACGACCGTCGACTTCCTGGACCTGCTGATAGGCCGGAAAAGTCTGGCGTCGGCGGGCAGTGGTGGACGCCGCTACACCCAGGAACTATTGGACTTCTGCGGCGAGCACGGCATCGTCGCCGAGGTGGAGACGATGCCGTCCGCTCAGGTCAACGAGGCCTTCGACCGGTTGGCGGCCAACGATGTTCGATACAGATTCGTACTCGACATGTCGGACTTGCCGGGCTGACCTATGTGAGTGGAGCCTGCGGAACGACCGCAGGCTCCTCACTCACATGCGGCGGAGCCGCTCAAGCAGTTGCGCGACGCGGCAGCTTCCAGTCCGGGCGTACCCAGTGGCAGGTGTAGCCCTCGGGGTACTTCTGCAAGTAGTCCTGGTGCTCGGGCTCGGCCTCCCAGAAGTCGCCCGCCGGGGTGACCTCTGTAACGACCTTGCCGGGCCACAGGCCCGATGCGTCGACGTCGGCGATGGTGTCCTCGGCGATGCGCTTCTGCTCGTCGTTCAGGTAGAAGATCGCCGATCGGTAGCTGGCACCGATGTCGTTTCCCTGGCGGTTCTTGGTGGACGGATCGTGGATCTGGAAGAAGAACTCCAGCAGATCGCGGTACGACGTCTTGGTCGGGTCGTAGACCACCTCGAGCCCCTCGGCGTGGTTGCCGTGGTTGCGGTACGTGGCGTTGGGAACCTCGCCGCCGGTGTAGCCGACGCGGGTGGAGACCACTCCCGGAAGCTTGCGGACGAGCTCTTCGGCTCCCCAGAAGCATCCTCCGGCGAGAATGGCGGTTTCGGTGGCTGCAGACATGTGCTCTCCTAGTTCTCTATCGGTCGATACGTGGAGTCCAACGAACGAGGCGTCCTCATAATTCCGAATCGTGGGTGCGTTCGCCGACCTCGAGGACGAGTTTGCCGGTGTTGGCTCCGTCGAACAACAGGTTCAGCGTGGATCCGAAGGCGCTGATCCCGCCGATCTCGATCTGCTCGCGCGCGGTCATCTTGCCGCTGGTGAGCAGCTCGGACAGCGCCTCGACGCCCTCCGGAAAGCGATCGAGGTAATCGAAGATGATGAACCCGGTCATCGACGCGCGATTGATCAGCAGCGACAGGTAGTGCGCGGGGCCGGGCTGCGGTTCGGTGGCGTTGTAGCCGGAGATGGCCCCGCACAACACCACTCGCGCACCCTTGCGTAGTCGCGAGAGCGCCGCGTCGAGAATCTCACCGCCGACGTTGTCGAAATAGACGTCGATGCCCTTCGGTGCGGCTGCCTTGAGCCCCTGGTAGACAGACTCGTTCTTGTAGTCGATCGCCGCGTCGAAGCCCAGCTCCTCGGTGAGCCATGCGCACTTCTCCGGACCACCGGCGATCCCGATCACCCTGGCCCCCTTGGCCTTCGCGATCTGGCCGGCAATGCTGCCGACGGCTCCGGCGGCTCCCGAGATGACGACGGTGTCGCCCTCGGTGAGCTTGCCGACGTCCATCAGGCCGAAATACGCCGTCAATCCCGGGAAACCGAGGGCTCCGAGCCACGTGGGTGCCGGCGCGATCGATTCGTCGACCCTCTGCACACCCGACCCGTCCGAGACCGCATGCTCCGTAACGCCGAACGAGCCCGAAACGACCTCGCCCACAGCATAATCGGGATGCCGAGACTCGAGGACGCGGCCGACGGCATGAGCACGCATCACCTCACCGATACCGACGGGAGGCACGTACGAGCGCGCATCGTTGAGCCAGCCGCGCATGGCGGGATCGAGAGAGACGTAATCGACGGTGACGACGAACTCGCCGTCGCCCGGGGTGGGAATCGGCTCCTCGGTGAGATCCCACGTCGACTCGTCGGGCCGCCCCACCGGGCGCTGAGCCAATCGGATCTGACGGTTCACGGGTGTCATCTACCGTTCCTTCCACATCGAAGACGTGCATGTCGAAAACAGGGTGCTTCGACACTAGGGCAGAATGACCTCACAATGACCAACGCGCCGAACACCACCCGCCTCGCCCCTCGACTCGTCGCCAGCGATGTCGATGGGACCCTGCTCGACCAGCACGAACGAGTCAGCGCACGCACCAAGCGTGCGGTCGCAGCCGTCGTCGCGGACGGAGTGCCGTTCGTGCTGTCCACCGGCAGGCCGCCGCGGTGGATTCACCCCGTCGTCGACGGCCTCGGATATGCGCCGATGTCGGTGTGCGCCAACGGTGCGGTCATCTACGACGCAGCCACCGATCGCGTGCTCAGCGCCGAGACCCTCGATGTCGAGACGCTGCAGTGGCTGGCCGACGTCGCCTACCGCGCCCTGCCCGGTTGTGGTCTCGCGGCCGAGCGCGTCGGCCGATCCGCGCACGACTCGGCCACGCCGCAGTTCGTCAGCTCGCCCGGATACGAGCACGCGTGGCTCAATCCCGACAACGTCGAGATGTCCGAGGAGGACGTAGTCGACGTGCCCGCGGTGAAGTTGCTGATCCGGCTGTCCGGATCCACCAGCGGCCACATGGCCAACATTCTCTCGCCGCTGATCTCCGAACGCGCCGACCTGACGTTCTCCACCGACAACGGGCTCATCGAGCTGTCGGCACCGGGGGTCACCAAGGCATCGGGCCTGGCCAAGGTTGCCGAGACGCTGTCGGTGGACGCATCGGACATCGTTGCGTTCGGCGACATGCCCAATGACGTCCCGATGCTGTCGATGGTCGGCCTCGGGGTCGCGATGGGTAACGCGCATCCGGCTGCCGTGGCAGCGGCGAACGAAGTGACCGTCACCAACGCCGAAGACGGAGTGGCGCAGGTCCTCGAGCGCTGGTGGTGACGCGTCGCGCCCGGATCATGGGCGGCTGACGCGTCGCCCCGGCCACATCCGGCCGGGAACGTCGCTGAACACCAGCCGCAGCGGACGGCCGTCGCGTTGCGCGTGAATGTGTAGATGTGGCTCGGTGGAGTTGCCGGAATTCCCGACGATTCCCAGCAGTTGGCCGGCCGTCACGGTCTGCCCCGCGGTGACTGCGACGCTGCCCTTCTTCAGGTGCGCGATCAGAATCTCCTCCGAACCGGCACCCAGCACCACGTGATTCCCCGCCGGTTTCGCCGGGTCGAGTGCGCCGTCGTTCAGGCCGTCGCCGCATCGGACCACCTCGGCGTCGACGGGGGAGTGCACCGGCGAGCCGAACGCGTAGTAGTCCTCGTCGCATCGGGCAACAATCCCGCGATGTGAGGACCCACGGCGATCGACCACGACGAAATCGAGCGCCGCGCGCTGCAGTGGTGCCACCCAATGATGGTTGAAGAACCTGCCCTCGCCTGCGGCCGCCTCCCACCGACCGCCGCCTACCGGAAAACGCAAGCGCAGAGCCGTCGAATCACGCACCGCGAGAACGCGGCTCGCCAGCGACGCCGCTACTGCGCAGACGGCGAGCACCACCCCGTACGAGAATTCCTGCAAGTCGAATCCGCCGGTCCAATCGTCGATTCGCACTGCCGCCGCCGCCGCACCCACCGCCAGCAGCACCGCGCTGATCGGAACGTAGGGAACGCCGAATGTCGTCGCGGACGGTAGCGCGAAGGCGTACACGAACAGCAACGTCGCGAACATGAGCAGCAGCGATCCGGCCCACTGACCACCGGTCCGAGCTGTCCAACATCCGGCAACGGTCACGACGGTGACCACGAGCCACATCACGGCGGGAATCGAGGACAACAACACCAGGCGCGTCCGCGTAGACATGCACTCACGCTACCCACGACAAACGCGAAAAAGCCGAGTCACCGTGGTGACTCGGCCCTTTCGTAGGAAACGCTCAGCCTGCCGGTGCAGGCTCCGGCGCGGGTGCCGGCTCGACAACAGGTGCTGGTTCCACCGGCGCAGCGACCGGCTTCTGCATTTCTGCGTTGTACGTGTCGTTGTACGTCTTGATCACCGTGGTCACGATGCCGGTGAGCTCGTTGAAGATGAGCGAACCGTTCTCGAAGTCCGTCCGGAAGCCCTCCGGCACCTTGAACTCGTCGGTGAGCGGAAGACCCAGCACGCCGTCGACGCCACCCTGCTGCAGGTATTGCTGAAAGATCTTGCCGATGACGGCCACAGCCTGGCCTGCCATGTTGGTGATGATCTCGCCGTTCGCGAACTGTGCCTTCTCGCGGCCACCACTGACCTGAACCAGACCGCTGATCGGTGCGCCGAGCGCACCGGTCTCGCCGCCCGAGGACAACCACTTCTGCGCGACGGGGCTCGTCGAGGCCAGACGCTGCAACTCGGCAACCAAGGCCGGGATGTTCTCTCCCAGAGTCGAACTGACATCCGTTCCCGGACGTGACGGTGCCGGATCGGTCACCGCGGTATCGGGGGTGGTGTCGGTCGCATCCGGTGCTGCGGGCGTAGCGTCTCCGCCTCCGCCGAGGTTGGCTGCTGCGATGTCGCGGATCTCGCCGAGACGGGCATAACCCGCATCGCCGGGGCATTCGGTGTTTCCGACATCGCGATGGCCGAAGATCACCGGCAGGTCGACGGTCTTGCCCTTACCGATGAACGTGAAATCCGTTCCCTCGGAGGTCATCGTCGTCCTTCCCTCTGGATCGAGACCCGCTTTGCCGAGTCGCCAGCCGAGGAACTTGCCCACCGAATCGATGGTCTCCTGCGACGGATCCTGGGTGGAGTAGTCGCCCATCATGGCCACGCCGACGGTGTTCTCGTTGAAGCCACCTGCGTGGGCACCCTGGACCGGCTTGTCCAAGCCGCCGGCGCGGCCCTCGAAGATCTGACCGTACTTGTCGACGAGGGCGTTGTAGCCGATGTCGCACCAGCCGAGCGTCTGCGCGTGGTACGCGTAGATGGCGCGAACGATCTCGGCCGATTCGGACTTGGAGTAGTCGTTGCTTCCCGCGGTGTGGTGCACGGTGGCACCGCCGATGAAGTCGTCGATCGTCGGTGTGGCGCAACGAATCGACTCGTCGGCACCCCACTGGGCGCGAGTGATCACGTTGGGGCCGGCGTCGCCGGCTACCGGCGTGGCGAGGTCACTGAGGGCCGAGTCGGCCGGGGACGTGCCGGGCGTGATGAGGACGGCACTGATGTCGTTCAACGCCGCCGCCAACTGCTCGGCAGAATTCGCCTGGTTCGGATCCGCTGCTGGATCTGCCGGTGCAGGCTCGGCCGCAGCCGGATCCATTGCGGCCGGATCGAGCGGAGCCGGATCCTGCTGGCGCAGTGGCTTGCTCGACGATGCCGGGGTGTAACCGAGAGGCTGCTCCGCGACGGCGGGAGCAGGCGCATCGGACGGCAGTGGAACTACCGGAACCTCCGGAACCGGGGGCGTGGCAAAGCTTTCGGGCGCGGCGCTGCTCGTGAGCGGCGTCAGCAGTACCTGCACGGCCTTGGTCAGGCCGACGAAGATCGGTTCGGTGCCCTGCTTGCCCGGGGCGGGAGCGGAGTCGTCGGCAGTGCTGTCCACCGGCGCGGTCTGCAGCCACGGACCCCAGGATCCGTCCTCGAGCTGACGACGAACCTGCGCGCTCGCGCCGCCCAACTGCTCGGAAGTCAGCGCGACCATGCTGAACGGGGTGTCCTGCGAGATCTCCTTGACTGCCGCACCGAGCGGAGGTCCGGTGGGGTCGGCAGCTTCAGGATTGACCGGCGCCGAGGCGTCGACCCGGGGAATCGGTGCCTGCGCGGTGGCACCGCCCGGTGCCGGCGTCGTCAGGCCGGGGATGTCCGGGATCTGGATCGGCGGAATCACGATGGAATCCGGCAACGGCAGGTATTTCAGATCGGAGAGCCGAAGATCGGGCAACGGCAGGCCGGTGAGCTCCTGCAGCGGAATCACGATGTCCGGGGCCGCGCTGAGCGCGGTCTCGACGATCTTCGTCGGCACGGTGACCGGGGTTGTCTCGTTGGCCGGTCGAACTCCGGTGGTCGTGCTGTCGGTCAGCCCTGCGACCGCAAACGGGGTCGCGACGGCGAGCAATGCGACAGCACCGAGAACGATCGACGGCTTCGTTCGACGGTTCGGCAAGGCGGTACTCCCTGGTTGGTGGTAGGTACGCGTCGTAGGATCTCCCACTGCTGAGCAACAACAATCACATCAGCAACATGAGTCCCATCAGACACAAGGCTAAACCTTAGCTTGACAGTTAGCCATCGCCGGTAGTTCCGGTGACGCGGCGCGTCGGACATGTCACCCAGGTCATTACGCAGGCTCCACTCCTGCCCACCTAGGCTTCACGCCGTGACTGTGCACTTCATCGGAGCCGGACCCGGAGCGGCAGACCTGCTCACACTGCGGGCCGTCGAGTTCCTGCGATCCAGCCCGGTGTGCGTCTACGCCGGCACCTACATCGACGACGCCATCCTCGAGCACTGCTCGCCCGGCACCCGTCTGGTCGACACCGCGACGCTCGATCTCGATGCCATCACCGCCGAACTCGTCGCGGCTGATGAACGCGGGGAAGATGTTGCGCGCCTGTGCTCGGGCGATCCATCCCTGTACTCCGCGATCGCCGAACAGTCCGCGCGGCTCGACGCCGTCGGCGTGCCCTGGGACATCACCCCGGGAGTGCCCGCCTACGCGGCCGCTGCCGCCACGTTGGGCGTCGAACTGACCGTTCCCGAGGTGACGCAATCGGTGGTGCTCACTCGCGCGCAGGCCCGCTCGACGGCCATGCCGGACACCGAGGCGCTGGCCAACTTCGCCGCCACGCGTGCGACGTTGGCGCTGCATCTGGCCATCACTCGCACTCGAATCATTGCCGACGAGCTGGCGCAGTTCTACGGTTCGGACTGCCCGGCCGCCGTCGTCTTCCATGCCAGCAAGCCCGACGAGATCGTGCTGCGCGGCACCCTGGCCGACATCGCCGACCAGGTGGAGGCCGCCGGTCTGCGGCAGGCCGCAGTAATCCTCGTCGGGCCCGCTCTGGCTCGTCGCGTCGTCGTCGAATCGCATCTGTACGACGCCTGCCGGGACCGCTCGTGAAGATCCATCTGATCGGCATCGGCGGTGGACACCCGGACCAGGTCACGGTCCAGGCCGTTGACACATTGCGGTCCGTGGACGTCTTCATCGTGGCCGACAAGGGCGCGTCCGTCGGCGATCTGGGCGCCGCCAGGCAGGCGTTGCTCGCGCGACACCACGGCGGCAGCTACCGGGTGATCGAGGTACCCGACCCCCCGCGTGACCGGTCACCCCGGCAGTACGAGAACGCGGTTCTCGATTGGCACGACGCCCGGGCCCGTGCCTACGCCGAGGTACTCGACGGCCTGGACGAGGGCAGCGTCGTCGGTTTCCTCGTCTGGGGCGACCCGGCGCTCTACGACAGCACGATCCGCGTCGTCGAGCGCGTAGCCGAGCTGCGCGGCGACATCGAGTTCGATGTCACACCGGGCATCTCCAGCGTGTCCATGCTGGCTGCGAGTCACCGCCTCGTGCTCAACCGCATCGGCGGCCCGATCGTCATCACCACCGGCAGAAACTTGGCGGCCGACGTCGCCGCCGGGCTGGACAACCTCGTGGTCATGCTCGACGGCAACCTGGCCTGCAGTGCGCTGACCGGCGCGGGGTGGGGAATCCACTGGGGTGCCAACCTCGGCACAGTCGACGAGAGGCTGGTGGCGGGACCACTCGACGACGTGCTCGCCGACATCCGCCGAGCCCGCGACGAGGTCAAGGCGGCGCACGGCTGGGTGATGGACACGTACCTGCTTCGACGCCTGGCCGAATGACGCCGGGCGGTGCCTGGTGGGGTGGAGCCGTCACGATCGTCGGATACCCTGGTTGCCCGTGACTGCTGTGAGCTCCGAGACCACCTCTTCCGACGCCTCCGCGACCGGCCGCTACGACTTGATCGTCGTCGGATCCGGGTTCTTCGGACTGACCGTGGCTGAACGGGCGGCGTCCCAGCTGGGTAAGCGTGTTCTGGTTCTCGACCGGCGGCACCACCTGGGCGGCAACGCGTACTCCGAGGCCGAGCCCGAGACGGGTATCGAGATCCACAAGTACGGTGCGCACCTGTTCCACACCTCCAACAAGCGGGTGTGGGACTACGTCAACCAGTTCACCGACTTCACGAGCTACCAGCACCGCGTCTTCGCGCTGCACAAGGGTCAGTCGTACCAGTTCCCGATGGGCCTGGGGCTGATCTCACAGTTCTTCGGAAAGTTCTTCTCCCCGGACGAGGCGCGGGCGCTGATCGAGGACCAGTCCAGTGAGTTCGACTCCAAGGACGCGCAGAACTTCGAGGAGAAGGCGATCTCGCTGATCGGCCGTCCGTTGTACGAGGCGTTCATCCGGGACTACACGGCCAAGCAGTGGCAGACCGATCCGAAGACGCTGCCCGCGGGCAACATCACCCGGTTGCCGGTGCGCTACACCTTCGACAACCGCTACTTCAACGACACCTACGAGGGTCTGCCGGTCGACGGTTACACCGCGTGGCTCGAGAACATGACGCGCGACGAAAAGATCGACGTCCGCCTGAACACCGACTGGTTCGATGTTCGCGACGAGCTGGTCGCGGAGAGCCCGAACGCCCCGATCGTCTACACCGGGCCGCTGGACCGCTACTTCGACTACTCCGAAGGCGAACTGGGTTGGCGCACGATCGATTTCGAGACCGAGGTGCTTCCGGTCGGTGATTTCCAGGGCACGCCGGTGATGAACTACAACGACGACGACGTCCCGTTCATCCGTATCCACGAGTTCCGGCACTTCCACCCCGAACGCGACTACCCGACCGACAAGACCGTCATCATGCGCGAGTTCTCCCGGTTCGCGAAGAGCGGCGACGAGCCGTACTACCCGATCAACACCCCCGACGACCGCGCCAAGCTCGAGGCCTACCGCGACCGAGCCAAAGCCGAAGCGGCCTCGAGCGGAGTGCTGTTCGGTGGCAGGCTCGGCACCTACCAGTACCTCGACATGCACATGGCCATCGCAAGCGCGCTGAACATGTACGACAACACCCTGGTTCCGCACTTCGAGACCGGCGCACCGCTGGCAGGCGACAAGTGACCGCCAAGCACCTGCTCGAGGATGGAGTGGCGGACGTGGCACCGGTGCTCGGGAAGTCGCTGCTGCAGCGTGTGCTGCTACCCCGTTCGGGTGAGCCGCTCGACGTGCGCACGTTGTACCTCGAAGAAGCGACGACCAACGCCAAACGCGCACATTCGCTTTCGCGTACCTCGCTCAATATCGGTGCCGAGTCCGAGGTGTCGTTCTGCACCTACTTCAACGGATTCCCGGCGAGCTACTGGCGTCGCTACAGCATCCTGACGTCCGTGGTGCTGCGCGTCGAGGTGTCCGGGCACTGTCGAATCGACGTGTACCGCTCCAAGGCCGACAGCTCCCGCATCCACGTCGAAGGCCGCGAGGCCGTGGACGGCGATGCGGCACAAGAGTTTCTGATCGACCTCGGTCCCTTCGAGGACGGCGGCTGGATCTGGTTCGACATCACCTCCGATTCCGAGGTGGTCCTCGAGAGCGCAGGGTGGTACGCGCCCATCGACGCCCCGGGTGAGGCGACCGTCGCCGTCGGCATCCCCACGTTCAACCGTCCGACGGATGCCGTCAAAGCGCTTGTGGCGCTCGGCTCGGACCCGCTGGTTCTCGACGTGATCCAGGCCGTCATCATGCCGGATCAGGGCACTCGCAAGGCCAAGGACGAGCCCGGTTTCGACGAGGCCGCAGCCGCCCTCGGTGGTCGTCTCGCCATCCACGATCAGGCCAACCTCGGCGGATCCGGCGGCTACAGCCGCATCATGTACGAGGCGCTGAACAACACTGCCTGCCAACACATTCTGTTCATGGACGACGACATCGAGATCGAACCCGACTCGATCCTGCGGGCGCTGGCGATGTCGCGTTTCGCCAAGGTTCCCACGCTCGTCGGCGGCCAGATGCTGAACCTGCAGGCGCGCAGTCACCTGCACGTCATGGGCGAAGTGATCGACCGCAGCAACTTCATGTGGACGGGCGCGCAGAACGTCGAGTACGACCACGACTTCTCCGAGGACCCGCTGCGCACCAGCAAACTGCTGCACCGACGCATCGACGTGGACTACAACGGCTGGTGGATGTGCATGATCCCGCGGGTCGTCGCGGAGGAACTGGGGCAGCCACTGCCGCTGTTCATCAAATGGGACGACGCCGAATACGGCCTGCGGGCACGGGAAGCGGGCTACCCGACGGTGACCCTGCCCGGTGCCGCGATCTGGCACATGGCGTGGAGCGACAAGGACGACGCCATCGACTGGCAGGCGTACTTCCACCTCCGCAACCGCCTCGTGGTCGCATCACTGCACATGCCCGGTGACGGCAAAGGCCTGGTACTGGACACGATCAAGGCCACCGTCAAGCACCTGCTGTGCCTCGAGTACTCGACGGTGGCGATTCAGAACCTCGCTATCCGAGACTTCCTGGCCGGCCCCGAGCACATTCTCGAGATCCTCCCCACGGCGTTGCCGACGGTGCACGCACTGCGCAAGGAATTCCCCGACGCCGTCGTCGTCGGCAGCTCCACGGAACTGCCCCTGGCCTCGGGCGAAGAAGTGGGAGCCGTCGGCGAGCCGACCAACCCGATCTCGAAGGTTCGCCGCCTGGCAAAAGGCTTGCTGCACAACGTCAAACCCGCACACGAGCAGCACCACGACCGACCGCAGCTCAACGTTCCGACGCTCGACGCCCGCTGGTTTCTGCTCTCTCAGGTGGACGGCGTCACCGTCACCACTGCCGACGGCCGGGGCGTCGTCTACCGCAAGCGAGACCGCGCGCAGGCCGCGGCGTTGCTCAAGGAAGCACTGTCGTTGCGCAAGCAGTTGGCAGCGGAATTCCCTGCACTCAAGGCCCGCTACCGCGACGCCGTGCCACACCTGACCAGTAAGGAAACGTGGGAACGTGTCTTTCGTTACCAGGCGTAAAGGCCAGGCCGAGTCGCCGACCGAAGTGCGGATCCTCGAAAAGGTTCAGAGCACCGTAGGCAGCGCGCCCGGCGCGATCTCGGTCGCGCGCGGGATGTCGCACTTCGGTGAACACGCTCTCGGCTGGGTTGCGGTCGCCGGCGTCGGCGCTGCACTCGACGCACCGCGGCGACGGCAGTGGGCATCGGTCGCCGTGGGTGCCGTCGGCTCCCATGCGGCGTCGATCGTCATCAAGCGCATCGTGCGACGGCCCCGTCCCCACGACCCGGCCGTGCGCATCAACGTCTCGACGCCCAGCAAGCTGAGCTTCCCGTCGTCGCACGCGACATCCACCACAGCGGCCGCGGTTCTCCTCGGCCGTGTGACCGGGCTACCGTTACCGGCGGTCCTCGTCCCACCCATGCTGCTCTCGCGCTTGGTGCTCGGAGTCCATTACCCCACCGATGTGCTGGCCGGATCGGCACTAGGCGCGTTGACGGCTGCGGCCGTCGTGAAGTTCGAAGGAGACAAATGAGCGAGGATGCCGCACCCGTAGGCGCACCGCCGAAGAATCTGGCGGACGGCATCGTCAAGGCGCTGCGCCCGCGTCAGTGGGTGAAGAACGTTCTCGTCCTCGCCGCGCCACTCGCGGCCGGCTCGGTCACCGAGCAGGACGTCCTGCTGTCCGTCGCGCTGGCGTTCGTCGTGTTCTGCTTCGCCGCGTCCGGCGTCTACCTCGTCAACGACGCCATGGACGTCGAGGCCGACCGCGCGCATCCCACCAAGCGGTTCCGACCGATCGCCGCGGGTGTGCTGCCCGTCAACCTCGCCTACGCGATGGCTGTGGTCTCCCTCGGTCTCGCCATCGGCCTGTCGTTCCTGGCGAACTGGAAGCTGGCGCTGGTCATCGGCGTCTACATCGCCATTCAGCTGGCGTACTGCTTCGGCCTCAAGCATCAGGCCGTGCTCGACATCTGCATCGTCTCGTCCGGATTCCTGCTGCGTGCCATCGCCGGCGGTGTCGCAGCCTCCATCCCGCTCTCGCAGTGGTTCCTGCTGATCATGGCGTTCGGATCGCTGTTCATGGCGGCCGGCAAGCGCTACGCCGAGCTGCAACTGGCCGAACGCACCGGGGCCAAGATCCGTAAGTCGCTCGAGAACTACACCACGACGTACCTGCGCTTCGTGTGGACGCTGTCCGCCACGGCCGTCGTCATCTGCTACGGATTGTGGGCTTTCCAACAGGACGCCGAAACGGACTCCAACTGGTTCGCCATCTCGATGATTCCGTTTACCATCGCAATCCTGCGATACGCAGTGGACGTAGACGGCGGCGAGGCAGGCGAACCCGAAGAGATCGCGTTGGGAGACAGGGTTCTGCAGCTACTCGCCATAGCGTGGATCGGAGTGGTTGGTGTCGCTGTCTACCTCGCCTGACCAGCGAGATACACGGGAAGAAGCCCTCGCTAGGGGCTCGCTGACCAGGCCGGTCTTCTGGGTCGGGGCCGCGGTCACCGGAGTGTTGTTCCTGTGGGGTGCGTGGGAGCGACGCTGGATCGCCGACGACGGCCTGATCGTCCTGCGTACCGTCCGCAACCTGCTGGCCGGAAACGGTCCCGTGTTCAACGCGGGCGAGCGGGTCGAGACCAACACCAGCACCATCTGGACCTACCTCGTGTACGCAGGCAGCTGGCTGAGCGAGGGACGCCTCGAGTACGTGGTGCTGACGATCGCGCTCGTACTGTCCACCGCTGCCGTCGTCATCGCGATGATCGGCACGTTCTCTCTTCGCGGCCGCACCGCGAAGCGGACTCTGTTCCTTCCCGCAGGCGTCCTGGTCTACATCGCGGTTCCGCCCGCCCGCGATTTCGCGACGTCGGGGCTCGAGACCTGCCTGGTCATCTTCTGGTTGGCAACGCTGTGGTTGCTGATGGTCCGCTGGGGCCAGCGCCGCGGCGGTGGCGTCGAACTGCTGTTCCTGGCTTTCTTCGCCGGTCTCGGCCCGCTGGTGCGTCCGGAACTGTCGATCGTGGCCGTGTTCGCACTGGCGATGATCTTTCTGGCTCCGCAGAGCTGGTTGTCCAGGTTCCGAGTCTTCGCCGTCGCCGGTGCGGTTCCGGTGCTTTACCAGATCTGGCGCATGGGGTACTACGGTCTGCCGTACCCCAACACCGCGGTGTCGAAGGATGCCGGCGGAGCCAAGTGGGCGCAGGGGTTCACGTACCTGTCCAATCTGGTGGGGCCGTACCTACTGTGGTTGCCGCTCGCACTTCTCGTCGTCGGAGCGGTGCTGTCGCTATCGCGAATTCGACTGTCGTTACCCCGCTCGCTCGGCGGCTGGTTCGCAGCACTGCGGACGCCCACTGCCGTCGTCGTGTTCGCTCTGATCAGTGGATTCGTTCTCGCCGTGTACGCCATTCGAGTGGGCGGCGATTTCATGCACGGGCGGACGCTGCTCCCGGCATTGTTCACGCTGTTGTTACCGATATCGGTGTTGCCCGTCGCCCTGCCGAAACGCTGGTCCGCAGACCGCGCGTCGGCGGTATTCATCGCCGATCTGGTCATCTGGGTCGGCATCGTCGTGTGGGCCTTCGCGGCCGCGAACACGACGGGAATGCCGACGGGCTCGATCGTCGGCCGGAGCGGCATCGTCGACGAACGAGCCTTCTACTCGCTCAACACCGGGCACGCTCACCCGATCCTGGCCACGGACTACCTCGACTACCCGCGGATGCGTGCGATGGTCGAGGCGATCGACGACACCCCCGACGGCGGCCTGCTGTTGCCGTCGGCGCAATTCACCTACTGGGACGTCGTGCCGCCGCCGCTACCCATCCCCGAGGGTGGGTTCGGTCACACCGTGTACTTCCTCAACCTCGGAATGACCAGCATGAACGTCGGCCTCGACGTGCGGGTCATCGACCAGATGGGGCTGGCGTACCCGCTGGCGTCGCACACCGAGCGGCTCGAGAACGGCCGGATCGGGCACGACAAGAACCTCTATCCGGACTGGGTCGTCGCAGATCTGGGACTGGTCGCGGTTCACCCGTTCCTGCCCTGGTACATGGACGAGGATTGGGTCACCGAGGCTCAGGTGGCACTGACCTGCCCCGATACCGAGGAATTGATGACGTCGTACCGAGCGCCGTTGACAAAAGATCTGTTCGTGCGCAACCTCAAACGCTCGTTCTTCTACGCCGGATATCGATTCGACCGAGTGCCGAAATACGAAATACAGAGATGTGATCTTCCGGCTCCGATTCTGAAAGCCGATAATTAGATGTCCGGACACGAAAGAGTCACCGGGTTGCGCCGAGTTGGTCTCGACGCCAAGATGAGCTATCTCAATTGTGTAACGGAGGACGTACTTCGCGCGACATGTGCGAAGGATATGTATGCGAACGACCTGTAGGGCCGATCGACAGACATGATGAACATGCGAGATCACGCGTTGATTGCGTAACCGATGAGACGATGAAGCAGCTGAGAGGTCGAGTGCATGCTGGGTAGATGGAAGAGCCGGTCCGCGGGTAAGCGTGGGGGCGACGAGCGAACGGGGTCATGGGGACGCCGCGCCGCCACGTCCATGCTGATGGCGGTGGTCCTCCCACTGGGATTGGCTGTCGCCGGCGGTGGCGCAACTGCCAACGCAGCATTCGACCAAAACGCCATGGATTTCTGGACGGACTCGAGCATGGGCCCGATCAAGAGCCGGGTGTGGAAGGCAGCGGACGGCAACACCAACCGCGTCGTCTACCTGCTCGACGGCCTCCGCGCGACGACCGACATCTCGGGCTGGGAGCACGAGACCGACGCCGGAGCAGTGCTGGCCGCCTACAACATCAACGTCGTCGAGCCGGTCGGCGGACAGTCGAGCTTCTACTCCGACTGGTACGCACCGTCGAACTTCAACGGTCAGAAGACCACCTACAAGTGGGAAACCTTCCTGACGCAGAATCTTCGCCAGAACCTGGCCGCACAGCTGGGCTTCAATCCCAACCGCAACGGTGTCATCGGCATCTCCATGGGCGGTTCCGCTGCTCTGACGCTCGCTGCTTACCACCCCGATCAGTTCAGCTACGCGGGCTCGCTGTCCGGCTACCTGAACATCTCTGCTCCGGGCATGCGCGAAGCGATGCGTCTGGCGCTGCTGGACTCCGGTCGCTACAACATCGACGCGATGTGGGGACCGCCGTGGGATCCGGCGTGGCTGCGTAACGACCCGTTCGTCTTCGCGCCCCGCCTGCGCGACAACGGCACGCGGGTGTGGGTCTTCGCGGGTAGCGGTCTGCCCGGCGGTCTCGATCGCCCGCAGAGCTTCATCGACTACTACAACACCGCCAACGGCATGGGCCTCGAGGCCATCGCTTTGGCGAACAGTCGCGCCTTCCAGATCCGCATGGCGAGCATCGGTGCCAACAACGTCACCTATGCGTTCCCGGCCGTCGGTACCCACCAGTGGGGCTACTGGGGCGAGCAGATTCGCGTCATGGCACCGGATCTCAGCGCCAACATCGGTAATTGACCGTCCGCAGAACATTTCGGTCGTTTCGCCCGTTTTTCTGCCCTTAGTGATAACTCACGACTTTTCAGGGCTGTTCAGCAGGGACGACGCAGGATAGTCTCCTGTTTCGGGGAAACGGCGAGATGAAACTGCGACGGTGATCACAGTTTTGCCTTGGAACCGCTCGATGGAATAACCTCCATCGAGCGGTTCTCCTGTTCTCAGCAGAACCTCAGTTTCTCGGGGCTCAGGTCCTGTCCGACTCAGAGCTTCACCTCGGCCTCACGGGGCCACCAGTTCGCCCTGTTCGATTGCCGGGGGCCGCTACCGCAGCGGAGACCGCGTAGATGAAAGAGAGCACCACCGCATGCGATTTGCCGGCCTCAGCAGTACACCGAAGGCCTCGTCACGCTGGCGTCAGCGCCTGCTCGGCGTCGGCGCAGCAGCGCTCGTTCTGCCCATCGCGGCCGGTGTCGTCGGCGGGGCTGTCGCAGTCGCGGCACCTGCGCCCGTCGTGCACCAGACTCCTGCCGGTGGCCGCGAAGACCTGATCGTTCCGTCCGAGATGGGACCCATCAAGGTTCAGGTGCAGTGGGCGGCGCGCGGCGGCAACGCTGCTCTCTACTTGCTCGACGGCCTGCGTGCCCGTGACGACCGCAACGCGTGGACGTTCGAGACCAACGCGCAGGACCAGTTCGCCAACGACGACGTGACCCTCGTCATGCCTGTCGGTGGACAGTCCAGCTTCTACAGCGACTGGTACACCTCGTCGAACTTCAACGGCCAGGAAGTCACCTACAAGTGGGAGACGTTCCTGACCGAGGAGCTCCCGGCGTTCCTCGAGAACTACGGTGTCTCGCGCAGCAACAACGGTGTTCTCGGACTGTCGATGGGTGGTTCGGCCGCTCTGACGCTCGCCGCGTACCACCGCGATCAGTTCAAGTTCGCCGGCTCGCTCTCGGGCTACCTCAACATCTCCGCGCCCGGCATGCGTGAGGCCATCCGCGTTGCGATGCTCGATGCGGGCCGCTTCAACGTCGACTCCATGTGGGGACCGCCGTGGAACCCGGCGTGGCTGCGCAACGACCCGTTCGTCTTCGCTCCGCGTCTGCAGGGTCTGTCGCTGTACATCTCCGCAGCCAGTGGCCTGCCCGGCCAGTTCGATCACCCGGCCGCACCGATCGATTTCTACAACACGGCCAACGGCATGGCGCTCGAAGCGATCTCCCTCGCCAACACCCGTGCATTCCAGATCCGCATGGGCGCGCTGGGTATCCCCGCCACCTACAGCTTCCCGGCCAACGGCATCCACGCCTGGCCGTACTGGGGAGCCGAGCTGTGGAAGGCGCGCACCCAGATCCTGGACGCGCTCAACGCCTGATCTCAGGTAGTCGATGCTCGGAAAATGCCGCCCTGCGTTCACGCGCCGGGCGGCATTTTCCGGTTTCGGTACGATCGGTTTCTCCACCTCTGTTCACAATTGCACCATCCGTCACAGCGCGTCTGCTGTCCGTCGCCACCCGGCACGTGTAGAAAGACATACGAAGCATGTCTCCTCACGAGACCTTCGAGAGTTCACGTCGAAAGAGAGTCACCATCATGCGCACTGGGCTTGTTCGATTCGGTCGGATCACATCGGCCGGCTCACGGGCCGGGCGAGCGGCAGCAGTAGTGGCCGTCGTATCCGCGCTGACGATCCCTCTGGCGACGACCACGGTGGCCGCTGCAGCCCCGGTTGCCCACGCAGCCCCGGTGGCGCAAACCGGCCCCGCGTACACCCAGACCGGTGGAGCGACCGTCACCTCGGTGGACTGGCTGTCCGATCGTCGCGTCGCACTGTGGATCCAGTCGCCGTCGATGGGCACTCCCATCCAGGTTCAGCTGCTCCTCGCGCGTGACTGGAACATCAACCCGCAGGCCACGTTCCCGCAGGTGTACATGCTCGATGGCCTGCGTGCGACCGATCAGGAGAACGGCTGGACGGCCGAGACCGACGCCGAGTCGTACTTCGCCGACAAGAACGTCAACGTGGTTCTCCCCATCGGTGGCCAGTCCAGCTTCTACTCCGACTGGGTCGATCAGGACAACGGCAAGAACTACCAGTGGGAGACGTTCCTGACCAAGGAACTCCCGCCCATCCTCGCCAAGGACTGGCGCAGCACCGACACCCGCGGAGTCGTCGGACTGTCGATGGGCGGCACCTCGGCCATGTTCCTCGCCGCGCGCAACCCCGGCTTCTTCACGTTCGCCGGCTCGCTCTCGGGCATCCTGACCACCACCTCGCTCGGCATGCCACAGGCGATTCAGTACGCGATGACCGACGCCGGCGGGTACAACTCCAGCGCGATGTGGGGATCACCGTCCAATTCACTGTGGGCACAGCATGATCCGTACCTGCTCGCCGACAAGCTGAAGGGCGTCAGCCTCTACATCTCCAGCGGCAACGGCTCCACCGGGCCCTACGATCAGCCGTCGCCCATCCCGGGCGTGAGCACCAACTACGCCGGCATGGGCCTCGAGATCCTCTCGCGGTTGACCTCGCAGACCTTCGCCACCAAGCTCAACCAGCTCGGTATCCCGGCTCAGGTCAACTACCGGCCGTCGGGCACGCACTCGTGGCCGTACTGGCAGTTCGAGCTGCACCAGCTGTGGCCGCAGCTCGCCACCGCCCTCGGTGTCGAGGTCGACAAGCCCGCATGCACCGTCGCCGGAGCGATCGGAAATGCGAGCGGTGCCAACTCGTGGCTCGGCCCCTGCCTCACCGAGGAGTACAACGTCGCAGGCGGACGCGCTCAGGACTTCACGTTCGGCCGCGTCTTCTTCACCCCGGACACCGGCGCGCAGGTGGTTGCCGGCGCAATCGGCGGTATCTACCAGGGCAACAAGGGCCCCGAGGGCGCGCTCGGATTCCCGAAGACCGGAGAGATCGGTACCCCCGACGGTCGTGGACGGTTCAACGCCTTCCAGAACGGCATGGTCTACTTCACGCCGCAGACCGGCGCACATGTCGTCAAGGGACCTGTGCTCGACGAGTGGGCAGCCCAGGGCTACGAGGGCGGGCCGCTGGGTTACCCGGTGCTCGACGAGATCGTCACACCGAACAAGCCCGGCTCGGTTCAGGGATTCGAGATCGGTGCCATCTACACCTCGGCCGACGCCGGAGTGCATTCCGTGCAGGGCATGATTCTCGGCAAGTACGGTGAATTGGGTTGGGAGAGTGGACCTCTCGGGTTCCCCAAGTCCAACGAAATCGGCCCCATCCGGGACGGCGGACGCTTCAACCAGTTCGAGACAGGCAACATCTACTGGAGCCCGGTCACCGGTGCCTGGTCCACTCCGTACGGTCCGATCTTCGACGCCTGGGGATCGGTCGGCTACGAGGGAGGCCGTCTGGGCTACCCCACCAGCGATCAGTTCGACATCGACGGTGGCGGCAAGCAGCAGAACTTCCAGTTCGGCATCATCACCGTCAAGGACGGCGTGGCCACGATCGCTCCGTGACCGAGGGAGTGCTCTGGAGCCGATCACGGCTTCAGAGTTCTCTCAGAGCGTGGCTGTACGCTCGCCTGCGACCCGACGACCGAAGGATTTCGATCGATGACGCGTAACTCTCTGGCCAGAACTCTGTCTCTCGGTGTGATGGCCGCTGCGGCGAGCGCGATGCTGGTGGCCTGTGGAAGTGACGACTCGACGGCCACCGGAGCCCCGACCACAACCACCACCTCTGCTGCCGAGACGACGACCGAGGCGAGTTCGACGACATCGGCGGCCGAAAGCACCACCGCGGCTCCGACCACGAGCCCGGGTGAGGCGGCCACTGCGCCGCCGGAGCAGCCGCAACCTGTCCCGGACGATTTCCCGGGCCCGACCGAGAGCCAGATCGACGATCGCGGTGAGAGCTTCCTCAACGAGCTGAAGAGCAAGGGCATCACGCCGGCGGGCAACGGCGACATTGCGGTGTCGACGGCCAACTACATCTGCGCGGCGCAGGCTCAGGGTGTGGCGGCGGACGAAATCTCCACCTTCGTCACCGCCAATGTCGGCGTCGAGGCCAGTGCGGCCGGGACACAGATGAACGAGACGCAGGCCCAGCAGGCCGCCCAGACCTACATCGCCGCCGCGCAGGCGACGTACTGCAAGCCGTAGTCCGACGGTGATGGCCAAAAGTAAGCGCAGAATCCTCCCGGTGATCGCCGCTGCGGTGATCGTCGGGTTGATCATCGTCGCACTGTGGTACCTGCTCGCCGGACGGTTGCCGAAGGGGCCGGACAGTCCGGTGCCTCCGCCGGGGCCGGAAGAGCCCACGTCGCAGCCCGCGGATTGTCCCGACGTGCAGGTGATCGCGATTCCCGGTACGTGGGAGTCCTCGTCCACCGACGATCCGTACAACCCGACGGCGAACCCCCTGTCGCTGATGCTGAACGTCACGCGTCCGCTGCAGGAGCAGTTCCCCGGGTCACGCGCCGACGTCTACACCGTGCCGTACGTGGCTCAGTTCTCGAATCCCATCGCTCTGCCACCGGACGGCCAGCAGTCCTACAACAACAGCCGCACCGAGGGGAAAGCTGTTGCCGTGCAGAAGATCACCGATGTGAGTGCGCGGTGCCCGCTCACCAATTTCGTTCTCGCGGGCTTCTCCCAGGGTGCCGTCATCTCCGGCGATATCGCGTCCGACATCGGTGCGGGCAACGGCCCCATCTCCGCCGATCGTGTTCTCGGCGTGACTCTCATCGCCGACGGTCGACGCGACGGAGTGTCGGGTACCGACGTTCCGGCCCCGCTCGACGGCGTCGGTGCCGAGGTGGCCCTCGGGGGACTCGACCTACCGGGTATCACCATGACGGGGCGTCGGGACGGCGGGTTCGGTGCGCTCGACGATCGGACCAATCAGATCTGCGCACCCGGAGACTTGATCTGCGCTTCCCCGTCGGACGGGTTGTCGCTGCGCAACATTCCGCAGAGCATCCAGATCCTGATCGGTGCCGCCGGTAACCCCGTGCACGCGTCGTACAACAGCTTCGTCGTCGACGGCTCCGGAACGACGGCAACGGCGTGGACAGCTGCGTGGGCTGCCGGGCTGATCGAGAGTGCCCCGACGCCCGCACATTCGTAAGTGCCGGTCGGTTTATAACGGACACATCACAATACGGCGTGTCGCTGACTATTGCTGCCCACAAACCTGAGCCCGGCAACCCCCAGCCGGTGGGATCCATTCCGGTGAGCGGCTAGAGTGACGCCTTGGACCAGCGCAGATCGGCTCCGGCCGGCTGCCCACCGACCAGTTGCTGTCGACACAGCCGAACGCTCGAAGACCCCCGAGGAGAGCATTAGATGAGTTCCGCCGAGGCCGCGATCGCCGGGCCGCGTAAATTCCGATTCGCAGCAGGCGGAGAGGGAAACGCCGAGGAGGGCGGGGCTCGGAAGTTCATCAAGCTGGCGCAGCAGGCCGAGGAACTGGGCTACGACAGTTTCATGATTCCCGACCACCTCGGCAATCAGGTCGGTCCCATCGCAGCTCTCGGTGCGCTCGCCGTCGCCACCGACAAGATCCGGCTCGGCACGGCAGTGTTGGCGAACGGCTTCAGGCATCCCGCGGTGCTCGCCAAGGACGCGGCCACCATCGATGTGCTCTCGGGTGGGCGACTCGAACTCGGTCTCGGTGCCGGCTGGATGCGCGAGGAGTACGACAAGGCCGGCATCACGTACGACCGTCCTGGAGTACGTATCGAGAAGCTCGAGGAAACCCTCGAAATACTCGACGTTCTGCTGCGCGGGCAGGAGTGCAATTTCGAGGGCAAGCACTACACGATCACCGGTCTCAAGGGCAGCCCTCGTCCGCGGCAGGGGCCACGTCCGCCGATCTGTATCGGTGGCGGCGGACCGAAGATGCTCGCGTTGGCGGCCAAGTACGCAGACATCATCTCCGTGGTGCCGAGCACCTCGAAGGAAGGCAAGCTGCTGCTGTCGGGCATGACCATCGAGAAGACCCTCGAACGGGTCGAGCTGATTCGCGCCGCGGCCGGGGACCGGTTCGACGACATCGAACTCAACTGGGCGATCACGACCATCGTCGTGACCGACGATCGCGAGCAGATGGCCGAGATGGCTCTGGCCGCTCTCGACAACGGCTACCCGCCGAATGTGGACGTCGACGTCAAGTTGACTGTCGAGGACATTCTGTCGTCTCCATACCTCGCATTCGGGACATACGAGGAGATCGCCGATCAGATCCGTAACGTTCGTGCGCGAACGACGATGTCTTATGTCGGGGTTTTCCCCACCCAAATGGAGGCATTCGCGCCGGTTGTCGACTTGCTGAAAGGCGAGTGACGCTGGTGCGTGTCGGTACCATGTAGCTGGTTTCGATGCCAGGTGCCGAACCGACACCGCCAGAGCTACCACTAAGTAACATTGATCGCTGTTCGGTGTCTGTTTTCTTTCAGCCGAGCGTGTTGGACCAGGTCACGCAGGCTGTACGGCAGCGGATTCGTGTCGGAGGAGATTGAAGTAATGAGCCATAGTTTCGATGATTTCATCGATGAGAACGGCCACATCACCATCGGTGAAGGGCAGACCCTCGTCCGCCATGTCGAGGTGAACGTCCAAGAGAACGCCGACACGCTCGCGTACCGGTTCGTCGACTACTCCCGTGAGCGCGACGGCGAAGCTCACGAATTGACCTGGTCCGAATTCGGAATTCGCCTCAAGGCCGTTGCGGCTCGCCTGCAGCAGGTCACCCAGCCCGGTGATCGAGTAGCGATCCTCGCCCCCCAGGGGCTCGAGTACGTCATCGCCTTCTTCGGTGCGATCTACGCCGGCACCATCGCTGTGCCGCTGTTCGACCCGGACGAGCCCGGCCACACCGACCGCCTGCATGCAGTCCTCGGTGACTGCAAGCCCAGCGCCATCCTCACGGCGAGCAACTCGGCGGCCGGAGTGCGTGCGTTCTTCCGTGCCCTGCCCGCCGCAGAGCGTCCCCGGATCATCGCCGTCGACGCTGTTCCGGACAGCGTGGGCGAGACGTGGGTCGAGCCCACGGCCACGCTCGACGACATCGCCTATCTGCAGTACACCTCCGGCTCCACCCGAACCCCGGCCGGCGTCGAGATCACCCACCGCGCGGTCGGCGTCAACGCGCTGCAGATGGTCGACAGCATGGAGATCAACCACGATTCGCGCGGCGTCACCTGGCTGCCGATGTTCCACGACATGGGTCTGCTGACGGTCATCCTCCCGGCGCTCGGCGGCAAATACATCACGATCATGAGCCCGCGCGCGTTCGTGCAGCGCCCATGGCGCTGGATCAAGGAACTCGCTGCTGTGTCCGACGGTGCCGGCACGTTCGCGGCTGCACCGAACTTCGCATTCGAGCATGCCGCCCAACGTGGCCTGCCGAAGAACGGCGAGAGCCTGGACCTGTCGAACGTCATCGGCCTGATCAACGGCAGTGAGCCCGTGACGACGTCGTCGATGAAGAAGTTCAACGACGCCTTCGGCCCCTACGGCCTGCCGAAGTCCGCCATCAAGCCGTCCTACGGCATGGCCGAGGCCACACTGTTCGTCTCGACCAGTAACCACGCCGACGAGGCCAAGGTCGTCTACGTCGATCGCGTCGAGCTCAATGCAGGCAACTTCGTGGTGGTCGCCCCCGACGCGCCCGGCGCCATCCCGCAGGTGTCCACCGGCACCGTCGCCCGCAGCCAGTGGGCCGCGATCGTCGATTCCGACACCGCCACCGAGGTCGCCGACGAGCACGTCGGCGAGATCTGGCTGCACGGCGAGAACATCGGTCAGGGCTACTGGGGTCGTGAGACCGAGACCTCCGAGACCTTCCACAACAAGCTCGTTCATCGCAACCCCGAGGGCTCGCACGCGGACGGTGCTCCCGAGGGTGGCAACTGGATGCGCACCGGCGACTTCGGGGTCTACCACGACGGCGAGCTCTACATCACCGGTCGCGTCAAGGATCTCGTCATCGTCGACGGCCGCAATCACTACCCGCAGGACATCGAATTCTCGGCCCAGGAAGCCAGCAAGGCACTGCGTCCGGGATTCGTCGCGGCGTTCGCCGTCCCGCTCAACCAGCTCCCCGACATCGTGTTCGAGTTCAGCGGCGCCGCCCTGACCAAGGACTCCGACGACAGCTCCGAACAGCTCGTCATCGTCGCCGAGCGCGCACCCGGCTCCGGCAAGGCAGACCCGCAACCGATCGCCGACGAGGTACGGGCAGCGGTGTCCGCGCGTCACGGCGTCACGGTGCGCGACGTCCTTCTCGTGCCCGCGGGTTCCATCCCACGTACGTCGAGCGGCAAGATCGCCCGTCGAGCCTGCAAGGCGGCCTACATCGAGGGCACGCTCCGCGGTGGCTACCAGCAGACTGCGTTCCCGGACGCCGAACTGCCCGACTGATCTCTGGGCCTCCCGTTTCCTTCGATACATAGCTTGGTGAGTGATGGCTGAACAAGAGACAGACAAGATCCAGAGTGCGGACGGGACGGACCTCACGGTCGCCCAGCTGCGGGATTGGCTACGCAACTGGGTTGCGGACGCGACCGGGCAGCCGGCGTCGGCCATCTCCGACGACCGTCCGATGGAGGAATTCGGTCTGTCCTCCCGCGATGCCGTCGCGCTGAGCGGGGAGATCGAAGAGCTGGTGGGGGTCACGCTGACCGCCACCGTCGTCTATCAGCACCCCACCATCGCCTCGCTCGCCAAGATCATCATCGAAGGCGAACCCGATGAGCCGGTCGGCACCGTCGACGACGCCTTCTACACCAGCGGAGTCCAGTCGGGAGATGCCCACGACATCGCAATCGTCGGCCTGTCGTCACGCTTCCCCGGGACCGGACACACTCCGGAAGAGATGTGGTCTCTGCTCATCGAGGGCCGCGACGGCATCACCGATCTACCCGAGGGGCGGTGGAAGGAATTCACCTCCGATCCCGTCATCGCCGCAGCCGTCGACGCGACGGTCACCAAGGGTGGCTACCTCGACGACGTCAAGACCTTCGACGCCGAGTTCTTCGCGATGTCGCCCAACGAGGTCGTCAACGTCGACCCGCAGCAGCGGCTCGCGCTGGAACTGACGTGGGAAGCGTTGGAGCACGCGCACATTCCGGCCAGCTCGGTCAAGGGCAGCCAGGTGGGCGTCTTCATCGGTAGCTCGTCCAACGACTACCAGCTCATCGCCGTCAGCGATCCGGCCGTGCATCCCTACGCGCTCACCGGCACGTCCACTGCCATCGTCGCCAACCGCGTGTCGTACTTCTACGACTTCCGCGGGCCGTCGATCGCTGTCGACACCGCCTGCTCGTCCTCGCTGGTTGCCGTGCACCAGGCGGTGCGCAGCCTGCGTACCGGCGAATCCGATCTCGCCGTGGCGGGTGGCGTCAACATGCTGCTCGCGCCGCCGATCACCGTCGGATTCGGCCAGACGGGCGTGCTGGCACCCGATGGCAGGATCAAGGCCTTCTCCTCCGACGCGAACGGCATGATCCGCTCCGAAGGTGGCGGACTGGTGGTGCTCAAGCGACTCGAAGACGCCGAGCGCGACGGTGATCAGGTCCTCGCCGTCATCGCTGGATCCGCCATCAACCAGGACGGTCGCTCCAACGGCCTGCTGGCCCCGAACCCGGACGCGCAGGCCGACGCCCTGCGTTTCGCATACCGCGACGCCGGCATCAACCCGTCGGGCGTGGACTACATCGAAGCGCACGGCACCGGCACCATCCTGGGTGATCCCATCGAGGCGGACGCACTCGGACGAGTGGTCGGCCGAGGGCGCGACGCAGACAAGCCGGCCCTGCTGGGTTCGGCGAAGACCAACTTCGGACACCTCGAATCTGCCGCAGGCGCAGCAGGATTGATCAAGGTCGTCCTCGCGATGCAGGCGAACAAGCTGCCCGCGTCGCTGAACTATGTGGGCCCCAACCCGTACATCGACTTCGACAAGGCGCACCTGAAGGTCATCCCGGAGGCGACCGACTGGCCGCGCTACACCGGCAAGGCCGTCGCAGGCGTCTCCGGCTTCGGCTTCGGCGGCACCAATGCGCATGTCGTCGTGCGCGAATACGTGCCGGGTGAGGCCTCCGCCGAATTCGATCCTGCTGCCGTGGATCCGGAGGCCGCTCTCGTCGAGGGTGTCACCGATTCGGCCGGTGAGGAACTGCCGATCGTTGCGGATCCCGAGCCTGTAGCTGCTGTCGGTCCTGTTGCTGAATCCGGTACTCCCGATACCGAAACGGGCCCGGAGACAGTGATTCTCGCCGTCTCTGCCGCGTTGCCGTCGCGCCGTAAGCGGGCCGCATCCGAACTGGCGGACTGGCTCGAGACCGAAGTGGGCAGCACGACGCCTCTCGTCGACGTGGGCCGCACGTTGGCTCGCCGCAACCACGGACGTTCGCGCGCAGTGGTTCTCGCATCCACCACCGCCGAGGCCATCGCCGGATTGCGTGCCATCGCCGCAGGCAAGCCGGGCCCCGGCGTGTTCTCCGCCGATTCCCCCGCGTCCAACGGCGCGGTGTGGGTGTTCTCCGGCTTCGGCTCGCAGCACCGCAAGATGGCCTCGCGGCTGTACCGGACCAACGCCGTGTTCGCCGCCGAGGTGGACAAGGTGGACGAGCTTCTCGTCGACGAGGCCGGCTACTCCATCCGCGAGATCATCCTCGACGACTCGCAGACCTACGAGTTCGAGAACTCTCAGGTCGCTATCTTCGTCATCCAAATCGCCTTGGCCGCAACACTTCGCGCGCACGGTGCCGAGCCGGCCGCCGTCATCGGCCACTCGATGGGTGAGGTCGCGGCCGCATACGTCGCCGGCGGCCTGAACCTCGAAGACGCCGTCCGCATCATCTACGCCCGCTCACGGCTGCTGGCCGAGGGCCAGGACGGCCTCGGAGCAGCGTCGCAGGGTGCCATGGCGCTCGTCGAGTACACCCCCGACGAGGTCAAGACCCTCACCGATCAGTTCCCGCACGTGGAGCCCTGCGTCTACGCCGCACCGACGCACACCACCGTCGGTGGACCACGCGCCGAGGTCGAAGCCCTCGTCGCCAAGGCCGAGGCCGCAGGCAAGATGGCCCGCCTACTCGACGTCAAGGGTGCCGGCCACACAGCGGCAGTCGACGTACTGCTCGGCGAGCTGGCTGCAGAACTCGCCGGAATCGAACCGACCAAGCTCACCGCCGGGGTCTACTCCTCGGTCGATCGTGAGGCGCACTATCGCGTCGGGCATGCGGCGATCCACGGCGTCGAATACTGGACCAAGGGAATGCGTCACCCGGTCTGGTTCACCCAGGCCGTCAATGTCGCTGTGGGAGACGGGCACACGACGTTCGTCGAGCTCGCGCCCAATCCGGTGGCGCTGATGTCGGTGGCGGCCACGGCATGGGCTGCGGGTGTCGCGGACTCGACTCTGATCCCCACACTCAAGCGCAAGGAAGACGAAGCCGACACGTTCCTGGCCGCGCTCGCGCAGCTCTACGTGCACGGACACGCGCTGGAATTGGCGACACTGTTCGAGTCCGGTCCTTACGCCGCCATCCCGCGTACTGCGTACCTGCGCAAGGAATTCTGGCTCAACTCGCAGGTCAGCTCCAGCGGCAACGCGCGGGTGCCGGGCGCACGCGTCGCGCTGCCCGACGGCCGCCACGTCTGGGAAGTTCAGGCCTCGGCCGTCACCGGCTTCGACGCGCTCGTCACGGCTGCTGCGACGCAGGTGTTCTCCGATGTGGCCCTGGGTGTTTCGGTGTCCCATGCCGCGGTGCCGAAGGTGGGCACGGTCGTCACCACGTTGACCTCGCACCTCGGCGGCGCATCGGTTCAGGTGCACGCCCATGAGGGTTCGGCGTTCACGTTGCTGCACGAGGCCGTCGTCACCTCCGGTGATGTGCGTCCGGAACCTGTTGTCGCGGTGGAGCAGCCGTCGTCGTCTTCTCCGATGGAAGAGCTGCCCGAGGTCGTCGAGACGTTCGGTGATCGCTGGGATCCCAACGGCAACCAGAAGCTCGAAGACCGATTGGCGATCATCGTCGCAGAGTCCATGGGCTACGCGCCCGAGGATCTGCCGCCCGAGGTTCCGCTGATCGAGCTCGGTCTGGATTCGCTCAGCGCCGTTCGCATCAAGAACCGCGTCGAGTACGAATTCGACATTCCCACAGTGCAATTGCAGGCCGTGCGTGATGCGAACCTGCGCGAGGTGGAGAAGTACCTGCGCTACGCGATCGAGAACCGCGACGAGGTGCAGGCGCTGGCAGACAAGCAGGCGGCCGAAAAGGCTGCCGAGCAGGCCGCCGAAAGTGGCGCGACTGCACGCGAAGAAGCCCTGGAAACGGCCGTCGCCGCACCGGAGACCGCGGTGCCGAGTGCGGAATACCAACCCGCGCCGGTGGTTGCGGCGCAGACCGACCTCGGTGGCAAGGAAGCGTTCGCCGAAGCCGCCGGATCCGACGTGCCCCCGCGCGACAACGCCGAACGGATGACGTTCGCGACTTGGGCAGTGGTGACCAAGGAATCGGCCAAGGGCATCTTCAACACGCTGCCGATTCTCGACGACGAGACGGCCGAGAAGTTGGCTGCGCGTCTGACCGAGCGGGCCGGCGGCGAGATCACTTTCGACGACGTCCTCGATTCCGAAACCATCGAGCAGCTCGCAGACAAGGTTCGCCCGCACCTCGAAGACGGTGAGATCGACGGAGTGGTGCGCAACCTGCGTGCTCGCCCCCAAGGCTCCACTGCCACACCGGTGTTCGCGTTCCACTCGGCCGGTAGCTCCACCGTCGCCTACGAGCCGCTGCTGCGGAAGTTGCCTGCGGGCACGCCGATGTACGGCCTCGAGCGCGTCGAAGGACCCATCGCCACGCGTGCGGCCGAGTACGTGCCGTTGATCAAGGCGATCCAGCCCGAGGGGCCGTACGTGTTCGTCGGTTGGTCGCTCGGCGGCATCCTCGCCTACGAGGTCGCGCGTCAGATGGAGGAGGAGGGTATCGAGGTCGCCTACGTCGGGCTGCTCGACACCGTCATGCCGGGCACCGCGATCCCGGACACCAAGGACGAGGTGCGCAAGCGCTGGGAGCGGTACGCCGCATTCGCGAAGAAGACGTACAACGTCGACTACCCGATTCCCTACGACAAGTTGGTCGATTCCGACGACGAGGGTCAGATTCGCATCATCACCGACCTGGTCAAGCTCAGTGGCGCAAAGATTCCCGGCGGAATCATCGAGCATCAGCGCACCTCCTGGCTCGACAATCGTGCGATCCAGACGGCCGAGCTGAAGGAGTACGGCGGTCACGTGACGCTGTACCTGGCCGACAAGTACCACGACGACGCGATCGCTCTCGAGCCCGCGTACGCCACCCGCGAAGAGCACGGTGGTTGGGGACCAGTGGTGAAGGACCTGGAGATCGTCTACGTCGGAGGCGATCACCTGGCGGTCGTCGACGAGCCGTACATTGGAAAAATTGCGGCCCATCTGTCGAAGACGCTCGAGAACATCGAGTCTGCAAGAACCGGAGCGTAGATCTTGAGTGGTACCACTGCGGAGAAGCTGGCCGAACTACGAGCGAGGCTCGAACTGGCCAAGGAACCGGCCGGCGAGATCGGGATAGCGAAGCGCGCGAAGAAGGGCATCCCCAGTGCCCGCGACCGCGTCAACTCGTTGCTCGATCCCGGTAGCTTCGTCGAGATCGGCGCATTGGTGAAGGCCCCCAACGATCCCGGTGCTCTCTACAGCGACGGCGTCGTCACCGGCCACGGGACCGTCGACGGCCGCCCCATCGCAGTGTTCTCGCATGATCAGACCGTGTTCGGCGGAACCGTCGGCGAGATGTTCGGCCGTAAGGTCGCCGGCATCATGGATTTCGCGATCAAGATGGGTTGCCCGGTCGTCGGCATCAACGACTCCGGTGGAGCTCGCGTGCAGGACGCCGTCACCTCGCTCGCCTGGTACGCCGAACTGGGCCGACGCCACGAAGCACTCTCCGGTCTGTGCCCGCAGATCTCGCTGATCCTCGGTAAATGCGCCGGCGGGGCGGTCTATGCGCCCATCAACACCGACATCGTCGTCGCCACCGAAGAGGCGTACATGTTCGTCACCGGTCCGGACGTCATCAAGTCCGTCACCGGCGAGGATGTCAGCCTCGACGACCTCGGTAGCGCCCGCGTCCAAGCCATCAACGGCAACGTGCACCATGTGGCTGCGGACGAGAAGGCCGCGTTCGACTGGATCCGCAACTACCTGAGCTACATGCCGTCGAGCTGCCAGGAAGAGTCGCCGGTGATCAATCCGGGACTCGAGCCGGAGATCACCGACTCCGATCGCAAGCTCGACTCGTTCATGCCCGACGCAGACAACGCCGGTTACGACATGCGCGACATCATCATGCGCATCTTCGACGATGGTGAATTTCACGAACTCTCGGGTCAGACTGCACCGAACGTGATCACCGGCTTCGCTCGCGTCGACGGTCGTCCGGTGGGAATTGTCGGTAATCAGCCGATGCACTTGTCCGGAGCGCTCGACGCCAAGGCAGCGGACAAGGCTGCACGATTCATTCGACTCAGCGATGCGTACAACATCCCGATCATCTTCCTCGTCGACACACCCGGATTCCTGCCCGGCGTGGACCAGGAAACGCTCGGCGTCATCCATCGCGGTGGCCGCTTCATCTTCTCGTTCGTCGAAGCGACGGTGCCGAAACTGACTGTGGTGATTCGTAAGTCGTACGGCGGCGGATACGCGGTAATGGGCTCGAAGCAGCTCGGATCCGACATCAACCTCGCCTGGCCGACGGCCCGCATCGCCGTCATGGGCGCCGAGGGTGCCATCAACATCATGAGTCGCAAGCAACTCGCCGAGGCAGGCGAGAACGCACCGGCCCTGCGCAAGCAGCTGATCAACTTCTACAACGAGCATGTGGCAACACCCTGGATCGCGGCCGAGCGTGGTTACATCGACGCCGTCATCGAGCCGTCGCAGACCCGCCTCGAAATCCGCAAGGCGTTGCACATTCTCAAGGACAAAGAAGTGATCAAGAGTCCGCGCAAGCACTCGTTGTTGCCGATCTAGTCCGATCCAGATGGGCTCGGGTAGCTCCGGCTGCCGGTGGTCGGGGTCGCTCCGCTCCCTTTTGGGATCAATGTGGCTCCCAGTCGCTCAGATTGCAACAAAGTCGCATTCATTCATCGGGCTGTATGACCCAGAAGCGAATGAATGTGACTTTGTTGCAGTCGAAGCGCCTGTAAGGGACATTCATCCGATGGACGTCGCATTCAGGCGAAGAACAAGGTTCGGACGGGGTCGGGCCAGAGCCTGTTGGTAACCGGCGCGAAGATCCGCGAGCACGCGCTGAGGGTTGTCCCGGATGTCCTGCGGCAGGTGTGACACCACGATCGCACCGTGACGCTGCATGAGAGCTCGGCGCGCCATGGTTTTCGCATGGTCGATCGGGGAGAGGTGATGGGCGAGCGAGTCTATCTCCCACCCGAAGCAGATTGCGTCCACGAATCCGTCGGGACTGCCGAGAAACGTTCCGTCGGCGGCGAAGAGGCGAGCGTTGTGAATCATCGGTGGCAGTCCGCTCGACAGGTAGAGGCGTTGAGCGTCCGCCTCGGCGACGGAGTGAGCGTTTGCGCCCAAATCCCTGATCGCCAGCCGTGTCGATGCGCTGTATCGTCTTGGTCCCTCCGCCAACTCGGCAGCCAGATCTTCCAGTGACGCCGCGCCCCGTCGGAGAATCTCGGCGATCAAGGCTGTGCACTGGGACCGCTTGCGGAGCGCCCGAGTGGCGTCGACGACGCTCCGGGTTACGGGAGCGCATCGTGGCCCGTGCTCGAATGCGGCCTCGGGCATCCGCCACGTGCGTTCGCATCGCACGAACTTCAGGGATGCCCGTTGCATCTCGTTCGGCACAAGGATGTGAACTTCGTTCGAGGGTGGATTCGGGCCCAAGCCGTGGACGCTCAACGCCGCATTCCCGGTGAGGATGCTGTGTGGCCCGCCGTACGCCAATGCCGCAGCAATTCGCTGCTGGTGAGACGGATAGCCGTTGTACAACAGCACCACCCCCGGCAACAAATGCTGCCAGGGCCCACCGTTCGCACATCTGCCCGTAACAGTTCCGTCCGCGACACCAGCTGCGCGTAGCTGTGCCCTTGTCACGACGCCGTGATCGGCGACGTCCTCGAGTATCGATAGGTCTGTGGCCCAAGCTCCCCGTTTCATGCCTCGACTGTCGAACGCGACACCGACACTCCGACGTCCGAAAGAGTCGTTCACGGGTGCCCTGTGGATCACCGCCGAAGTTGTGCACAAGTGCATCGACCGGTGGCGTCCACGCCGGACATCGTCGGGGATGAGTGCTAGGCATCCATTCTGCGGGCACCACACCCACCCCCTTCCGAATGAATGTGGCATTCAGTTGCACTGGACCCCGTGGGTTGGACTGGTTAATGGAAATCCTAGGCCGCGAGGGCCTGGGCTCGGTATCGCACCGGGCTCAGGCCGTCGAGGCGTAGCGAGATG
>NZ_JBHNYO010000016.1:0-145567 GCF_054960675.1 Rhodococcus sp. PSi06
GGGCATGTCTCCTCGCATCGACGTCAGCTCACGAGCCTAAAGCCAACGAAGCGACGGGTGTGGAGCCTCGCCGAGATTCTGTTAGACGTAGCAACCGACCCCGACACCATGTGGTGCGACGTCACAGGTCACTGCTGAGCAGGTTCCAGGCCGGAGAAGTTCGGAGCGCGGAAAACCCATCCACGAAGGGCGAGGAAGCGTGCGGCCCCGAAGACGCCACTGACTGTGATCACGGCTGCGACCTGGGCATAAGCCGGCGCGCCCGGAAAGATTATGTGCACTGCGGCCAGTGAGGCGGTGCTCAGACCCAGACCGATCAGGGCGAGTCCGCCGGCTTCCCACTGAGTCTGGAACCAACCGACCCTGCCGGTCGCGTGAAACGTGTGGCGACGATGCAGTTCGTTGGCCAGGACGGTACTTGCACCGACACCCGCGAGATTTGCGGTGAACGACCCCAGGGAGGCGAGGCACACGAACACCAGGGCGTACACACCGTTGCTCGATGCTCCGACGACCACGAACCGAGTGAACTGAGCGAAAGCGGACTCACCGATCATCCGCGACCTGATGCGGGGCGCACAGCCCGATGGTGCGGCCGAGGCCTTCAGCGAGGTGCTCACGAGATCTCCAGTTGTAGAACCGGAAGCGTCGATCGGCGCTTCGCTTCGATACAACTCCGAGTCCGTCCAGATCGGTCTCGGACGTGACGGACGTCTCAGGCTTTGGAGGAACTTTCTTCCCGAGCGCGCTTCTTGCGGTCCAGGTCGATGTTGAGCATGTCGGGCTTGATCGATGCGACGAACAACACCGCAACGAGCACCACCACGACGACGATGGTGATGACGACCACCGCGATACCGAAAATTGCCAAGATACCGTTCATGTCCTGCCTCCCGTGTCAGCCAATACGGTACTTGTCGTAGACAGCCCGGTCGACGTGCACCCCCAGCTCACCGGTCAGCTCACCAAGCGCTCCACAGCACGCATCGGCAGCGACAACCAGGTCGGCCGGTTGCGGGCCTCGTACAGAACCTCGTAGACGGCCTTGTCGAGTTCGTATGCGCGCAGCAGATCGGCCTCGTCCCGCGGATCGTGCCCGGCCACCGAGGCGTAGCCGTCGAAGAACGCCGCAATGCTTCGCGCCGCCCACTGGTCGGCACGCGCTCGCGTCGACGGGTCCTCGGGCCGGTCGACCAGAAGGTGGTTGGCGGCATAGTCGAACGAGCGAAGCATTCCCGCGACGTCGCGCAAGGCGCTGTCCATCTGCCTCCGCTCGGCCAGGGTCTTGGCCGGCTCGCCCTCGAAGTCGATGAGCAGCCAACGCTCGGGAGTCCCCAGCACCTGCCCCAGATGCAGATCGCCGTGGATGCGCTGCACGGTGGTGCTGTTCGACGCCTCGGCCCGCGAGATGAGTGCCGTTGCCGCCGGAATGTACTGGGCGATCTCCGGCACCACCCGCGCCACTCCCGCGATACGAGCCAGGATTTCCTCGACGGCGGTCGATTCCACCGAACGCTCGACGGTGCCCAGCACCGAGGCCAGGTCATGATGCACGTGTGCGACGGCGGCCCCGATGCGATGCGCATCCCCAGCGAAATCACCGGGCAGTTCCTCGATCGGCGTATCGGGCGAATCGAACACCTCGCGAACACTTGCCAAGGCGGCGGTCCACCCCTCGGTGGAGTTCGCAGCGAAGTCCTGGATCATGCCCAGCGTGGTCGGCTCACCGCCGACGACGGCTTCCAACCAGCCCCGCAGCGGGGCGACGTTGACACTGCCGGCCTCCGCCAGGGCGCGGTGTAGTTCCACATCGGGACTCACGCCCGGTGGAACCTGCCGAAACAGCTTGAGCAACAGCAGATCACCGAGAATCACCGAAGTGTTGGACTGCTCGGCCCCCAGAACCCGACCGGCCAGACCGCTCGGCACGGTCGAACCGTCGACGATCTTGAATTCGATGCTGCCCGTGGAGTTTCCGGAAGCAAAGGCGTTGCCGTACAGGCCGATGATCTCGGGGTCTCGCAACCCGTCGAACACGGCGACCTCACCCGCCACCGGAAGCACCCACGGCCGAAGCTCGTCGGTCAGCTCGGTGCGAAAGCCCAGCGGAACCTGGTAGGTCTGCGTCACCACCGCGCCGTCCTGCGTCAACTGCACTTCCACCAGCACATGCTCTGCCGCGAAATGCGGTTCGTCATGAAGAACTTGGCGGTCGAGGATCCGAACCGAATCCACGGTCGATCCCTTCGCACCGAACCACCGCTGCGCCGGTAGCCACGTCGCCAGCGCCTCCGTGAGCTGAGGTTCGACCGTGCGTGCCGCACTTGAGCTGGAACCGACCATGGGAATCTCTCGCCGCCTTCTTGAAGAGTTTGCGGAGCTGTGACCGTACGAAGCAAAACCTACCCACTCCCGGCGACCCTCACACACCGACGGCAAAGTCACCCGAACGTTATCGCCAGGTCGTACGCCGGTACACCGACATGCTCGTACAGTGGTGACATGTCCGCGCCATTGACCGCCCACATCGATGTGCACCGCGCAGGTGATCGACTGAAAACCCGTGTGTCCTGGCTGGACTCGAAACATTCGTTCTCGTTCGGCTCGCATTACGATCCCGACAACACCCATCACGGACTGTTACTGGTCAACAACGACGACATCGTCACTGCCGGTCAGGGTTTCGAAACGCACCCTCACCGCGACGTCGAAATCGTCACCTGGGTGATGCAGGGTTCGCTCGTGCATCAGGACTCCATCGGACATTCCGGAATCATCTATCCCGGACTCGCGCAACGGATGAGCGCGGGCAAAGGCATCATGCACTCCGAGAAGAACGACTCCTGGAGCATCGACGGCAATCGACACACCGAACCCGTTCGCTTCGTGCAGATGTGGGTGTTGCCGGACAGTCCGGGCACCACACCCGGATACGAGCAACTCGACATCGGCGACGAGTTGTTGCGCGGCGGGCTGGTCACCGTTGCGTCGGGGATGAACAAGCACCGTGGCCAGGCCGCGATCGGGATCTCACAGAAGTCGGCGGCGCTGCACGCGGCCAGGCTGGTGCCCGGCAATGTGGCGACTGTGCCCGACGCGCCCTTCGTCCACGTTTTCGTCGCGCGCGGCACCGTCTCGATGGAGGGCGTCGGTGAACTGTACGAGGGCGATGCAGTTCGCATGAGTTCTATTGGCGGACAACGTATTACAGCGATCGAACCAGCCGAGGTGCTGATCTGGGAGATGCACTCGCGGCTCGGCGGCTGACATGTACGTTCGATGACAAGTTGATCACGGGAACACTCAGGTCGTGTGCGCAGGGCGGACACCTGCTTACACTCGCAGCGTTCCCGAACGCCTATTTTCGGAGGGTTTGAAACGTGTCGAATCAGAATCCGCCGCCCGGTGACTATCCCCCGCCCGGAAACTATCCCTCGCCCGGCGAGTACCCCCAGCAGGGCGGGTACCAGCAGGGTGGGTATCAGGAACAGCCGGTAGCACCGAAGAACACCATCGGCACGGTGGCTCTGGTCCTGGCGATTCTGGGTGTGTTGTTCTCGTGGACCATCGTCGGCGGCGTCGTTCTCGGCCTGATCGCCATCGTTCTCGGCTTCATCGGTCGCTCCCGGTACAAGAAGCGCGTCGCCACCAACGGCACCGTGTCCCTCATCGCGATCGTTCTCGGTTTCGTGGCCGCGGCACTGTCCATCGTTCTCGTCGTCGTCGGCGTCGGCCTGTTCAATGCAGTCGGTGGACAGGACTTCACGGACTGCATCAGCAACGCAGGCAGCGATAGTGCAGCGAGGCAGCAATGTGCCGACGAATTCCAGCAGAACGTCGAGAACCAGTACGACGACTCGACACCGAACTGAGCCCTGGCTGAGGCACTCGCGTCTCGGTGCCTCAGCCAGTCCGGTCACTCCAGCCAGTCCGGTCACCTCGAGCAGTCAGGTGCCTGTGGCCGACAGGTCCGCCACCACCACCTGGTTGCCGCCCTGCTTCTTCGCTTCGTACATCGCCGCGTCTGCTCGTCGTAGCAGTCGCGTGGTGAGCGCGACAACGTCGGCACCGACACCGGTCCCCTCGGCACCCGGGTACTCGCAGTGCGCTACACCGATGCTCACCGTCAGAGGTGCAAGGTCGCCCGCATGGTGCGAGGCACCCCGATATTCCTCGGCCAACGCGCGGGCTTCGTTCTCGGTCAACTTGGTCACCACCGCGAACTCCTCGCCGCCCACCCTCGCGACCAGCACCCCGTCCTTCGCCAAACGACGTGCGATGAGCTGCAGTGCAGAGTCCCCCTGATGGTGGCCGAATCGGTCGTTGATCGACTTGAATCGGTCCACGTCGACCACCATCACTGCCACATCGCCCGCGCCGAGGAAGTAGACCGGTAACGCCTCGTCGAGCCCTCGTCGGTTGCGCACCTGAGTGAGCGGGTCGAAATTGGCCGCCTGTGCTTGAACCTGCAGTTTGAGCAGCAGAAATTGAAAGAAGGTCGGGCCCATGAACGTGATGGGTACCAGCACCACGAGTTGCGCGACTGCGAGACCCTTGTCAGCGTTCGGCGACAACATGATCAGCACGAAGAACAGCGCCACGGCCGTTCCTGCCCACAGTAGATGCAGCGCCATGACTTTCGGACTGTGGAAGAGCTGAACGTAGACACTGTTCGTCGCGAGCATCGCGAGGGCCAAGAAGACGGACTGAGGCGATCCGAAGGCCAGTAGAACAAGCGTGGTTCCCACGTCCGCATATGCGGCGAACGACAGGGACATGCGCTTCGACGGCCACGGTGCCTTCAACCAGGCCACACCGACGACGAGCGTCGACACGAACGCAACAACAAGAATCGACCTGCCTACCGTCGACGTCGGCGGGGTGTCGCTCAGCAGTAGCAACGCGGCCGCGCCGAGTCCATACGAGACCGTGCTCATGCAGGCAGCAAGGCGGTACGGTACGAGCGCATTGTGCAGGCCGAGGTAGTTCACCACCGACACGTAGCTGTGCGGCTGGTTCCACCACGTGCGCAGGAAAGTCGATTGCACCTAACCTCCATGCGCGTTCCGCGGAGCATCACCGGACCGGACGCTGCTCTGCCGGACCGGGCCGGACATATCGGCCAACTGTGATGCTATTCGACAGACGTCAGCCTCGGATGTCTCTTCGGAGGAACGCGTTGATTCCACCGATCCCGACGGCAGCAGCTACTACGACGAGCCACCCGATCGGCGCAAGGAACAAGGCACCCCCCGGCAATAGCGGAGTGTGCGTGAACGGCGAGAGATCGAGCAACGGCTGTGGCATACCCACCACGGCCCCTATCTGGCCCAGTGCCACGAAGCCGCCGAGGACGGCCCACAGTGCGGTCGCGAATCGTGGGATCCCGCCGAAGAGCGCAACGCCGATAGCCGTCACCACCCACACGGCCGGCAGCTGACTCAGGGCGCCGCCCAGGACGGCGGGCAGTTCGCCCGTGATGTCGCCGGTAGCCGAACCGTAGGTGAGCCCGACGGCGAGGCCGGCAACGAGCAGCAGCCACGCCGGGCCGAGGACGGCGAAAAGCAGGTGCCCCGATATCCATTGGATGCGCGAGACGCCGGTGGCCAGCACGATCTCGGCCAGGCCCGCCTCTTCATCGCTGTGCAGACGCAGCAGGGCCGACACCGAATAGGCCGCCACCATGATGCCGACGATGCTCAACACGGCAGCGATGAACGATTGTTCGAGTGTGGTGCCGCCGAACTTGTTCAGTGCGTCGCCGATGGCGGCGCTGCTGCCGAGCTGGTCTCCGATACCGTCCGTGGACGAGCCGATCGCGATGCCGAACAAAGCCAGTCCGACGGTCCATACGACGACGGTCCCTCGGGACAGAGCCCACGCGAGGGCGACGGGTCCGGACAGTGACGCGACGGCCGTCACGCGGCCACGACGCTCGGCACGCAGACCACTGCCGAGATCGCGTCGATTCGCGGCCACGAACGCCGAGACGCAGAACGCGGCTGCAGCGGTCAGCGACAACAGCAGCGGCCACCACCGCTCGTCGGCGAACGGCCGCACCTGCGCCGACCACCCGATCGGCGACAACCACGACATGGTTCCCGAGCCGATGTCGCCGATCGCTCTGAGAACGAACGCTGCGGCCAAGACGCCGAGGGCGTAGCCGCGAGCCACCCGAGCCCCGGACGCCACCTGCGCCGCCAGCGCCGCGCAGCCGACGAACACCGCACCGACGACGAAGACCGAGGCACCGAACGCGAAGCTCCCGGCCACCGGCAGACCGAACGCCCACAGAGAGACGAACGACAACGTTCCCGTCGCCGCCACGCCGCCGCCCGCGAGCAGCACGGCTGCGGTCAACCCCGCGTATCTACCCAGTGCAGTCGACCCGATCAGCTCGGTGCGCCCCGCGTCCTCCTCGGCGCGGGTGTGCCGTACGACGGTGAGGATCGCCGCCAACGGAACGAGAGTGAGCATCAAGCCGGCTCGCCACGACACCAGGGCACCCAGGTCGCTGCCGAAGATCGGTCCGACGAGCGCTGCTTGGGCCGGCACTGCCTGGGTGCCGAGATAGAACGCTTGCCGGTCTGCCGCCGTCGAATACAGCCCCTCGAAGCTCACCGCGTACAGCAGAGGAAGAGCGCCGAGCAGAACGATCCAGATCGGGGCCACCAGTCGATCGCGTCGCAGATACAACCGCAGCAATGCGCCCGTACCGCTCAGGCGGCTCATGCGTAGTACCTCATGAACAGCTCCTCGAGTGTCGGAGCGGAGCTGACCAGACTCTGCACACCCGCATCGGCTAAAACGCGCATCACCGCAGCGAGAGCCTCGTTTTCGACTGTGCAGGTGACGGTGGAAACGTCCACGTCGACCGCAGTGACTCCGGTGAGGGTCGCGAGGTTTTCCGGCACCCGATCGACAGTGGCGGTCACCGTCGTTCGGGTGAGATGCCGCATCGATGCCAGCGTGCCGGTGTCCACTGTCCGACCGTCCTTGACGATGGTCACCGAACTGCACAGCGCGTCGACCTCGGACAGGATGTGCGACGACAGCAGGACCGTGACTCCGCGGCGGGCAGCGTCCTTCACGCACTCCGCGAAGTGCTGTTCCATCAGAGGGTCGAGCCCGGATGTGGGTTCGTCGAGAATCAGCAACTCCACGTTCGATGCCAGCGCCGAGATCAGAGCAACCTTCTGCCGATTGCCTTTCGAGTACGTTCGGCTGCGCTTGCCGGGGTCGAGCGCGAATCGTTCGAGCAACTCGGCGCGGCGCGCGGCATCGATGCCGCCGCGCATTCTGCCGAGAAGATCGATCACCTCACCGCCGGTCAACGACGGCCACAGCGTCACGTCGCCCGGGACGTAGGCCAGCCGTCGGTGCAACGCCACGGTATCGGCCCATGGGTCACCACCGAGCAGTCTCGCGGTGCCCGACGTCGCACGGACGAGCCCGAGCAACACGCGAATCGTCGTGGACTTCCCTGCTCCGTTCGGTCCCAGGAAGCCGTGTACCTCGCCCGTTTCGACGTGCAGGTCGAGTCCGTCGAGGGCCCGGACCGAACCGAACGTCTTCACCAATCCGTCGACTTCGATTGCGTCGGTCATTTCTTTGCCTCCAGGTACACGTCCAAAGCCTGAGAATCGGTGAACAATCCGTCGGTGTAGAGCTCGAGCGCCGGGAGCATGACCTCGTCACCGAGCGCGGTGAGGGCCTCGCGGAAATCGACGTCGGGACCGGCCATCGCCGCGTACAGCAGTAGGCCGCCCACGTTCTGCCGGGTCAGGAATCGAGCTCGCGCCTCGGGGTCTCGGCTGGGGGTGAACCGGCCGTCGCGGACGCCCTCGTCGAGATACCGAACCGCATCGTCGACCATGTGCTCGAACAACTCTCGCGCGAGTGCGCCGCCCGCCGAGAAGCTGCGCACGATGTAGGCGACGAGCGGCGCGTACTCCTCGATGCGAGCGAGCTGTTCCATCATCCCGGTGGGGCCGGCGGACGCCGTCTTCGATTCCCGGATCACTCGCAGAACGTGCTCGTCGCATGCCGTGCGCAGGCCTTCCTTGGACCCGAAGTGGTGGTTGACGAGTCCCGGTGAGACACCCGCGGCGGTAGCGATGGACCGCACTCCCGCGGCGAAGCCCTGCGCACCGAAGACGTCGATCGCAGTATCGCGAATTCGTGCCCTGGTCGTGAGATCCTCCGAAGCTGAACGCATGTACAGCATATTAAACACCCGTTCAATCAAGCGCAAGAGTGTAAAGATGGACACATGACTTCAGTAGTGAACTCGGGCATCGATCTCAGCTACCAGGACGAGAACACACGTGCGCAGGACGACCTCTTCGTGCATGTCAACGGCAAATGGCTCGAGGAGTACGACATCCCGGCCGACCGCGCCGTCGACGGGGCTTTCCGAACGCTGTACGACCGGGCCGAGGTGGATGTACAGACCATCATCGAGGAATCCGCAGCGGCCGATCCCCCCGCCGGCAGTGACGCACAGAAGATCGGCGACCTGTTCTCGAGCTTCATGGACGCCGATCGCGCCGAGCAACTCGGGGTCACTCCGATCGCCGAGGAGCTCACCGCAGTCTCCGACGCGACGGACCTCGTCACTCTCGCCGGCGTTCTCGGCTCGCTGCAGCGCACCGGCGTGGGCGGCGGCATCGGCCAGTACGTGGACACCGATGCCAAGCAGTCCGATCGCTACCTGATGCACTTCACCCAGTCGGGAATCGGGCTGCCCGACGAGTCGTACTACCGCCAGGACGACTACGCAGACATTCGCACGAGCTACATCGAGCACATCTCGAAGATGTTCGCGCTCAGCGGTATCGAGTACGACGCCCAGACGGTGTTCGACCTCGAGAAGAAGATCGCCGCGGGCCACTGGGACGTCGTCGCCAGGCGTGACGCCGAGAAGAGCTACAACCTCGTCCAATTCGACACCCTGGTGCAGAACGAACCCGGATTCAATTGGGCGGCATGGATTTCCGGACTCGGAGCCAGCACCGATCAGTTCGCCGAGATCGTCGTGCGGCAGCCGCCGTTCCTGAGCAATTTCGTGGCACTGTGGGCCTCCGAGGACATCGAAGCGTGGAAGGCGTGGCTCGCCTGGCGCGTCGTGCACTCGCGGGCACCGTTCCTGACGAGCGCCATCGTCGACGAGAATTTCGCGTTCTACGGAACGACGTTGACCGGCGCGCAGGAGAACCGGGAGCGCTGGAAGCGTGGAGTCTCCCTGGTGCAGGACGTCCTCGGCGAGGCCGTCGGGAAGCTGTACGTCGAGCGTCACTTCCCGGCCGACTCCAAGGCCCGGATGCAGGTACTGGTCGAGAACCTCACCGAGGCGTACCGCCGAAACATCTCCGAGCTCGAATGGATGAGCCCGGAGACACGGCAGAAGGCGTTGGACAAGCTGGGCAAGTTCACCCCCAAGATCGGCTACCCCGATCGGTGGCGCGATTACAGTGCGGTCGAGATCAGCGCCGACGACCTGCTCGGTAACTACCGACGCGGCTACGCCGCAGACCACCAGCGTGACCTCGACAAGCTCGGCGGCCCGGTCGATCGTGACGAGTGGTTCATGACTCCGCAGACCGTCAACGCCTACTACAACCCCGGCATGAACGAAATCGTCTTTCCCGCAGCCATTCTGCAGCCTCCGTTCTTCGACCCCGAGGCCGACGACGCGGCCAACTACGGCGGTATCGGAGCGGTGATCGGCCACGAGATCGGCCACGGATTCGACGACCAGGGTGCCAAGTACGACGGCGACGGCAACATGGTCGACTGGTGGACCGACAGCGACCGCACCGAGTTCGGCAAGCGCACCACGGCGCTGATCGATCAGTACAACGAATTCGAGCCCGCGGCGCTGCCCGGGCACAAGGTGAACGGCGAATTCACCATCGGCGAGAACATCGGCGATCTGGGCGGTCTGTCGATTGCGGTCGCGGCCTACGAGATTTCGCTCGAAGGCGAACAAGCACCGGTGCTCGACGGCCTGTCCGGCCTGCAGCGCGTGTTCTTCGGGTGGTCGCAGGTGTGGCGCACGAAGGCGCGGGACGCCGAGGCGATCCGTCGACTCGCGGTCGATCCGCACTCGCCGCCGGAGTTTCGCTGCAACGGCGTCGTGCGCAATCTGGACAGTTTTCACGAAGCATTCCACGTGCAGCCCGGAGATGGGTTGTACTTGGAGCCGGATAAGCGCGTCAAGATCTGGTAGCAGCGGGGTAGGACAAGGGGAGGGTGTTCGGATGAGGGAATTCGTACGGTGGTTCGCGGCGCACGGGGTCATTCGGTTCGGGGCGAAACGCGCCGCGGCGGCGGGTGATCCACAAGCCATGTTGGTCGCCGATCCCGCCACGCGTGCCAATCCGACGCCGGTATACGAGAAGCTTCGAGCCAAGGCTCCGTTGGTGAAGACGCGTATTTCCAACATCACCGTGCATCATCGGGTGGCATTCGACCTGCTTCGCTCCGACGACTTCCGAGTCACGCAACTGGGCGGCACCTTGCCCGCACCGCTGAAATGGGTCGAACGACACACCAGGTCCGGTGCGCTGCACCCGATTCTGCCGCCGTCCCTCCTCTCGGTCGAACCGCCCGATCACACGCGGTACCGCAAATTGGTGTCCTCGGTGTTCACCGCTCGCGCCGTCGCGCAGATGCGCGATCAGGTGCAGGAAACGGCAGACGCTCTGCTGGACGAGCTGTCCGACGGTTCTCCTGTCGTCGACATCGTCGATCGCTACTGCGCGCGCCTGCCGGTGGCAGTGATCGGGCGGATCCTCGGCGTTCCGGTCGAGGACAACGAGCGGGTGCTCGAGTTCGGCGAGATGGCCGCACCGAGCCTGGACATCGGC
This sequence comes from Rhodococcus sp. PSi06, assembly GCF_054960675.1. NCBI lineage: Bacteria > Bacillati > Actinomycetota > Actinomycetes > Mycobacteriales > Nocardiaceae > Rhodococcus > Rhodococcus sp. PSi06. The sequence goes on from NZ_JBHNYO010000016.1 coordinate 10,872, forward strand.
CTGTCCTGGAGTCAGTTCAAGCAGGTCGAGCGTGGCTTGATCGGGTTCGATTCGTGGCTGTCCCAGCACATCGCCGAGCTACGCCGCAATCCCGGTGACGACCTGATGAGCCAGCTGATCGCCGCAAAGGACGAAGGCATCGGCCTGAACGACGAGGAGCTCAGGGCCACAGCAGGATTGGTGTTGGCGGCAGGATTCGAGACGACCGTCAACCTGCTGGGCAGCGGAATCCGGTTGCTGCTCGATCATCCCGATCAGCTCGCGGTGCTGCAGCAGGACCCGTCGCATTGGCCCACCGCGATCGACGAGATGCTGCGCATGGAATCCCCGGTTCAGCTGACCGCCCGCGCCGCCAAACACGACGTCGTGGTGGAGGGCGTGCCGGTCAGGGAGGGGTCTCTGGTGGTCCTCGTTCTTGCCGGTGCCAACCGCGACCCGCAGGTGTTCGAGGATCCCAACAGATTCGACGTCACCCGCGCCAACGCCGGCAAACATCTGTCGTTCTCGGGTGGACGCCACTACTGCCTCGGCGCAGCACTGGCCAAGGCCGAATCGGAAGTGGGCCTCAAAGCGCTGTTCGACAGGTTCCCCCACCTGCGTTCGGCAGGTGAGGGAACCCGGCGCAACACCCGTGTTCTGCACGGATGGGCAACTCTCCCCATCGATCTGGGAGAGCCTGCTACGTCAACCGCAGGCCGGTAGCGGAGTCGAAGAAGAACAGCTCGTCCAGCTTGGGCACCAGCCGAACGGTCTCGGCCAGTGCGATGGACAGCTTGCGGTCGACGCGAACCGAGATGCGCCCGGACGGCGTCGTCCATCCACCGTCGAGACTGGTTGCGGAGGCGTAGACGAACGACTCCGCACCCAGCTCCTCGATCAGCTCGACGGTCAGCTGCAGGCCCGTGCCGTCGCCGTCGCCCACCAGATCCCATGATTCCGGGCGAATTCCGAGGACCACGCGCTCGCGTGCCGAGGACGGAACAGCGATGCGCAGATCGCCGAGGACGGCATTCCCGTCCTCTACCGGTGCGTCGACGAGGTTCATTCCGGGCGAACCGATGAATCCGGCGACGAACGTGTTGACCGGATTGTCGTAGAGCTCCCGCGGCGCGGCGATCTGCTGCAATTTGCCGTCGAGCAGCACCGCAACCCGGTCGCCCATCGTCATGGCCTCGACCTGATCGTGGGTGACGTAGACCGTGGTGGTACCCAACCGTCTTTGTAGACCGGCGATCTGGGCTCTGGTCGACACGCGGAGCTTGGCGTCGAGGTTGGACAGCGGCTCGTCCATGCAGAACACCTTGGGTTGCCGCACGATCGCGCGCCCCATGGCCACCCGCTGCCGCTGTCCGCCCGAAAGCTTGCCGGGCTTGCGATCCAGCAACGGTTCGAGCTCGAGCATCTTCGCCGCCTCGAGCACCCGAGCTGCAGTGTCCGCCTTGTTCATTCCGGCGTTGCGCAGGGCGAAGCCCATGTTGTCCCCGACGGTCATGTTGGGGTACAGCGCGTAGTTCTGGAACACCATCGCGACGTCCCTGGCCCGCGGTGCCAACGAGGTGACGTCCACTCCGCCGATGTCGATGTGACCGCTTTCGACGGATTCGAGCCCGGCAAGCATCCGCAGGCTCGTCGACTTGCCACAACCCGAAGGCCCGACCAGGACGATGAACTCACCGTCCGCGATGTCGAGTTCGAGGCTGTCCACAGCAAGAGAATCGGCTCCCGGGTACCGATGCGAGACACCGGCGTAGTGAACGGAGGCCATTACTTCGGCAGCTTCGGGGTGATCTGGCGGTCGATGATCTGCTGCAGCTGGTCCGAGATGGACGCGAATGTCGTTGCCACATCGGCATTCTGCAGTGCAATCTGCTCGAGTCCGCTGCCGATGATCTTGTCGCCTCCGGGGACGAACACGCGGGCGTAATCCTGCGATCGGGTGTTCGCCAATTGATCGACGGCCGTCTTGGCGTTGGGGTTGGCCTCGAGGAAGGCGATCTCCGACGGGTCCTGCTGCGCGGACTTACGGACCGGCATGTACCCGGTGTTCTGCGAGAAGTAGGCGGTGTTGGCTCCGTTGGTGACGAAGTCGATGAACTTGAGCGCGTTCACCTTTCGTTCGTCCGAAATCTTGGCCGGGATGGCCAGGCCCGCACCACCCGTCGGGCAGCCCGGCGCGCCGTCGGTGGCCGGCAGGAACGCGGTGCCGAATTCGAAGGCGGCACCCTTGGTAATGGTCGAGAGGTCGCCGGTCGAGGCGATCGTGGACGCCAGGATGCCGGCGGCGAAATCGTTGGCGATGTCGTTGGACACGGCGGCGTACTTCTTGGTGTGGATCATGTCCTTGAGGAACTGACCTGCTGCGATGGTCTTCTCGTCGTCGAACTTCAACTCGAACTGATCCGAATACGATCCGCCGAAGGTCCAGATGGGGCCCTCGAACGTCCAGCCGAGGTAGTCCACGGCATTGCCCCAGCCGTGGGCGAGCTTGCCGTTGCCGACGACGGCCTGAATGCGCGGGCCCCACTCGTCGAATTCCTGCCAGGTCGCCGGACCGCGATCGGGCAGACCGGCCTGCTGCCAGACGGCCTTGTTGTAATAGAACAGCGGCGTCGAGCGCGAGTACGGCAACGCCCAGTGACTTCCGTTCCAGTTGTAGTCGGCCAGTAGTGAATCCACGTAGTCGGACTGGTCGACTCCAGCTGCGTCGAAGTGCTTGTCCAGTGGCTCGATCGCACCCGAGAGGGCGTAGTTGAACCACCAGACGTCCGAGAGCAACACGACGTCGGGCACATCGTTGCCGGACAGTGCCGCATTGAACTTCTGCGACACCTCCTCGTAGTTCTTGCCACCATCGATGAGATTGACCGTCAGATCCGGGTTCTCGGCCTGGAACCGGGCGATCAGTTCCTTCTCGTATTCCTGAGATTGTCCGGGGTGACTCGACCAGAAGTTGATGGTGTTGGCCTCACCTTCGACTGCCTGCCCACCCGAGGAACTCGAACCCGGTCCACTGCACGCGGCCAAGGCGGCGGCCGCAGCCGCTGTACCGGTGAGCGTGAGAAAACCGCGTCGATTGATGATGTGTGCCATGGTGTTCGACTCCTGTTGATGGGTGTGATCAGCCCTTGACCGCACCAGAGGTGAGGCCCTTGATCATGTGACGTTGTAGGACGAGAAAGACGAGCAGAATCGGAAGAATGGTCAGGATGGTCGCTGCCATCACCGCACCCCAGTTGGTGTAGCCCTCACTGTTCTGCAACAGCGTCAAGCCGACCGGAAGTGGTGCGACGGAGGAGTCGTCGGACATCAGGAACGGCCAGAGATATTCGTTCCATTCGTTGACGATGGTGATGATGCCGAACGCAACCATCGTCGGTCCCGACAGCGGCAGTACGACGCGGAACATCAATCGAGCCGGCCCGGCACCGTCCATCCGCGCAGCTTCGATGATCTCCGCCGGCAGCGACAAGAAGTGATTGCGCATCAGGAAGGTTCCGAAGGCGACACCTGCCAGGGGAATGATGATGCCCTGGAACGAGTTACGCCACCCCAGATCCGAGATCAACGAGTAGTTCGAGATCACCGTGATCTGATTCGGCACCATGAGCGCGGCGATGATGACCAGGAAGACGATGTTCTTTCCGGGGAATCGGAAGAACACCAAACCGTAGGCACTGAGCACACCGAGAACGAACTTGATGGACGACACCGCGGTGGTGATGATCAGCGAATTACGCAGGTACGTGAAGAACGGCACCTGCGTCGTTGCCTCGTCGTAATTCTGCGGATGAAAAGTGCTGGGCCACCACGTCACCGGCTGCACGTAGATGTCCGGCCGTTCCTTGAACGAGGTGATCAGAATCCAGAACAGCGGCAACCCGATCATGAGCAGCACCAGCACCATGGCGATGTAACCGAACAAATTCGCGGTGCGTCGCGTCCGCTGCCTGGCGTCGGAGTTCTCGACATGCTTCGGCGCAGCGGTGTTCGGCCTGTTCACCACGGTCATCGCTGGTCACCCTTATCCATGATGCGAACCTGAATCAGGGTCACGACCAGCAAGACGAGGAACAGGATCGTTGCCACCGTCGCACCGTACCCGGCCCGGAAGTTGCGGAACGTCTCCTCGTAGACCTGGTACACCATCGTCGTCGTGCCGGTGCCCAGCGGGCCGCCGCGCGTCATGACGTTGATGATGTCGAAGACCTGCAGGGAATTGAGCAGCACCGTGATCGAGAGAAAGAACGTCGTCGGACGCAGTTGCGGTAGCAGCACTTTGCGGAACGTGGTCCACCGGCTCGCCTGATCGATCTCGGCCGCTTCCATCAGTTCCTTGCGCACGCCCTGCAGAGCAGCGAGGTAGATGACGAAGGTGTATCCCAGGTTCTTCCACAGGTACGTCACGGTGATCATGACCATCGCCCACTTGGGGTCCTGGTAGAAATCCGGGACCGAGCCGAGGCCGAAGCGTCTGAGCAGGTCCTGAATCAGTCCGAAGTTGGGATCGAACACGAACTGGAACGCGATGCCGATCGCTGCGCCGGAGATGACGAACGGCGCGAATACGGCCGATCGAACGAAGTTGCGGCCCTTGAGCTTCCGATCGAGCAGCAGAGCGAGTATCAGGCCGAGCACTAACGACCCGACGACCGCAGCCACGGTGAACACGACCGTGTTGCCGACGATCTGCCAGGTGTCGTCGCGCGAAGCCCACTCGCGATAGTTCTCGAAGCCGACGAAGGTGGACGTGGGTGACGACAGGTTCCAGTCGAAGAACGAGAACTGGAAGTTCTCCACCAGCGGTCGGTAGGTGAACACCGCCAACAGCGCCAGGTTCGGCCCGACCAGTATTGCGAACAGTGCGTAGTCGGTCCACGGCCGATGGAAGAAACCCTTCTTCCGTGCCGCGGGTAGCACCCGCTCGGTCGTTGTGCTCATCGCGAAAATATTACTCAGACAAGGAGAACGAACGGTGACAATTGCCCGAACTCAGGTGTTAGGCAACGAAGAGTTTCTAGCGGTTCCAGTCTCCTAGACCGTCGGAGCCGCTGAGGGTGCCGCCGTCGGTGTTGACGACGACGACGGGGTCGCCCTTCTGGGCGTTCTCGAAGAACCACTTGCCGTCTTCGGTGCTGACGTTGAGGCAGCCGTGCGAGGAATTGGAGTAGCCCTGCTGCTGCTCCGACCACGGTGCCGCGTGCACGAAGATGCCGCTGTAGGAGATGCGCGTGGCGTACTCGACGTAGGTGCGGTAGCCCTCCTCGGAATCCACCGGGACGCCGTAGGTGGACGAGTCCATGTACATGTCGCGGAAACGCTCGCCGACGATGTAGGTGCCGTTCGGGGTTTCGTGACCGACCTTGCCCATGGAGGTGGGCATCGTGCGCACTACCTCGCCGTTGCGGGTGACGGTGATCTGCTTGGTGTTGTCGTCGGCCGTGGTGATGATCGAATCGCCGGTGGAGAACTCCGCTTTCGCTCCGCCCGCTTCGACGGTCACCTGAGTATGTGCCGGGTAGAACTCGTTGGGCAGCCAGCGCACCTGCGTGTCGTTGATCCAGTAGAAGTGGCCGTCCACGGACGGGTTCGTCGTGACGCGGATGGCGCGCAGTGCGGCGTCGCGATCTCCGATGGCCTCGTCGAAGCGGATGGCGATGGGCTGCGCGACTCCCACCACCTCCCCGCCGGACGGGCTGATGCTGGGATCGGCGAAGTTCGCCGGCGCGATCTGCGGAGCGAGGCGCTGCGGAGCGGGCGCAGGCGCGGCCGGATCCGAGGACCCCGGCAGGCCGGGAATGGAGACGTCCGGGCCACCCGGCCACAGCGGTGCGGCCTGAGCCGATCCGAATGCGGCGGACGCAGCAATGGCTGTACCTGCAAGGATCGCGCCGAAACGGGCGAGTCTGCGTGTGCGAACCGGTGATGCCATGTAATCCGACCATCCTTCGAGCTGCGTCGTGATGCCCACCGACAGAGCTAGGTGTGGGCAAAGCCCATTAACACATACCGTCCCGACATTTGCTAATCGGATAATTCCGAAACGGTCGAAAGAATCTCCGAGTACGAGTACCGTCCGCCAACCGGACCCGGGCACCGTCTCCGCTGGCCGGAAGGCAGGTGTCGACGGGCGGGGAACGGGTAATAGAGAAACAACTCACCGTCCAGACACCGGCGGCTTACCGTTCTGCGGACTGTTCCATGTCCGGTGTCCGAAAAGGGTGGACAGTGATCGCCGAAGTCTCTCCCCACATCCCCAGCCGTATCTCCGTCGGTCACATCGTCGTCGTCGTACCCGCACACAACGAACAGAATCTGCTCGACGCCTGCCTGACAGCGCTGTCACGGGCCGAACGTCGGGTCGCCGAGGTGGCCCAGGTGCAGGTGTCGACGATCGTGGTGCTGGACTCGTGCACCGACGGATCGGCAGCCGTGGTGGCACGTCACCCGTCGGTATCGACCGTGACCGTGGCGCACCGAAACGTCGGAGCGGCCCGAGCGGCCGGCTTCGCGAACCGCCCCCGGCATCGTCAACCGGACGCCGCCACCTGGTTCGTTACCACCGATGCCGACACCCGGGTGGGTGAGGACTGGCTGCTCGGCCACCTTCGTCACGTCCACGACGGTGCCCGGGCAGTGGTGGGAACGGTGTCCGTCGAGTTCGAGGGCCGCGTCCGAGAAGACGCACGCCTGCGGTCGACCTACGACGCCCATTATCGACACGAACTCGGCCATCCACACGTACACGGCGCCAATCTCGGCGTCCGAGCGACGGACTACCTCTCCGTCGGCGGATTCGCGCCGCTGGCCACCGGCGAGGATCACGACCTGGTCCGCCGCCTCGAACTCGACGGCATCGTGTGCCGTCGAGTGTGCGACATCCCGGTCACCACGTCGGGCCGGCTCCGAGGCCGAGCGCCCGACGGTATGGCCGAATTCCTTCGTTCTCTGGAGCCTTCCGCATGATCGACACCGATATTCTCGAATCGCTCGACCCCGTGAGAGCGCACGCGGGGTTGCGCGCCGCCTTCCTGGCATTCGAGGCCGACGGGCGTCTCGACCTGGCCCTGCCCGGGTCGGGGTACACAGACCTACGATGGCAGTCGCTCGCCGCCCTGAGCCGACACAACACCGTGCTCGGTAGATGGTCGGAGGCGCACACGGACGCGATCGCGATCCTGCACGAACTCGACGGCCCGACCCCCGAGCGCGGGCAGATCTGGGGAGTGTGGGCCGCGGAACCGCCGGCCCCCATTCTCGAAGCGGTTCAGCAGGATTCGGGCTGGGTCCTCACCGGAACCAAGGCGTGGTGCTCCGGCGCATCGCTGTGCACGCACGCTCTGGTCACCGCCCGGGTGGACGGGAGTCCCCGGCTGTTCGCCGTCGACCTGACGCATCCGGGCGTCACCCCGCTGCCGAACACGTGGCATGCCGTCGGCATGAGCGAGAGCGACTCCGGCTCGGTTGCCTTCGATACCGTCCCCGCTATCGCGGTCGGCGGCCCCACCGACTACCTGACTCGACCGGGCTTCTGGCACGGGGCAATCGGAGTGTCGGCGGCGTGGTTCGGCAGCGCGTGTGCCGTCGCCGACACGTTGCACGCTGCTGTACGCGAGCGCCCCGACCCGCATCGCGCAGCCCATCTCGGAGCCATCGCAGCAGCACTAGGCGCGGCATCGAGTGCCTTGACCACCGCGGCGGCCGAGGTGGATGCAGATCCGTACGACCGCTCGGGCCGAGCCCGGGCGCGGGCTCGAATCGTCCGCGCGGTCGTCGAGGATGCGGCCACCCAGTGCATCGACCGCGTCGGTCGCGCTCTCGGTGCGGGTCCCCTGTGCAGCGATGCATCCCATGCCCGACGTGTCGCCGATCTCTCCGTCTACCTCCGACAGAGCCACGCCGAGCGCGATCTCGAAGCCCTCGGCCTGGACATCGCCGAGGAGGACAACCCGTGGTAGAGAACACCTTCGACGCCGAACTCGACGTCGGCACCACCGAATCGGATTGGATGACGGCCGATTGGTCCGTTCCCGGTCTCGAGTGGAACGACGTCGTCACCATGGTCGTCGTCGCCCCACACCCGGACGACGAGGTACTCGGCGTCGGTGGGTTGCTGTCGTTGGCAGCCGCGGCAGGCGTCGACGTCCGGGTGGTCGCGGTGACCGACGGCGACGGTTCGCATCCCGGTTCCCCGACGGTGACGTCGCAGGACCTGCGTGCCCGACGACCCGTCGAATCCGAGCGGGCGTTGATGGAACTGGGCATCGACCACTCTCCGACACGCCTGCAGTTCACCGACGGTTCCGTCGAACACCACGAAAGCGCACTGACCGACGCATTGATACCGCTGCTCGACGCCACCCCGGGTACCCGGTGCCTGACGCCGTGGCGCGGGGACGGTCATCCCGATCACGAAGCAACCGCCAGAGCCTGTCTCACTGCCGCGAACGCAGTGGGGATACCGGTGATCGAATACCCGATCTGGATGTGGCACTGGGCGTCTCCGAAGCATCCGGCCGTACCGTGGTCACGCTGTCGCCGGGTCGATCTACCGCCGCACACCCGCGAGGCCAAGCACGCATCGATCGAACAGTTCGACTCTCAGATCCGGCCCCTGTCCGATCATCCCGCCGACCGGGCCGTGTTGCCGCCGCACATTCTCGCTCGCTACCGACGACCGTTCGAGGTGGTGTTCGCGTGAGCCAGGAGTCTCCAACGAGCTTGGGTGCCGAGTACTTCCGCGCCGTGTACGCGACCGCGGCCGATCCGTTCATGCTCGACAGCAAATGGTACGAGCGGCGCAAGTACGCGTTGACCATGGCGTCGCTGCCCAAGCCGCAATACCGGCGAGCTTTGGAGCCCGGCTGCTCGATCGGCGTACTCACCGAACAACTGGCAGCCCGGTGCGAGCGGGTGGTGTCGACGGACGTAGTGCAGAGCGCCCTCGACTCTGCTCGAGCTCGCGTACCCGGCACTGCCGCAGTGGAATTCGCGCTGTGGCCCCTGACGGACGACTGGTCGGCCCTGCCCGAGGCCACAGTGCCGTTCGATCTGATCGTCGTCAGCGAAGTCGGGTACTACCTCGATGACCACGATCTGGCATCGGCCATGAACCGTGCCGTCGAACATCTCGAGACCGGCGGCACCCTCGTGGCGGCTCATTGGCGTCACGAGGTGGACGACTATCCGCTCACCGGTGATCGAGTGCACGAGATCATTGCCGCAACACCGGGTTTGGCGTTACTGAGCCGCTATCTGGACGAGGACGTGCGCATCGAGGTCTTCGTCGTATCGGACGGTCCGGCAGTGTCGGTTGCGAGCACGGACGGGCTCGACGTGCGTTGACTGGGCTCGATCTCCACGGAAAGCGGCTCAGTCGGTGGACTGCGCCGCGTCGATCACCAGCTTTTCGGCGAGGTCGGCAAGTTTGACGTTGGTGTCCTGCGAGAGCTTGGCCAACAACGCGAACGCCGCCTGCGAGTTCAGGTTGTACCGCTCCATCAACATGCCCTTGGCCTGACCGATCAGGTCACGACTGGTCAACGCGGCTCGAATCTGCTGCTCTTCACGTGCGGTGGAGAACGCAATGGCGGCGTGGGCTGCGAACAGTGAGCCGATGGATTCTGCCTCGTCCGAGAACGCGTTCTTGCGGGTGGAATGCAGGTTCAGAGCGCCGAAGTTGATGCCCTCGACGTAGAGCTGAAAGCAGATCATGCTCTTGACCCCGAGCGCGGACGCGGCATCGGCGAACAACGGCCAGCGGGTGTCGCTGTCCATGTCGTCGATTCTGATGGTCTTGCGTTCGATGGCCGATTCGAGGCACGGGCCCTCGCCCAACCGCTCCTGAATCCTGTCGCAATGTCCGGCGGGCTCACCCGACACCGCAGCGCTGTGGACGAACTTGCCCTGCAGCACAGTGGTGATGGACGCGAATTCTGCCGAGGGAACATTGGATACCGCCGACTCGGTGATGACGGCCAGCACTCGATCGGGATCCGAATGCTGACGCCGCAGCTTCTCGGCTACCTCGGCCAGCCGTCGACTCACGTCGAAATCGGTAACCCGCGGGATCGGTCCCGATGCGTTCAGTGTCTGCTCGCTGATTGCGGTCACCTCGTCCTGCCACTGCACTTCCTGCTGCTCAACAGGGGCGCATCCCAACATCGGCCGAATGCCGACACCACAGGATACGCCCCCGGTGGCAAAGATCGAGAACCGTTAGCGGAGGTTCAGAGTGCGCTGGGAGCAATCAAGGAGTGCACAAACCCGATCTTCTTCACCACGGTCGTCGGGAGCACGAACGGGTAGAGGTCCTGATGACCCATCGAACGGTTGATCTGGTTCAGCGCCCACGACAGCGGCAGCCACCAGTCGATGATCTGATCGAAGCCGACCTCGCCGGGCAAAGGGCTTTCGAGAGTGGAGCCGGCCGGTGCCATTCCGAAGGCTGCCGCCGTGTCCAGGGTGTCGCGAATGTGCAGGTAGTGCGCGAACGTCTCCGCCCAGTCCTCGGCGGGGTGCATGGTGGCGTAGGACGAGACGTAATTGTCTTCCCAGCCGTCGGGCGCACCCTCGCTGTAGTGGCGATCGAGAGCGTCCTGGTAACTGGAATCCGGGTCGCCGAACAGCTCCTCGAACGCTGCCCGATGCTCACCGTCTCCGACCAAGACCATCTGGTAGTAGTGACCGATCTCGTGCCGGAAATGCCCGACGAGAGTGCGGTACGGCTCGGACATCGCCACCCGCAACTGCTCACGGTGGACGTCGTCGCCCTCTGCCAGATCGAGAGTGATCAGTCCGTTGTCATGGCCGGTCATCACCTGCTGCTCGGCACTGGAGAGCAGATCGAACACCAGACCCGTCGACGTGTCCTCGTCCCGTCCCACGATCGGCAGACCGAGCTCGGTGAGTTCCAGAATGACGCGACGCTTGTTGGTCTCGGCATCGGCGTAGGCGGCCATCGCGTCGACATCGTCGTCGGCCGGCCGGGTTCGGGTCAGCCGGCAGGACACACACAGCTCGTCGGTGTCCGCGGTATCGACCAGCCAGTTGCACCGTGCGGTATTGAGGTTGGCGCACATCTTCCACGTGGTGCCGTCCACATCGGCCTCGGCGACGCCGTCGTCGGCCTTGTCCGGGAGCACCAGCAGAGCTCTGCTCGGCAGATGGAAGCCCAGTGCACTCGAGCAGCTCAGACACAGTGAGTTCTCGAACGACAGCTTCTGTCCGCATTTGCGGCAGATGAAATCACGCATGATGTTCCTTCGTGGCAGGGGTGAGTCGGGCTCGTATTCCCGTTTATCCGCGGACTAATGCCGATCTCCGAATATGTCGTGCACGTCTCGCGGCCGACTGCCGTCGCAAACCCGACCACAGTACTCACCCGCCGGGAAATAAAGCGTCGACCGCCGTGTTGGTACAGACTGCTTCACAACACTCCTCGGAAGGACTCGGACTGCAGATGGCCGATCAGATCACGCCGACGGACCGGCCGATGGCACGATTCGTCGAACGGATCTCGCGCGCTCGCGGCGAGAGAAACAGCGAGACCTTGGCGGCAGGCTTCCTACTGGCCGCCACCCTGATCGCCCTGATCTGGGCGAACTCCCCACTCGGGGACACCTATCAGTCGTTCTGGCACACCGAGTTGTCGATCACCGTGGGCGAGCACGGCATCGCTCTCGATCTGGCCCACTGGGTCAACGACGGGCTCATGGCACTGTTCTTCTTCGTCGTCGGCCTCGAGGTCAAACGCGAGTTCGCGATGGGTGAGCTCACCGACCGATCACGCGCCGCCATCCCGATCGTGGCCGCACTTGCCGGACTGGCAGTACCGGCGTTGCTGTTCCTCGCGTTCAATCCGTCCGGACCCGCTGCACAGGCGTGGGGCGTTGTCATTTCCACCGATACCGCGTTCCTGCTCGGAGCTCTCGCCGTCCTCGGACCGAAGAAGGCTGCGCGGCTCCGCATCTTCCTGCTCACCCTCGCTGTCGCGGACGACGTGGGCGCGTTGGCGATCATCGCGTTCTTCTACACCGACGACCTCGAGGTAGTGCCGCTGATCCTGGCGTTCGTCGGCCTCGGGCTGATCTTCCTTCTTCGTCGACTCAAAGTGTGGCGCGGCGTCGGATACTTCGTCGTCTCACTGTTCACCTGGGTCGCGATGTACGAGTCGGGTGTGCATCCCACCCTCGCCGGAGTGATGATCGCGCTGATCCTTCCGGTCTACCCGCCGCGCCGCACGGAAGTGGAACGCGCATCGGACCTCACGCGCGCCTTCCGCCAGTCGCCCAACCCGGAATATGCCCGGGCTGCTCGTCTCGGTCTGGATCGGGCAGTCTCGGTCAACGAACGACTCATGCGGCTCTATCAGCCGTACACGGCCTTCATCATCGTGCCGATCTTCGCCCTCGCCAACGCCGGAGTGGTAATGAGCTCGCAGACCCTGAAAGCAGCATCGACCTCGACGCTCACCTGGGGCATCGTCGCCGGCCTCGTGCTCGGCAAGCTCGTCGGAATCACCGGGGCCTCAGCCATTTTCGCCAAACTCCGACCCTCGGCTCTGGCTCCGGGCTTGACGCTCTCCCACGTCGCGGGCGGTGCGGCGATGTCCGGAATCGGATTCACGATCTCGCTGTTCATCATTGATCTCGCGCTCGACGATCCGCTACTGGCCGACGAGGCCCGGGTCGGTGTGCTGGCCGCCTCGGTCATCGCGGCCTTACTCGGCTGGGTTTTGTTCCGCATCGATGCGAAGATCCACCCACCGAAAGCCGAAGCGTCGCTGCGCATTCTGCGTCCGGTCAGCGTCAAACGCGATCACATTCGCGGCCCTGTCGACGCACCGCTGACCATAGTGGAGTACGCCGACTTCGAGTGCCCGTTCTGCAGCAAGGCGACCGGCAGCGTTGCCGAGGTACGCAAACACTTCGGCGACGACCTTCGGTACGTCTACCGGCACCTGCCCCTCGACGATTACCACCCGCATGCCCGCTACGCCGCCTACGCCAGTGAGGCGGCGTCCGCTCAGGGCAAATTCTGGGAGATGGCCGACTTGTTGTTCCGCAACAGTGACGCTCTCGAACCCGACGACATCGACGGCTACGCACGCGAACTCGGTCTCGACATGGACAAATTCGAGGACGACATCCGCACCGGCGATCATGTCGTGCGCGTCGAGGACGACGAACTCGACGCCTCGTCCTCGGACGTCGACGGAACTCCTACCTTCTACCTGGGACGTGGAGACAAGAACCTGACCCGCCACGTGGGGCCGTACGATGCGGCGACGCTGATCCGGGAACTCGAATCCATGTGAGCGTGGGCAGGGTTGCACAGAACGCACCCGCGGTGACGGCATCCCGTCGATACGGCTCCGTAGTGTGCACCCTTGCCCGGATGCGGCAATCCCGTCAGCTTTCCGTGCGGTTGCCCTCCGCGTCCCAATGCTCGGCGACCTTTTTCGACGGCTGCACTCGCGGCGGCTCGCCCGGCATCTTGGGATAGTCGGGTGGGAAGTTCAGCTCACCGCCGGGCAACGTTTCCCACAGGTGGAGCAGAGGCTCGAGCGAATAGGCACGCTCGTCCATGTCGGCCCAGGGATCCCCGTCCTGCGCGAGATCGGGAACTGTGACGAGGTTGAACTCCCGCGGATCGGTGACGTCGGCCAGCTGCGACCACGTCATCGGAGTGCTGACCGGCGCGCCCGGCCTGGCCCGCAAGCTCCACGCACTGGCGATCGTTCGATCCCGGTTGTTCTGGTTGTAGTCGATGAAAATGCGTTCTCCGCGTTCCTCTTTCCACCACTTGGTGGTCACCCCACCGTCGCGACGTTCGAGTTCTCGGCCCAGGCCGATGGCCGCGTGGCGCACCTGCTCGAACGTGTACTCGGGCTCGATACGCACGTAGATGTGAATACCGCGATTGCCGCTGGTTTTCGGGTAGCCGCGTAAGCCCAACTCCTCCAACAACTCCCGCGTCACGTCGGCCACGCGAAGGGCGTCGGCGAACGTGGTGCCCGGCTGCGGATCCAGGTCCAGACGCAACTCGTCGGGATGGTCCACCTCCGGCCGTCGAACCGGCCACGGGTGAAACGTCAGCGTGCCCATCTGAGCCGCCCACACCAGCGCAGCCGGTTCGGAGGGACATAGCTCCTCCGCGGTGCGCTTGCTGGGGAACGCGATCTTCACCGTCTCGATCCATTCGGGCGCACCCTTGGGCAACCGCTTCTGATAGAAGCCGTCGCCCTCCTTGTCCTGTGGGCCGAGCGCCAAACGCATGCCCTCGCGGTAGCCGTCAGGCCAGCGTTCCATCGCGGTCGGGCGGTTGCCGATCGCCCGCATCAGCGGCTTGCCCACAGCAGCGAAGTACTCGCACACCTGCAGTTTGGTGATCTCCGGGGTGCGTTCGGTCGCTTCGTAGATCACCCGGTCGGGGCTCGATACGCGCACTTCGCGTTCGCCGACCTGGACGAACGCCGGTGGTGTCTTCGCCGCCATGGCTATCGTCCCCCCGCAATCACATCGGCGACGTCGTAGCGCACCGGGACTTCGAGCTGATCGTATGCGCAGGAACGCGGATCGCGATCCGGTCGCCAACGCAGGAACCGGGCCACGTGCCGTAGCCGCGCACCTTCCATCTGGTCGTACGCCACCTCGATCACTCGCTCGATGCGCACCGGCATCCAGTTGCGGTCGTTGGACGAATTCCAGCGAGTCGCTTCACCTTCGTGGGTGACGTCCTCGCCGAGTCGCAGCGGTTCGAGTTCCTCGAGCAGCTCCAGTCTGCGTTTGTCGGTGAACGCCGATGCGCCGCCGATCATGCGCAGGTCGTCACCGTCGTAGAGACCGAGCAGTAGCGATCCGATACCGTTGCCGGACTTGTGAATTCGATACCCGATCAGGACGCAATCGGCGGTGCGCGCATGCTTGATCTTGATCATCTCGCGCTTGTTCGGAAGGTAGAGCCCGTCGAGCTTCTTGGCCACCACACCGTCGAGCCCCGCACCCTCGAACCGCTCGAACCAATCCTCGGCCACCGCAGCATCGTCGGTGGCGGAGGTGACGAAACAGCTAGGCCCTCCGGTGCCGACCGCGTCGAGCAATCTTGCTCTGCGCGTCGAGAACGGCTCGCTCGTCAGATCCTCGTCGCCGACCGCCAACAGATCGAACCCGATGAACTGCGCGGGTGTCTTCTCCGCCAGCATCGTCACCCGACTCGCCGCGGGGTGAATGCGCTCCGAGAGCGACTCCCAATCCAGCCGAGTGGAACCGTTCTTCTCCCGGGGCACGACAATCTCGCCGTCGATCACGATCTTCTCCGGCAGCTCTGCCTTGACTGCCTCGACCACCTCCGGGAAGTACCGAGCAAGGTCCTTGCCGCCGCGTGAACCGAGCACCACCTCGTCGCCGTCGCGGAAGACGATGGCGCGGAAACCGTCCCATTTGGGCTCGTACGACCATGCCGGCGGCCCGTCCTCGGGCTGGGCGGGCACCACTTTGGCGGCTTTGGCGAGCATCGGTGCGACCGGCACGGCAACAGGAAGATCCACGCAGATCATCCTGCCTCATGCGGCCGACAACGGAGTCCGATATTTTCTACACACAGACGATCGCTGCACTCAGCACGGTCGAATCGACGAGGGCAGGACTCACCATGGCGTCATCCAACCGTTCGGTCCGCGCAGTCGTCCTCGCGCTGGCGGCATGCACGGCCCTGATACTCGCCGGGTGCTCATCGGAGGTGTCCGGAACCGCCGTCGCCATCTCGGGTGCCAGCATCGCGCCCACCACGACGAGTGCGCCTCGCACCACCACCGCTACCCCGACACCCGATATCGACAACGGTGGCAGCGTCGACATCGACGTGGAGATCGGCCAGTGCGTCAACCTCGGCGGATCCGTCGAGGAGGCCACCATCGCGAACGCAACCTGCGGATCGCCGGAGTCCAACTACGTCGTCTTCGCCAAGACTCCGACCTCGGCCGAATGCCCCGCGGATGCCGATCAGTACTACTACGAGACCTACTTCGACATCGAGCAAGGTGCCCTGTGCCTCGATATCGACTGGATCGTCGGCGGCTGCATGGACATCGTCGGTGAGTTCGCCCAACGCGTCGACTGCGCCACACCCGGAGCCGACACCCGACGCGTCGTGACGATCCTGCAGGGCACCTCCTCGGTCGACGACTGCCCCGACCCGGCGCTCTACGGCTACGAGAAGGAAACCCGGAACTTCGTCGTCTGTGTCGAGCGGTTGTGACCGACACCCCGGCCGTCTCGCTCTCCAGCGCCAGGGGTCGGTGGATCGTCGCGGCAACGGTGCTCGGTTCGGCTCTGGCGATGCTCGACGCCACCGTGGTCAATATCGCGTTGCCGGCGATCGGTCGAGACCTCGATGCCGGCGTCACCGGTCTGCAGTGGACGCTGAGCGGCTACACCCTGGCGCTCGCCTCGCTCATTCTGCTCGGCGGCTCGCTCGGTGACCGGCTGGGCCGCAGACGGGTATTCATCTGGGGCGTCGTGTGGTTCGCGTCGGCGTCGGTGCTGTGCGGTCTCGCTCCCAGCATCGAGGTGCTGATCGCGGCGCGGCTGATTCAGGGCGTCGGTGCCGCGCTGCTGACGCCGGGCTCTCTTGCGCTGATCTCGGCGTCCATCCAGGGCGAGGATCGGGGAGCGGCAATCGGACTGTGGTCGGGTTTGGGCGGCGTCGCGTCGGCCGTCGGCCCGTTGCTCGGCGGTTGGTTGGTCGACGCAGTCGGGTGGCGCGCAGTGTTCCTGATCAACATCCCACTCGCTGTCGTCGTCGTGGCCGTGGCCGCGAAACACGTTCCGGAGAGTCGAGATCCGCACGCATCGGGTCGGCTGGACGCACCGGGCGCGGTGACGGTCGCGGCGGCACTGGGTCTGCTCACGTACGGATTGATCGAGTCGCACATCGTGGCTCTGGCGCTCGGGGTGGTGGCTGTCGGGGTGTTCGTGGTGATCGAACGGCGCTCACACGATCCGTTGGTGCCGCCGTCGTTGTTCGCCTCCCGAGTGTTTCTGGCGGCAAATCTCGTCACCTTCACCGTCTATGCGGCCCTGGGCGGAGTGTTCTTCCTGCTCGTGCTGCAATTGCAGTTCGCCGTGGGCTACTCACCCATCGCGGCCGGAGTGGCGACGCTGCCGATCACCGCCCTGATGCTCGCGCTGTCCGCCCGCGCGGGCCGACTGGCCGGACGAATCGGACCGCGCATTCCCATGACGGTCGGGCCACTGCTGTCCGCCCTCGGGTTGTTGCTGATGCTGCGCATCGGCCCCGGATCCAGCTACGTCACAGACATTCTGCCCGCGGTCCTCGTGTTCGGCCTCGGCCTGTGCACGCTCGTCGCCCCGCTGACCGCGGCCGTCCTGGGCGCGGTGTCGACCGATCGGGCCGGCATTGCGTCGGGGGTCAACAACGCCGTCGCGCGCACCAGTCAGCTGCTCGCCGTGGCTGCGCTGCCCGCGCTCGCCGGCATCGCGGGGGCCGATTATTCTGCACCGCAGGTGTTCTCGACAGGATTTCACACGGCGATGCTGATCTGCGCCGGACTGTTGGTGATCGGAGCCATCATCGCGGCGGTCCTGATCCGAGGCGGAAACGCACCCAGGACAGACTGCCCGCCGCACTGCGACATGACGTCGCCGCCCACAGCACGCCGGCGCATCGTGTGAAGCACGGGGTTGCGTCGTCCACCGGAACGCCGATGCCGACAGTGCTCGACACGGCAGTTCGTCGATCGACGGAGGGCGTCGCGGCAGCCGAGTTGGGTGCACGCCGATCGTGGGCCGCGGCCACAGGTTTAGTGTTGACGGTGCCGCCCAGCAGGGGAGCTTGTGGAACCCCACGAGAGTCCACGACCGCCGACCGTTCAGGAGTGTCATGACGACCCCGCAGAATCCACCCGAAGTCGACGTCAAGCCACGTAGTCGCGACGTCACCGACGGACTGGAGAAGACTGCCGCCCGCGGCATGCTCCGCGCCGTCGGGATGGGCGACGACGACTGGGGTAAATCGCAGATCGGCGTCGCGTCGTCGTGGAACGAGATCACCCCGTGCAACCTCTCCCTCGAGCGCCTCGCGAAGGCAGTCAAGAAGGGCGTTCACGCCGCCGGCGGCTATCCCCTCGAATTCGGCACCATCTCGGTGTCCGACGGCATCTCGATGGGCCACGAGGGCATGCACTTCTCGCTGGTCTCCCGTGAGGTCATCGCCGACAGCGTCGAAACCGTCATCAGCGCCGAGCGGCTCGACGGTTCGGTGCTGCTCGCCGGTTGCGACAAGTCCCTGCCCGGAATGCTCATGGCCGCAGCACGTCTGGACCTCGCGAGCGTGTTCCTCTACGCCGGTTCCACGCTTCCCGGCTTCGCCACCCTGTCCGACGGCAGCGAGCACCAGGTGACGATCATCGACGCCTTCGAAGCAGTCGGTGCCTGCTCGCGTGGACTGATGTCGCGGGCCGACGTCGACACCATCGAGCGCGCCATCTGCCCGGGCGAAGGTGCCTGCGGCGGCATGTACACCGCCAACACCATGGCCAGCGCCGCCGAGGCCATGGGAATGTCGTTGCCCGGCAGTGCTTCTCCGCCGGCACCGGACCGTCGTCGGGACGGCTTCGCGCACGCCAGCGGCGAGGCCGTCGTCGATCTTCTCCGACGCGGCATTCGCACCAGCGACATCCTCACCAAGGAAGCATTCGAGAACGCCATTGCCGTCGTCATGGCCTTCGGTGGATCCACCAACGCCGTGCTGCACCTGCTGGCCATCGCCCACGAAGCCCAGGTCGAACTGACGCTGGCCGACTTCACCCGCGTCGGCGCGAAAGTTCCCCACCTCGCCGACGTCAAACCATTCGGCAAGCACGTCATGACCGATGTCGACGCCATCGGCGGAGTCCCCGTGGTGATGAAGGCTCTGCTCGACGCGGGCCTGATGCACGGCGACTGCATGACAGTCACCGGAAAGACCGTGGCCGAGAACCTCGCTCACATCGCACCGCCCGATCCCGACGGCAAAGTGCTGCGCGCTCTCGACAAGCCGATCCACCCGACAGGCGGCATCACCATCCTCGAGGGCTCACTCGCTCCGGGCGGTGCCGTCGTCAAGTCCGCCGGCTTCGATTCCGACGTCTTCGTCGGAACGGCACGAGTTTTCGAGCGTGAACGCGCAGCGATGGATGCTCTCGAGGACGGCACCATCGCAGCAGGCGATGTCGTCGTCATCCGCTACGAAGGGCCCAAGGGCGGCCCCGGCATGCGTGAGATGCTCGCCATCACCGGAGCCATCAAGGGTGCCGGACTCGGCAAAGACGTCTTGCTGCTCACCGACGGTCGATTCTCGGGCGGAACCACGGGCCTGTGCGTCGGACATGTGGCCCCCGAGGCCGTCGACGGCGGTCCCATCGCTTTCGTTCGCGACGGTGACCAAATCCGACTCGACGTCGGCAAGGGCACCCTCGACCTTTTGGTCGACGCAGCCGAACTGGACTCCCGCGCACAGGGCTGGGCTCCGCTGCCGCCGCGCTACACCCGCGGAGTACTGGCCAAGTACTCGAAATTGGTGGGATCGGCCTCGAACGGTGCGGTGCTGATCTAGCACTAGCCCCTGCCTGCCACCCCTGCCCCCGCAAGCCCTGCCCGCCCTGTAAGCCCTGCCAGCCCCGACCCAGCCCCCTGTTCGGTCCCGGGGATGGGATCAATGTGACTTTCAGTCGGTCAGAGTGCAACAAAGTCGCATTGATCCCAAGTGCGGTGGCGGGCGGGTCGGGGTGCGGGCGGGGTCTGGGCAACCAGCTACAACGGCATTGCCCAGATGGAACTCGAGCGCTCCTTGAATTCGGTGCAGTTCGCGTGTTGCCTGCTGGCTCGCTGGTAGAAGGTCTGCAGAGGAGCTGTGGGCTTGGCCTGCGTGGGCGTGGGCGCAACCGGGAGATCGCTGAGTTCGAGTGCGGCGTCGAGCGCTTCCTCGGCCTCTACCCGTCGGGTACGCGCCAGGTTCGACAACGCGAGCTGATGGATGGTCACCCGCTCGCCGGACTTGGCATCCGTCTTGGCCTGTCGGGCGACCGATACATCGAGTTCGTACACCCTCGAGGCAAGCTGGTAGATGCTCGGGCGTCCGAGTTCCGCGTTCACCAGAGCCGGCTCGGCCACGGTACGCGCCGGCAGGCGCTTCGGCGCACCCTTCGAGGGGGCTTCCTCGGCGGCCGGCAACGCCTGAACCGCACGGGGCTTGTCGTTCTTCTCGGCCGACGGCCGCTCCAGTAGCTGCTCGAGTTCGGCCACCTCGCGGTCCGCCGCTCCATCCCGGGCCGGCGGAACGACGAACGGCACGATCGGCTCGAACGGGATCCTCGCCGACGACGGTGCCAGTTCTGCGATCTTCGACGGGATCAGCAGCGCCACTATCACCGTGCCGACGCCGAACACCACGGCGGCGACGAGACTCGTGTGCGCTACTGCCTGGCCGAACGCAGCGACGGCATTGGCCTGCAGGTTGTCCGCAAATCCACTGAGAAACGCGTTGTTGGCACGAATGATGTCGGACACTATCACTGCACCGGCAAGCGAATCCTGTGATGCAGCAAGCCCTTCCGCTGCCTGCCCGGTGTACTGGCCGTTCGGTTGCTTGCCCGGGAACGTGAGCAGGAAGCCTTCGATTCCCTGCCGGTAGGACGCGGCGAGTACCGACCCGAGCAGGGCGATTCCCAGTGATCCGCCGAGTTCGAGTGCTGTGTCGTTGAGTCCACCGCCCACACCGAGCTTGCTGTCCGGGAACTCGCCCATGATGGCGTCGGTGCAGGGCGAGACGGACAGTCCGATCGCGAGACCGAGCAGCGTCAGCACGGGAAGAAAGTCGTAATACGTTGCCGACGAATCGATTCCGATCAGCGACACGACCGACAGCGTTCCCACGATCATGCCTGCGGTCACGGTGATGCGTGGTCCGAGCTTGGGCGTGAGCCACATCGTGATTCCGGAACCGACGAATACTGCTCCGGCCAAGGGCAGTAGGTGCACGCCGGTGGACACCGGGCCGTAGCCGAGGGCGAATTGGAGGTACTGAGCGACGAAGTAGATCGCACCGAACGTGACGAGGAAGAACACCAGCACCGCAAGGGTCGCACCGCCGAGGATGCGGGACGAGAACATCCGGACGTCGAGCAACGGATTGGGATGGCGTAGTTCCCATCCCACGAAGCCCATGATCGACAGCAGGCCGACGAGCCCGAAGTACAGCGGACCGACGGTCCAGCCGAAGTGCATTCCCTCGATGATGGCGTAGACGACGGTCGATACGGCCAGTACCGACAGCAATCCACCGACCCAGTCGATCGCGCCGGGTTCGACGGCTCGCGACGGCGGAACCAGGATCACCGCTCCGACTATGGCTGCCAAGGCGATGGGAACGTTGATCAGGAATGTCGAATGCCAGGTGAAGCTCTCGAGAAGCCAACCCGCCAGCAACGGTCCGGCTGCGATGGCAAGCCCCGAGGTTGCCGCCCACACGGTGACTGCGGTGGCCCGCTCTCGCTTCGGAAAGGTGGAGACCAACAGCGACAGGGTGGCGGGCATGACGATCGCCGCAGCAACTCCCATGACGATGCGCGCCAGAATGACGCCCAGGGTGGCATCGGTGAGTGCCCCGGCGATCGAACCTGCCACGAAGATGATCAATCCGAGAATCAGCGCACCGCGGCGACTGTAGCGATCGCCGATCACGCCGCACAGAAGCATCAGCGACGCGTACGGGACGGTGTACCCGTCGATCACCCATTGCAGATCGCTACTCGTCAAACCCAGGTCGAGAGTCATCGAGGGCGCTGCGACCAACAGAGAGGTGTTGGCCATGACCACGATCAGCAGGCTCAGGCACAAGACCACCAGAGCCGACCAGCGTCGTGGATACGGTTTGTGCATATCTTGGACAGGCGTCATCGCAAGCAACGTCATTGTGTTCCCCCCCGTTGGCAAAGTGCCGACACACCTTGCACAGTGCTGTGCAGCTTAAGAAGAATCGTCTAGGATCGGCAATCTTTTGTGGCGGCAGCCACACTCTGCGCGCGCGATCGTGCTACTTGTTGATCTGTGCGCAAGACGACGGAGTCCGGATCGACTGCACGGGATGCCGCCGCGCCGCCCGCGCAGCGACGTGACGCCCGGTCGAATCGCGCGAAAATACTCGAAGTCGCACAACGGGTGTTGGCAGACAATCCGGATGCGACCATCAACGATGTCGCGGCCGCCGCAGGGGTGGTTCGGCGAACCGTCTATGCCCACTTCGCCTCTCGCGAAGCCCTGATCGACGGTATCGCCCTGGAAGCGGCGGAGCGCATCTCGGCGGCTCTCGGCCGCGTTCCTGCCGCCGACGAATCAGCGGTGACGGTGTTCGTGCGGCAGACGCTCGCCCTGACACGCGTCGGTGATCAGTACCGGCTGCTCCTCGCGGTCGCCCGATCCGATCTGGGACACAACAGCATTCACGATCTACTGACTCCGATGCGCGAGTCGGCCGCCGCAGTGATCCGGCGAGGACAACGTGAGGGAGTGTTCTCCTCGTACCTCGCCGCCGAGGTTCTGATTCTCAATATCGAGGCCATCGCGCTGTCGATTCTCGACGCCACCAACGCCGGACTGCTGACCGATCCGGCGGGGGCCGCCACGACGTCGAGCCTGGTGTTGCTGGGTATCGCCCCGGAGGACGCGGAACGCATCCTGGCCGATGTGCGGGAGTTCGACTCGTCCATGGGCGTCCGCTGACCATCGCCGGACCTTCGAAACGACGAATGCCCCGGCCCGAGCATGTCGTTGCTCGGGGCGGGGCATTCGATGCGAACTGCCGGATCGTCAGGGAGCCGGTACGAATCCTGCGCCGAGTCCGTTGCCTTGATCGACGTTGCGAAGAATCGTGTCGAAGTTGGTGCCGACCTCGGGGCCGAAGCACGCCACGCCCAGGTAGGCGTTGACCATGCCGACGAGGGTGTTGCCGACGACGACCGGGCTGCCCGAGTCGCCTTCGACGACGCACAGCTGGGCCCAGGTCTCCTGCGACTGCAGGATGTCGCCGTACGCGAGGCCGCAAGTGTTGCCGGTGGTACGGCCTTCCTTGCACACGATGTTCGGGAACGCCGTGGGCGGGCCGACCTGAGAGATGGTCACGTTGCCGACGCGGTTGATCGGTGCAACCTTGTCACGGTCGAACTGGATCAGGGCGTAGTCGTACTCCGGGTTCGAGAACGCAATGCGGCCGACTTCACCGAGAGAGGTGTCGTACTCGGGGACGATGGAGGCGCCCGCTTGGCCACAGTGGCCGGCGGTGAAACCGACGAGATTTCCGTTACGGTCGTTACCAATCGTGGTCAGCGTGCACTCCGCCTGACCACCGACGATGATTCCCGAGCCGCCGCCGAGAGCAGCTGGAGCGGCCGCAGATGCGGTCCCCACGCCGACGCTGGCTACGACTGCAGCAGCCCCCACGACGACGAGCATGAATTTCTTGAACATGTACTCCCTCTCAGCGGTGTCGGCAGAACCCTAGCAACAACAGGTGTACGAACACGAGCGAGTGGTTCATACGTCCTGCTCGAGGGCTGCGAGCGTGGTGCGCGCTTCCTCGAGTTGACGGCTCAGTTCTGCGACGCGCCGAGCGGCTTCCTCGCGCGCGTGGGATATAACGGCCTCGACCGCGTCGCGCGCGATGGGATCGCCCAACTCGCGCACCGCCCGGCTCACCGACTCCGGGCTAACGGACTGTGCCTTGGTCGGCCGCTTCGCACCCTGGGTGACGGTGACCGACCAATCGTTGTCGGCCCCGGCATGAATCGTCACGCTGACCCCGCCCGGAGCCTTCTTGGCTCGACGAGGGGTCTGCGGCTGCGCCCGAGGTTGTTCCGCCACTGCCGTCGGCTGTTGCACTACTGCCTTTGCAGGTGCCGGCGGCGCCGCGACTGCTTCTGTTCGAGCCGACCCGTTGATCACCGGCGGCGCCACCTTCTTCGCGGGCACGCGCTTGGCCGGTGCGGGCGGGGTTGCCGCGTTACGGGTGATGCGTAGTTCCTCTGCCTCGTAGGGCAATTCGTCGTTGACGCCCTTCGGGCTGATGGTGACCGTGTTGCCGTCGATCGAGACCACCTTGGCCGACGTACCGTCGGGCAGTCCGAGGCTCGGGTTCGGTTCGCGAAGATAGACGGTGGCCCGACGCCCCTCGGCGAGCGCCGCGGCCAGCGTCGTCAGATTCTCTAGGGTCAACGAATCGTTCACGGCGCGCCCACGGGGTGGCATCGACTACCGGCCTTTCTCGAAAGTGTTTGCGAATACTGTCGCACAGTTCTTCGGCCGATGTCATCGACCGGGCGTGGGACACGTCGAGTTCGCAGATTTCGGGTCGTCGTCACCGATGGCAGCTCGCCCAAGTATCTGTAACCGTAAGTAACTGTTACTTGGATTAACAGTCAGATTGGTTGGCCGAGAAGGCCGATAGCCCTTATTTTATACGACGCCTCTTCCACGCGCCCCTCGAGTCCACTCGACGTGACGTCGACTCCCGACACGCACATGTGTTTTCGTCCCTTCGCCACCTCACCCGAACCGCCCTCGCGGCCGCTATCTCCCGCGTAACCTGGCGACCGCCCCTTCTTGTACGGGCACGGAACAGGAGTATCGATGCACCACCTCGACGCGGACGAACAGTCGCTCAGCGACGGTCCGCACGTGTATTTGCTCGACGCCAAATCCACCCTCGAGGTTCAGGCACTGAATCAGTGGATCGATGCGACCACCCCCGACGGGGAACCCCGGCCCCCCTCGGTCGTGCTCTCCGGTGAAGCGAGAACCTCACTGGCGGAGAGTGTTCGCGGATTCGCCGACGATCCACTTCTCATTCCGTTGCGCGTGACGTTGTCCGATCGCAAGAACGGCATTCTGCATCGCATCTTCGCTCCGCGCGGCCGATCGAAGCCCACCCAGGTATGGCAGCGGTGGGTGGCGAACGACGATCCCGATCATTCCGCGGTGCTGGTCGGTGAGCCCGCCACCCTGCGTGACCTTCAGGATCGATTCGAGCGGGGCGGCGGTACCTCGCTGTCGTCGTTCATCCTGCGTCAGGCGAGTCTGGCTTTGGACAAGGCCGAGCGCGGCGTCATCGGCTCCGAGTACAAGATTCCGCGATTCGTCGTGGAGGACATGACGGAGCAGAAGAAGTTCCGCGACGGCATCACCGCGCTCGCAGACGAGGTCGGTCAGGATCGCGACACGGTGGACAAGCGCGTCAACGACATTCTCGGTGAGATGGTCGCAACCGAGACCCGTCGGGCAGTAGAGATGTGGGGAACCCTCGGGGCGTACTTCTCCCGCGCGTACAAGGTCGACGTCGATCGCGATCAACTGCAGAAGGTCCGCGAACTCAACAAGAACTATCCGCTGGTGTTCCTACCCAACCACCGCTCCTACCTCGACCCCCTCGTGTTGCGCCCCGCGCTGCTCGCCGAGGGACTGCCGCTCAATCACGTCATGGGCGGCATCAACGTCGGCTTCTGGCCGTTGGGTCCGATCGCCAAACGCAGTGGCGTCGTACTCATCCAACGCAAATTCTCCGACGCGATCTACAAGTGGACGCTCCGTCAGTACATGAGCTTTCTGCTGAGCAAGCGGTTCAACCTCGAGTGGTACATCGAAGGCGGACGCAGCCGCACCGGCAAGCTTCGTCCGCCGCGGTTCGGCCTGCTCACCTACCTGGTGGACGCGCTCGAGTCGAGCGACGCAGAGGACGTCTACCTGATCCCGACATCCATCACCTACGACCGTCTGCACGAGGTCGGCGCGATGGCCGAAGAGTCGCACGGAGCGAAGAAGCAGGCCGAGGGTATTCGAATGGCCATCGGGTACATCCGCGCGCAAGGGACATTGCGCGGCAACGTGTATCTGAACTTCGGCGAACCGATGTCGGTGGCATCGATCGTCGCCGAGAACACCGACAAGCGCGTGGCGGTGCAGAAGATCGCGCTCGGCGTTTCCCACGCGATCAACGATGCGACACCGGTGACCCCGGCGGCTCTGGTCACGATGGCATTGCTGGGCATCGAGGATCGCGCACTCAACGTCAACGAGATGTGGGCCATCATCGCCCCGCTCGCCCGCTACATCAAACGGCGTAACCTGCCCACCGCTGGAGGCGTAGACATCGCCGACGTCGACGTGGTGCGTTCGGCCGTCGTCGCTCAGGTCAACGCGAACGTCGTCAAGCGTTTCGACGACGGCCCCGAGCCCCTGTTCTATCTGGCACAGGACAAGCATCTCGTCGCGGCGTTCTTCCGGAACAACGCAATTCACTTCTTCGTCATGCGTGCCATCGGAGAACTGGTAGTCCTCCCGACCAGCGGTGATTCGACGCCCCTGACGCAAGAGTCGTTGTGGCAATCGGCGCTTCGCTTGCGCGACCTTCTCAAGTTCGAGTTCTTCTTCGGCGACAAGAAAGACTTCGGGCAGCGGTTGGAGTCCGAGGTCGACCTGATCGATCCGGACTGGCGAACCAAGATCAGCGATCCCGATTATGCTGCGCATCAACTTCGGTCACAGGATCTGCATCTGGCACATCGAGTTCTGCAGCCCATCTTCGAGGCGTATCAGGTGGTGGCCGATCAGCTGATGCTGCTACCCCAGAGCGGCGAGTTCGACAAGGCCACGTTCATTGCGGAATGCCTCGGGGCCGCGCAGGCCAGGCGACTGCGGCAACAGCTCGATCACAGCGAGGCCATCTCCGGCGAATTGTTCGATACGGCACTGCAATTGGCCGAGAACCGCGATCTCGTCGATTCCAGCTCCGACAGAGTCGCGCGCCGACGCCGAGACTTCGCACTGGAAATCGACGAGTGGGCCCGCAAGGTGCGCACGATCCGAGACATGGCCCATCAGATGCTCAGTGAGGTCGAACCGATCTCGGCCCCCGAGGAGAACAATTCATGACCGAGTTCGACGATCGATTGATCGCGATCGCCGCCGCACCACCGGGCCGAGACACCGTGGCATTCTTCGATCTCGACGGCACCCTGATCAACGGGTTCTCTGCTCGCGCTGTCTTTCTGGAGCGCCTCAAGACCCTCGACGTGACGGTCAAGGAGCTGTGGGAGATTTCCAGCGCCGTCGTCGAGATGCGGATGCGCAACTCCCCGGTCGACAACCTGATGGGCAAGGCCGTCCGCGGTCTGGAGGGACGTCGGGAAGAAGACCTGATGGAACAGGCCTACACGCTGTTTCGCAACGAGATCGCGCCGATGATCTACCCACAGGCCCGTGCCCTCGTCGAGGCACATCGGCATGCCGGACATCGACTGGTGATGGCGACTTCTGCCACGCCGTACCAGGCGCTACCGGTGCAGCAGGACATGATGTTCGAGGAGTTGCTGTGCACCACTCCGGTGGTCACCGACGGCATCCTCACCGGTGAGCTGGTCGGCGACTCGTTGTGGGGTCCGCGCAAGGCGCAGGCCGCGATCGACTACGCCGAGCGCGAGGGAATCGCGTTGGCAGGCTGCTTCGCCTACTCCAACGGCGGCGAGGACGTGCCGTTGCTCGAGGCCGTGGGACGCCCCGTCGCACTGAACCCGGACCCCGACCTCGCACGCTATGCAGCAAAGAAGAAGTGGCCGGCTCTGACGTTGGACCAGCCCAAGCGCGGTACAGACCTCACCTCGGCCGTCCGGAGTACGGCTGCTCTGGGTTCGGTACTGGCGAGCGCGTCGATCGGACTCGGGCTGGGCATTCTGACCCGCAGCCGTCGCAACGGCGCGAACATCACCAGCACCATCGCTCCGGACATCGCGCTGACCATCGCCGGCGTGAAGCTCGACGTCACCGGAACCGAGAACGCGTGGTCGGCGCGGCCCGCGGTGTTCATGTTCAACCACCAGAGCACGGCCGACTCCATCATCGTCACGTCCATCCTCCGGCGCGACATCACCGCCGTGGCGAAGCGCGAACTGGAACGAGACCCACGATTCGCACTGTTGGGCAGAATCTTCGACGTCGCCTACGTCGATCGCGGTGATCCCTCACAAGCGCGCGAGGCCATGCGTCCCGCGATAGAGAAGTTGCACAGCGGCATCTCGGTCGCGATCGCACCCGAGGGCACGCGAATGCCGACATCGCGTCTCGGACGATTCAAGAAGGGTGGATTTCACCTGGCCATGCAGGCAGGCGTCCCCATCGTGCCCATCGTCATCCACAATGCCGGTGACGTGATGTGGAAAAAGGATTTCACCGTCCACTCCGGTACGGTCAAGGTCACCGTCGGCGAGCCCATCCCCACTACGGACTGGGAGCCCGACAAGATCGACGAGTACGTGGACGATGTCCGTTCCTATTTCGACAGAACGTTGGGATATGCCTGAGAACCAGATCAACTCGGTAGTACAGACGGAGATCGAACGCAATCTCCTGGGCGGCGAGCCCAAGTACAACCGGGCGGACATCGTCGAGAAGTCGGGCATTCCACTCGAGCGGGTCATCGCCCTGTGGATCGGCATGGGTTTCCCCGTCCAGACCGACACCGAGGCTCTCGTCTACACCGACGCGGACCTGGAGGCTCTGAAACTGATCACCGCCCTCACCGCGCAGAAGGTGATCAAGCCCGAGATGGAGGTCGCGATCGCGCGGACGCTCGGTCAGTCGATGTCCCGGCTCGCGGAATGGCAAGTCGGCGTTGTGAACTCTCACATACTCGAGCGCATCGTGGATGGCGACGAAGACCAGAACGACATCGACGCGATCCGGCGCAACGCCCGAGCAATCGCCGCGGAAACGGTTCCGACGCTCGAAGCACTACAGGGATACACCTGGCGACGTCACCTCGCAGCCGCCGCCGGTCGATCCATCGCCGCACCCGACGACGCCTCCGACAGCCCCACGATGGCGGTCGGGTTCGCCGACATGGTGGGTTACACCAGCCTGACGCGTCGCCTCGACATCGGTGAGCTGACGACGCTCCTCGAGGAGTTCGAGTCTCTGGCCACCAATATCATTGCGCGCGGACGTGGTTCGGTGATCAAGAACGTCGGTGACGAAGTGATGTTCAGCGCGCAGAGCCCCGAGGATGCTGCCCACATCGCCCTCGATCTGCAGGACGCGTTCAACGAGCAGGAGGACATGCCGGACCTGCGGGTCGGGCTGGCGTGGGGCCCGGTTCTTGCCCGGTACGGCGATCTGTACGGATCGGTGGTCAACATGGCCGCGCGCCTGACCAGTTCCGCCTATCCCGGAACAACTCTCGTCGACACGGTGATGACCGAAGAACTACGCCACGATTCCGAGTTCTACCTGAAATCGGTCCGCTCACTCCGGGTCAAGGGTTTCCACAAACTCAAGCCTCATCGACTCGAACGCAACAAGCGGGGCGGTCACAGGAGCGAGGAATAGAACTCGAGGTGTCGACGCGCAGCCTCGTCCCAGGTGAGGCTGCGTGCCAGTGCCAGACCCGGCAGACGATCACGAGGTTCTCGTACGGCACGCTCCAGCTCGGTTGCCATGGACCCCACCGACGACGCATAGGTGACGCTGTCCCCGAACACTTCTCGCAAGACCGGAAGATCTCGTGCGACGACGGGAGTCGATGCGGCCAGTGCTTCCATGGCGGCCAGACCGAAGCCTTCCTTGGTGGAGAAGAACGGCAAGACCGCGGCTTGCGCGACGAGATGCGGAAGCTCGTCGTCGTCGACGGTCCCGAGTATCACCGGCTCGATAGCGAGTTCCGTCGCGCGCAGGTCGAATTCAGCGCGGTAGTCGCGGTAGTCGAACAGCGTCTCGCCGCCGGCGAACACCAGCCGCAGATTGCGGTCGGCCAGCCGCGAGAACGCGTCGAGTAGGTCGAGACTGCCCTTGCGCGGCTCGATTCCTCCGACCGCGAGCACGTAGCGGCCCAGCTTCTCGCGCCAGTGGGTTCGGCCGGATTCGGCAGCTGCCGAGAATCTTTCGGCATCGACCCCGTTGGGAATGACGGTAGGGTCCAATCCCCAACCCCGCCGCACGTCGTCGGCCACCGCAGCGGACACACAGATACGTGCGTACGGTGCGGTGATCGCGCGTTCGTGGCATGCCGCCAGCTCGGGCGTGGTGAACTCGTCGAGATGATGGATGGTTCTGATGCACCGGCCGACTGCATTGGCCGAGATACAGTCCTGAGCATGGACGATGTCGTACTCGTCAGCTGTGAAGGCCTGCCGCAGAATGCTGATCGATCGCAGAATCCGCTCGCCGACGCTCTCGTTCTCGCGATGGGAGAACGGCACCATCCGCACAGTGACAGCGGGGTCGACGCTGCGGAAGAACTCACTGTCGCCGCCGCGACCGAGCGACCACACCGAGACGTCCTGCCCGGCGCGCGCCAGTGCCTCGGCCAGTGCCAACGTGTGCACCACTCCGCCGCGCGGCTTCGACGAGTAGGTCAACAGCGCGATCTTCATCGATCCGGCTTCTCCTGCAACAGGTTCGGGTAGGCATCCACGCGTCGCTCGGCCAGGTGGTGCAATCCTCTCCGAGCCCGATCGACCTCGGCGTCGACGTCGATCTCGTGCACGGCCAACCCGCCTTTGGACCACGTCTTGGCCAGTACGTCTCCACCGGGACCGACGATCTTCGCCTGACCGAGGAAGCGCAGGGACCCCATCACCCCGGTCTGGTTGGACGAGACGAGCACCACCTGATTCTCGGCGGCGCGCGCAGCGTCGTACAGATCGAACAGTCGTGACTGCCGATCGTTCGGCAGCGACGACGCACGATCGGTGACGCTGGCCGGCCACGCCGACAGCGCCGCAATGATTCTCGCACCGTCCAGTGCGAGCGTGCGCGCCGACTCCGGGAACGTCTTGTCGTAATCGATCAGCATTCCCATCCGCCCGACAGGTGTATCGAAAGCCTCGAAACGATCACCGGCCGCGTAGGCCAGCGATTCTCCGAGCGGCTGATGCACCTTCCGGTGACTACCGAGAATGCCGTCACCCGTCAGGCATGCAGCAGCGTTGTACCGCAACCCTTTAGACAGTTCGGTGTACCCGATGCACACCGTCATCTCACCCGCCGCTGCAATGATCGCGGCCAGCTCCGGACCGTCCGGATCGAGGGTGGGCGGCAACTCGGACGGGTCCGGATTGCTCAGACTGTTGATGTAGCCCCCGAGGGACGCGTCGGGCAGCACCAGAAGATCGATACCCTCTCGGGCTGCACTGGAGATGATCGTCGTGATCTTCAGTACGGCCCGATCGACGTCTCGTCCGAAATGTGCTGCCAGCGCGCCGATCTTGATGGGGGCCATGACCGATCAGGCCATCTGGCTCTGGGGTTGTACCGATGATTGCGACTTCGAGGCGCTGATTTCCAGGCCGATCTGATCCGACAGGAACGCGGCATCTCTGGCCACCGAGGCGAAGCGTCCCGAACCCCAGGTGTGCTGCCAGGGCAGGCCCAGGAAATACAGGCCGGGAACGGACGTCACGCCGCGGTTGTGCGTCGGGTGGCCCTCGCCGTCGAACGCCCCTACCTTCAGCCACCGGTAGTCGGTACGGAAGCCGACCGACCAGACGACCGCCGTGATGTCGGCGTCGGAGAGATCGAGCTCGGTCGTCTCGGACTCCGGACGCCACACCGGAACGTAGCGGTCCTCGGTGGGCGCGCTGATGCCCTCACGTTCGATATATGCGTCGATGTTGTCCTTGATGCTCTCGGCGACCCGATCGGCAGCGTCGAGGGACGCCTCGAGGGTGGGCGCGAATTGCAGAACGCCGTTCTCGACCCCGAGGAGTCGGCCGTACAGCTGCATCCCCTCGGTGGCGAATGCGCGCAGGTCGATGTCGCGACCACCGTCACGGCCGGTGACGTAGTGGTTCGTGTTCTCGCGTTTGCCGACGCCACCGGGTTGATCTTCGATGGAGACATCGTAGACGCCCATGTCGTGCAGCCAGGCGACACAGTCACGGCCGCGATAGAAGCGTGCGACACGAGGTGCGGTACCCGCGACGAGATGCACGCGCCGACCGTCCAGGTGTAGATCCTCGGCGATCTGCGCACCGGATTGGCCGGTACCGACCACGAGCACGTCACCGTCCGGAAACTGATGGGAGCCGCGGTATTCGGAGGAGTGGATCTGGACGATGTCACGGGGCAGCTTCTCGGCGAAACGCGGGATGGTCGGGATGTGGTAGCCGCCGACGGCAACGACGATCCGATCGGCGTGCATCGGGCCGGCGGAGGTGAGTAGGTCGAAGCCGCCATCTGCACTCTGCAGCGCGTTCATGACCGAAACATGTTCGCGGACGGGCGCAGCGAAGCTTTCGGCGTAGCGCCTCACGAAGGCGTAGACCTCGTCGCGCTGCATGAACCCGTCGGGATCGTCACCGTCGTAGGAGTACCCGGGGAGCGCGCACTGCCAGTTGGGGGTAACGAGGGTGAAGTTGTCCCAGCGCGAGTCCTTCCATTCGTGGGCGATGGTGTCGCGTTCCAGTACGACGTGGTCGATGCCGCGCTGCGTCAGATGCCAGCTGATGGACAGGCCGGCCTGCCCGCCGCCGATGACGATCACGCTGTGGTGCTCGGTGACAGTGTTCGCATTCATAGCAATTCGGCTCCCGACATACTCAGTACGCGAACGGCACCGGCCTGATACGACGCGCTGACACCGTGGATCTCTTCCATTTGCTGCGCGGCCGACGTGCACCGCATACCGAACTTGGCGAGAACTCGATCGCTCGCCACGGTCAATGCCTCGGACGTCCGCTGCACGAACTCGGCAACCGGGTATTCCTGGCCGGGGCTCAGATAGTCGTGCATCACCAAAGAGGGCGAGTAGCAGGACTGTTCGCGTCCGTCTGGCCATCGCACCACGAACGACATCTCAGGCATGGACCGTCTCCTTGGTGATGGTCCGATAGACCGAGGGACGCCGATCGCGCAGGTTGTACATGCCGCCGCCGCGTGCCGCACCGATGAGCGACTCGACATCGACGGTAGCCGTGGCCAAGCCCGGTTCGACGCCTGTTCCCGCGAGGATTTCACCACCCGGCCCGACGATCTTGGCACTGCAGACGAACCTCAGCGAACCGAAGGTACCGGCCTGATTTGCCGCCACCCAGATGATCTGATTCTCCAGTGCGCGAGCGCGATCGTAGATGTCGAAGCGTTGCTTCCACCGATCTTCTTCCATGTTCTCCACCGTCGCGGTCCGTGCTGTCGGCCATGCAGAGATGGATGCGACGATCTCGGCACCGTCGAGCGCGAGTTCCCGTGCAGCCTCGGGGAATCCCTTGTCGTAGCAGATCTGCATGCCCATACGACCGACCGGAGTATCGAAGGCGGAGTAGCTTTCTCCTGCGTCGTAGCACAGGTTTTCGCCGAGTGGCTGATGCACCTTGCGGTACGAACCGAGGATGCCGCTGCCGTCGACGGTCACTGCGGCGTTGTAACGGGTGTCGCCGTCCTTCTCGCAGAACCCGAACGTCACGACGGTATCGCCTGCCATGTCGATGACGCGCTTGACCTCCGGTCCGTCGAGTTCCAGGGCCGGCGGCAGTGCCTTCAACCGGCGCTGTCGCGATTCCTCGGTCTCGTCGCCGCCGCCGAGGCTGGGCAAGTACCCGCCCAGGCACGCTTCCGGTAGCACCAGCAGTTGACTACCCCGATTACGCGATTCCTCGAGTAGGGCGGCGATAGTGGCGTATCCCTGTTCCATGTCGCGGCCGAATTCGGCTGCGGCCACGGAGATCGTGATGTCGTTCATGCTTCTCCCAATCCGGTCACAGTGGAGGTGACCGCGCGAGTGGTGATTCCATCGGGCCATCGCAAGGCGACGCCCGGAATGTTCGTGAGCTCTCCGCATTCTGCGGACAGTGCAGGTCCGGACGGTGCAGTCGGTGCACCGGGACGGTCCACGGTGATCATCGCGAACCCGGGAAAACACGTGATCCATTCACCCATCGATGCCGAGTCGGGCTTCGGGATCGAGGAGATGTCCAATACGGCACCGGTTCCGCTGGCCTCGGCCAGCATCCCGGTAGTGCCCGCCAAGCCGGCCATCGAGATGTCCTTGGCGGCCTTGGGAGCGGTTCGGGCGACGAACGATGCCATCACCGCCAATTCGGCGGAATTGCGTCGTGACGTCGAATCCCATTGCTGACCCTGATATCCACGACGCCAACCGCCTTCGACGTCTGCGGTCAGTGTCAACCGATCGCCGACGCTGCCGCCGCCCGCGGGAACCGGGTCGGTCGTGCGACCCAGCGCGGTGACCGACAGCGACGACGGAACCCCGGCCTGAGTATGGCCTCCAAGCACCGGAACCTGCCACGCCACGGACGCATTGGCGAGACCGCGGATGATGCGGGTCAGTCGAGACTGCGTGGGTGCTCCGACGGAATCGAGCATGCCGACTGCGTCGGCACCCATCGCCGACAGGTCGTTGAGGTTGACCAGTGCCGCACACCAGCCGGCCCATTCCGGATCGCGGTCGACCATCGAGGGAATGATCGCATCACAGGCTGCGATCATGTCGCTTCCCGGTACCGGCACTCCGTCGTCGCCTCGAAAGCCTTTGACACCGAGCCCCAGTGGCTGCGCTTTCAGGGGCGCGAGAACACCGGCGAGCATCGCCTTGGTCGACGACACCAGCCGTTCGATTCGGTCGATGGGCCAGTACATCGCCACGTGTGGAGTGTCGGCGACCTTCACGTCTCCGCGCCTGATCCAGCCGAGTCGGGTGAACAGTGGCTCGTGACGCTGCTGCACCGTCGCATCGAAACGCAGCACGCCCCGACTCTCGGCATGCGCGCAAGCCGCACGAACCAGCGCCGGCCCCACTCCGGATGTGCGGGCTGACGAGGCGACCACCAGTCGGCTGCCGGCCCACCATCCGAGATCCGTTGCCGTGCAGGGTGCCAGCCGTACTCCGCCGAGCACGGTGCCGTCCCGGTCGGTGGCGACGAGAACGACCGTGCGGGGATCGTCATCGATGTCGTCGTGATCGGTACCGGTGAACAAGCCCTGTTCGGCGACGAACGTCTCTCTACGCATAGCCCGGTACGCGCTCAGTTGGGCCGGGCTCTCGCACGGTTGAACCAAGTATTCGGACTCCACGACACTGATTGCAGCGCCTGATAATCCGGCAAGATCCTGCGCATCCAACCCGTACATGTCAGCCTCCCGCATTCTGCAGAACGCTGCACGCACCGCAGGCCGCGCAGCCTGCCTTCTGCTCGGATCCGAGCATTGCCGCCGCTTGTAGTTCCTTGGCGACGCGTCGGGTGACGCTTTCGAGGACGTCGGGAGTGGGTGCCGTCGCCCGATCGACATCGACCGCCAACGTGCCCGCGAGCGGCCGAAACGGAACCACGAACGGATACACACCCATCTCGATCAGTTCGGCTGCGCCCGAAACCAATTCGTCGGGATCCTCACCGAGACCGACCAGGATGTACGTCGATACCTGATTGCGTCCGAAGACGCGGACTGCTTCTTTCCATGCCGCGCGGTACTCGTCCATCGATACCGAGGCCTTGCCCGGCATCCATCTGCCACGTACGTCGTCGTCGAGTGATTCGACGTGGATACCGATGGATTCGGCTCCGGCGTCGTACAGGTCCTGGATGGTCTGCAGGTCGCCGGGCGGTTCGCACTGCACCTGAATCGGTAGCTCCGGAACCACGGCCTTGATGGCTTTCACACATCGGGCCAGGTGACGGGCACCGCGATCCTTCGCGGCCGAAGTGCCCGTCGTCATGACCATCTGGGTGACCCCGTCCAGCCGTACCGCCGCCTCGGCCACCTCGGCCAGTTGTGCCGGGGTCTTGACAGCAATGGTGTCGCCCGCCTCCAGAGACGCTTCGATGGAACAGAAGCGGCACCGTTGATCAGCGTCGTAGCGGATGCACGTCTGTACGACGGTCGTGGCCAGAACACTGGTGCCGTGCAGCTTGGCAATCTTCTCGTACGCGATGCCGTCGGCGGTGGAGAGGTCGTAGAACTTCGGGCGATCGACAGCCTGAACGTCGAGTCCGATATCGTTGCCGTCGAACAGAACCCGACCCTCTTCGAGGACGTACGGACTGAGCGGGTTACGTGGGATGGCAGCGCCGAGACCATCGATGCGGACATGTCCATCGTCACTCGGGCCGGCACCGGCAGTTCTGGACACCGGCGTCGCTCCTCGAATGCCGAGCAACGCCAGGTCCACGCGTGTAGAGATGGACATAGAACCGTCTCCTAGACCATGTAGGTCGAATTGATGATGGCACCCTTGCGCGCGTAGTGGATCAACGCGTCCTGCACGTCCAAGGGGTGAGCCGGGATGACACCCTCGATGAGGTCTTCTTCGCGACCTCCGTGCAGGGCCAAACCGAAGCGGCAACAGAACACGGTGCCGCCCTCGGCAATGAACGTCGCGAGGGAGTCGTTGATGTTCTGTTCACCTGGGAATCCGGAGTCGCCGGTGGTCGGGAAGCCGCGGGTGGCAAGGCAATTGATCGCGCCGGGACCGTAGAAGTACATGGCCGACTCGAATCCCTTGCGCAGAGCGCGGGTGGCCTGAAGCACCGCAACGAACGATACCGACGACTCGTGTGCGATGCCGTGCACCAACGTGAAGTAGCTCTCGCCGTTCTCTGCCTTGTAGTCGGGGAAGATCTTGGTGGAACCGTAGATGTTGCTGCCCTTGGGAAGTGAGGGATGCGGAATCTCCTCGAGGGACTTCTTGATGTTCTCGGCGATGGTCTGGTCGAGATCTGACACGTGCGTCTCCTGAGGTTCGCAGAGCGGGCTGAGTTGCGGTGGACACCGATGGCCACACGAGAAAAGCGTCATGTCCGGCGAGAGAGCAGATCCTCTGCGGCCATGTGACAAGTACAGGCCTCGTCGATTTCCGACTGGTCACGCTCGGAACAACGTCGTGTTTCGAGGGCCTCACAGTGTTGACGTGGCGTTACGCGGCTACTGTGGAAGCAGATCCATCCACCCACCGCAGCATGACGAGGAACTCGATGATCGGCGCCGTCACCGGCTTGTTGTACGCGTTGTCCCTGGTAGTGGGGATCTGGGTGCTCGTGAAGCTCGCCGCCAACAAGCCCGTTCTGCTGAAGAACAAGGCCGACCGTGCACTGTTCTGGACAATCGCGGCCACCGAAGGCGTGGTGGCACTGCAGGCCGTCATCGGGTTCGTGATGATGTTCACCTCCGATCGCGAGATTCACCGATTGACGTTCGGCTCGTATCTCGTCGGATTGCTGTTCCTGCTTCCGTTGGGAACGTGGTGGTCCCTGGGCGACCGCTCCCGTGGCGGCACAGCGGTACTGCTCGTCGCCGTCCTCACCCTCGCAGCCATGGTGTTGCGCCTGAGCCAGATTTGGGCCGGATATGCCTGACAAACTGCAACAAGCCACTCGCACCGGCTTCGGGCGCTTCCTCATCGCCGTCTACGCCGTGTTCGCGGTTGCCGCGACCTCGCGTTCGATCGTGCAGCTCACCACGAGGTTCGACAACGCCCCGGTCGCGTTCCTGCTCTCGGCCTTCGCAGCGGTGGTCTACATCATCGCGACGGTCGGACTGGCACGGGCAACAGAAGCCTCGCGACGAGTGGTGACGGTCTCCTGCATCATCGAACTCGTCGGAGTCATCGCAATCGGCACCCTCAGCTACATCCAGCCCCAGGACTTCCCGGAGCCGACGGTGTGGTCGCACTTCGGATCCGGATACGTCTTCATTCCGGTTGTCCTACCCATCGCCGGATTGTGGTGGTTGCGAAAGACTCGACAGCAGTCGGTGTGATCCGTTGACGTCGACCATCACTGGCTTTCTTTCGTAGCGGCGCACGGTGAGGCGGTACTACGGCGCGCCATCTGCGAGCTGAACGACGCCTCCGACAGATGTCAGCTCGAGCCCGCGACGTAATTCTGATCCTTACTTCGCCGCGACGGTACGTCTCCCAGGTCGAGTTTTCGTTGGATCCCGACGGAGCCTGGAGCGCTGAGCCCAGGGACCTAACACGGGGTACCGACAGGTTTACCTTCGCGAATACTTGTGCAGGGCAATAGTTTTCGATTGCACCATCATTGCCAGTCGAACGCACGTTCGATACACTTACTTCCATGACCACCGAGATCTGGCAACTGAGCGAAGCAGAACTGCTCGCCGACGCTGCCGCGGTCTCCCACCAGATTCAGTTGTTGGAAGCCCGACGCATCGCCCTCGTCGCTGAAATCGACACCCGCGTGAGCCGCGAGAAGCTCGGCTTCCCCGGACCCGCAGGCTGGCTGACCTCCACCACCCTCCTCACCCCGAGCAAAGCGAACAAGATCCTGGCCCTCGCCCGCGGGTTGAAGAACTTCCCCGACATCGCCGACGCGGTGAACACCGGCGTCATGACCGTCGATCACGCCGCCCTCATCCTCGCCTTCGCCGAAACCCCACCCAAACTCCTCCCGCAAGAAGGCCGCGACATGGCCCGCGCAGCGATGATCGCCGCCGCCACCGGACCCGAAGCCCGCACCGACCGCATTCGCGAAGCCATCACCAACCTCACCGACAGATTCGGCGGCAACAAGCCACCACCGGAAGACACCGACCGCAACGAACTCTTCGCCTCGAAAACCCTCAACGGACGTCTCGTGGCGAAAATGGATTTCGATGCGATCACCGGAGAAAAGCTGCTCACCGCACTCTCGCCGTTGACCGAACCCCGCCCAGCCGCCGACGGCACCCCCGACGAACGCAGTCCCGCACGGCGACGCGCCGACGCCTTCGGGCACATCCTCGACCGCTACCTCGCCTCCAGTAACCGCCCCACCGAAGGCGGAGAAAAACCGCACGTCAACCTGCACATCCGCTTGCAGGACCTCCAGAACCTGGCCGGCCAGAGCAGCGACGACATCACCGACGACGAAACCACACGCGCTGCAGCAGAATCCGGCAACGAGGCCAGTTCAGTGACTGCGGATCGTGGCGCATATCGCGACCTGTTCGGCGACGGCACCACCGTAGGGTGGCTGCCCTGGATGGGACCACTCTCCCGCAACACCTCCCGCCAACTCGCCTGCGACTGTGTCCTCACCGCGATCGTCATGGACGAGAACGGCAACCCACTGAACCTCGCCCGCACCGCCCGCACCGTCACCGCGAAACAGAAACGCGCCCTCACAGCCCGCGATCACGGGTGCGCCTTCCCCGGCTGCGGCAAACCCGCCGCCTGGACCGAAGGCCACCACATCTGGCACTGGACCGACGGCGGCCCCACCGATATTAACAATCTGGTTCTGCTCTGCGGGTTCCACCACCGACTCATCCACCACTCCGACTGGGAAGTCTTCATCGCCGCCGACAACCACCCCTGGTTCGTACCCCCGGCCACCGTCGACCCGTACCGACAACCCCGCCAATCCCACGCCCGCGCCGGCCCCCACATCGCCTAAGCCCGAGCAAAAACACTCCAGCCCCGCACCGAGAACACGGTGCGGGGCTGGAAGAGATTGTCCAACAGTTACTTCAGAAAGCCCGAGACGCCGTCACTTCAATGCAGCCAGGTTCGCAACGGATTGCTTGACATCGGTGTCGAGTGCCCGCGCCACAACCGAACCCACCGGACCGAAGAGCACACCACCACCGAATTTCGCGTCGAGAGTCAACTCCGAGCCGCCCTCGGCCTCACGCACGTGGACGGTCAACGAAATCCGTACTCCGCCCTTACCGCGGCCCGACATCTCGATCAGCTTCGGCTCGTCGTACTGGGTGAACTCCCATTTGATGGTGTTCTTGAAACCCTTCACCTTCACCAACGACTCGACCTTCGTGCCCTTACCGACCTTCTTCGGCGGCGGACTGCACCACCCACCGTGGATGGTCATCCACTCGTCGAAACGGTCGAGCGCGGAAGCCTTGTCCCACGCTCCCTGCGGGTTCTCTGGCATCTGTACCGAGACACTGATCGTCGCCATGGGATCGAGCCTGTCACAACTCGCTCGCAGGTTCAGACGGCGACCACTAACCTGAGACGATGGCCACGCTCGAGATCGAAGGCCGGAAGGTCTCCGTCACCAACCTCGACAAGGTGCTGTTCCCTGAAACGGGCACCACCAAGGGCAAGATCATCGAGTACTACGTTGCCGTCGCCCACGCAATGTTGCCGCACCTCGTCGGCCGTGCGGTGACCCGAAAGCGCTGGCCCAACGGCGTCGACCAGTCGTCTTTCTTCGAGAAGAACCTCGCAGCATCCGCACCCGACTGGCTCGATCGCCGTTCGATGCAACATTCGGATCGCGTGGTCACCTACCCACTGTTCTCCACCGCTGCCGATCTGGCGTGGCTCGGGCAGCAGGCGGCCATCGAAGCTCATGTGCCGCAGTGGCGATTCGACGGCACCGAGCCCGGCCCCGCCACCCGCATGGTGTTCGATCTCGATCCCGGTGATGACGTCGACCTCGCCCGGTGTGCCGAAGTAGCGTGCGAGATACGAGATCTGATCGGCGATATCGGCATGACGGCATATCCGGTCACCAGCGGCAGCAAGGGAATTCACCTGTATGTACCGCTCGAGAAGCCGCTGTCGACGTCGGGCGCATCCACCGTCGCCAAACGCGTAGCGACGCTTCTGGAAGAGCGCTCGCCGGATCGGGTGACCGCCACGATGGCGAAGGCGAAGCGCACCGGAAGAGTGTTCGTGGACTGGAGCCAGAACAACGGCAAGAAGACGACGGTCGCACCGTATTCGCTCCGAGGGCGAACACTTCCCACCGTCGCGGCACCGCGCACGTGGGAGGAACTGGAATCGTCCGGACTGCAACAGCTTCGATTCGAGGAAGTACTCGAGCGGCTGACCGAAGGCGGTGATTTCCTCGCCGACCTCGATCCCGCCCTTGACGCCGTCGAGACGCGAGTCGAAAGCGGCACCGGCACTGACAAACTCGCCAAGTACCGCAGCATGCGGAGCGCCGACCGAACTCCCGAGCCGGTGCCCGCCTCCGCCGAACCGCAGGGCAACGACGACACCTTCGTGATCCAAGAACATCATGCCCGACGCCTGCACTACGACTTCCGACTCGAACACGACGGCGTCCTGGTCTCGTGGGCCGTACCCAAGAACATCCCGGACGATCCCAAGCAGAACCGGTTGGCCGTTCACACCGAGGACCATCCACTCGAGTATGCGACTTTCTCCGGTCGAATACCCAAGGGCGAGTACGGCGGTGGCGACGTCACGATCTGGGACAGTGGAACCTACGAGCTCGAGAAGTGGCGTGAGGACGAGGTCATCGTCGTCCTGCACGGATCGAAAGCGCACGGCAGGTTCGCCCTGATTCGCACCAAAGGGAATCAGTGGCTGATGCACCTGATGAAGGACACTCCCAGGCCCACAACCGACAGCGCCACAGCCGACAGCGCAACGCCCGACAATCCCCCACCCAAGAACATTTCGCCGATGCTCGCGACCGCGGGCGACATTCTCGGTTTCGGCGAAGACGAATGGTCGTTCGAGGGTAAGTGGGACGGGTTCCGCATCGTCGCAGAATTGACCCACGGGTCCATGACGCTCCGCACCCGCAGCGGGAACGACTACACCGAGAAATTCGGTGCCCTTCGAGCTCTGGCGGACGACCTGTCCGATCACGACGCCGTTGTCGACGGAGAGGTCGTCGTGTTCGACGCCAACGGCGTCAGCAGTTTCGAGATGCTGCAGAACGCGAACCGTGACGACATTCGTTTCATCGCCTTCGACCTGCTCTACCTCGACGGCACCTCACTGCTGCGCAAGAAATACACCGATCGACGACGACTGCTCGAACTGCTCACCACCGGGCTCGACTCCGTCCTGGTACCGCCGCAACTGACCGGCTCCGCCGCGGATGCCGTCGCCGAAAGCCTGGAACGGGGGTGGGAAGGCGTCGTCGCCAAGCGAACCGATTCGGTCTACCAACCCGGCAAGCGCGCTCGAACCTGGATCAAACACAAGAACTGGCGGACGCAGGAAATCGTGATCGGCGGGTGGCGTCGGGGCCAGGGTCGTCGTTCGGGCGGCTTCGGCTCGTTGTTGATGGGGATTCCCGACGGCGACCGCCTTCGCTACGTGGGTCGCGTCGGCACCGGCTTCGACGACCGCGCGCTCGACACTCTCGGTGCCCTGCTCACGCCCCTCGAGACGTCGGAGAGCCCCTTCTCCTCGGTGCTGCCCACCGCCGATCGGAACGGTGCGGTGTGGGTGGAACCGACTCTCGTCGGCGAGGTCCGGTTCTACGAAGCGACCGAATCAGGTCACCTACGGCATCCGAGTTGGCGCGGGTTGCGCCCGGACAAGGCACCGAAAGACGTAATTCTCGAGTAGCGCTCCAGCCGGGTGGCACGGCTTCTCGCATCTTTCCAGAAAACCGGCACCGAGACCGTTCTTCTGTTGCCATAGAATCACCGAGTGCGTACCGTTCGTTCTATCGTTTCCGGGGGGAGCGTAACGCGTCACGCTTTGACAGCTATATCGATTTGCGGGCCGGCTCTACAGGAGCTTGCCGGATCATCGGGGCGCACGGCGCTTCGATTCAGGCACGGAGGGGATTACTGAATGCGGGTTCTCAAATTGGCCGGCGCTGCCACGATAACGGCCGTCGCCGTGTTGTGCTCGTCGCTCGTCGGCGCAGGTCAGGCCGCGGCCGAACCGCTCATGCCGACCCCTATCGCAGACGGATTCGGTGCACCGCCCGCAGATCTGGAGGCGCTGCAACCGGGTGACGTCATCGCCAGTCGGCCGATGCCGCCCCCGCCCGGATTCTTCGATGTCGACGTGTGGCAGCTCAAATTCCGCTCGACCGATTCGGCGGGTGATCCCATTGCGGCGATCAACACCATTTTGGTTCCGCGCAACAAAGCGCCGAACGGGCCTTTGCTTTCTTACCAACACATCATCAATGCGCTCGGTCTGGAATGTGCACCTTCACAGGCACTCTGGTCGAACGACCCCAATCTGGCCATCCGTGAGGCTCCGGCCCTCAACGCTGTACTGCAGCGTGGTTGGACTGTCGCCATCGCCGATCACCTCGGACCCAGAAGCGCCTACGGTGCCGCCAAGCTCGGCGGACAGATCGTGCTCGACAGCATTCGTGCAACGCAGCGCTTCGATCCCATCCAGGTCAAGCAGAGCCCGGTCGCGTTGGCCGGTTACTCCGGTGGCGGTATGGCAACGGCATGGGCCGCGGCATTGCAGAACGACTACGCACCCGAGCTGAACATCGTCGGCAGCGCGAACGGTGGCGCTCCGATGAACCTCGAGCGCATGGCTCGCGATCTCGGTTTCGCCCCGCACCCCATGTTCGGTCTGGCGTTCGCGGCCGCTATCGGCATCGAACGCGAGTACCCCACCCGGATCCCGATCAGCTCTCAGCTCAACGCGGTGGGTAAGGCAATCGAAAGCAAGATCCAGAACGGGTGCACCAACGACATCATCGCCGCGGGTGCAGGCAAGAGTGCCATGGAGGTCGCCGGCACGCTGGACCTGATCAACAGCCCTGAGATGATCGCCGCCGTCAACGAGAACAGCGTGGAGCTGTACCCGGGCGTACCGAAGGCACCGTACTTCGAGTGGCACAGCCCCACCGATGCCTTGATCCCGGTCAGCGCCATCGACAACACCATCGCCCGGTACTGCAGTGCAGGCGTGAAGGTCACCGAGGTCAAGGTGCCCAGCAACGATCACCTCACCGCTGCAGTACTCGGACTGCCGCAGGCACTCGAGTGGATCGATCAGCGATTCGCGGGTGTACCTGCACCCTCCAACTGCTGATCGCGTGTCACCCGACCCGGGCAACTGATCGAAGCCCGTAAGGGTCGGTTGGGCTAACCTCGCTAAGTTTCGGTGCGAGGAGATCCTATGAAGAAGTCAATACAGCTCGTCGCCGCCGGTGCCTCAGTCTTGGCACTGGCGGTTGGCTGTTCGTCAGACAATACGACCGCTACTTCCGGTGATTCCGGAAGCGAGGCGGGCTTCCCCGTCACCATCGAGCACAAGTTCGGTGAGACGGTGGTCGACGCCGAGCCCACCCGCGTGGTGACGATCGGGTTCAACGAGCAGGACTTCGCGCTCGCACTCGGCGTCAAGCCTGTTGCGACGCGCGGCAACCTGAGCTACGACTACCGGCAACGTCCGTGGGCCCAGGAAGCGCTGGGCGGAACCGAGATTCCCGAGGTCGGCAGCACCGATCTCAACCTCGAACAGATCGCCGCGCAGGCACCCGACCTGATTCTCGGGCCCTATTCCTTCATCGACCAGAGCCAGTACGACACGCTGTCGGGAATGGCTCCCACGATCGCGGACATCGGCGGCTACGACAACGTGCCCGCAGCAACCTGGCAGCAGGAGTTCGCAGTGGTCGGCGAAGCGCTCGGCAAG
This sequence comes from Rhodococcus sp. PSi06, assembly GCF_054960675.1. Lineage (NCBI taxonomy): Bacteria > Bacillati > Actinomycetota > Actinomycetes > Mycobacteriales > Nocardiaceae > Rhodococcus > Rhodococcus sp. PSi06. Next base: position 55,275 of record NZ_JBHNYO010000016.1, read on the forward strand.
AGCCAGGAAGCGCAGGAGCAGACGGCTGCGCTCGAGCAGAAGTTCGCCACCACAGAGGCAGACAACCCCCAATTCACCGGCAAGTCACTGTCTCTCGCCTTCGTCATGGACGACGGGAGCTACCTGCTCCTCGGCAAGGACGACATCCGCGCCCTGTTCTTCACCGACCTGGGCTTCGAGATTCCCGACGCGTCCGAGACGATCAGTCCCGAAAATCTGGCCCGCCTCGATACCGACGTGCTCGTCATCGCCGGCCAGAGCCGCGAGCAGCTGCAAGCGAACCCACTGATCGCAGCCCTCGAAGTCGTCGCGCAGGACCGCACCGTCTACATCGGCTCCTTCAGCACGGATCTGCCCTCTGCTCTGGGCTATTCGAGCCCGCTGTCGCTGGACTACGCGATCGACGGATTCACCCCGATGCTCGCCGCGGCAACCGACGACGACCCGTCCACGGTGGTGCCGGCACCCTGAGTGGCCCCGTCCCACCTGTCCGACTGCGCGAACTGTGTCCGATGCAGCTCCTCGTAGCGGCCTCCCGCTGCGAGGAGCTCGTCGTGCGTGCCTCGCTCCGCGATTCGCCCGTCCTCGATCACCAGGATCACATCTGCTGCCCTGATGGTCGACAATCGGTGCGCGATCACCACCGAGGTTTTCCCATCCAACGCCTCGGCCAACGCCGCCTGCACTGCGGCCTCGGACGTCGAATCGAGTGAGGCCGTGGCCTCGTCGAGAATGACGACCCGTGGCTGCGCGATCAGCAGACGCGCGATCGTCAGGCGCTGACGCTCACCGCCGGACAGGCGGTAACCACGTTCGCCGACCACCGTATCGAGGCCGTCGGGCAGGGAACGTACGAGATCTGCCAGCCGCGCCCTCGACAGGGCGTCCCACACTTCGTCGTCGGTGGCACCGGGCCTGGGCAACACCAGATTCGATCGGATGCTCTCGTGGAACAGGTGTCCGTCCTGAGTCACCATTCCGACTGTGCCGCGGACGGATTCGGCGGTGAGATCTCGAACGTCGACGCCGGCGAGGCGGACTGCGCCGCCGTCGACGTCGTACAGCCGGGCGATCATCTGCGCGATCGTGGACTTGCCCGCGCCGGAGGTCCCGACCAACGCGACCATCTGGCCCGGCTCGGCGCGGAACGACACACCGTGCAGAACCTCTTCTCCGCCGCGCGAATCCAAGGTGGCGACCTCTTCCAGCGAGGCGAGCGAGACCTTGTCCGCCGAGGGGTACGCGAACCGAACATCGTCGAGTTCGACGGACACCGGCCCCGCTGGCAGCGTCTTCGCATCGGGCTTGTCGGTGATGAGCGGGACCAGATCGAGCACCTCGAATACGCGCTCGAAGCTCACCAGAGCGCTCATGACCTCCACGCGCGCGCTGGCCAGCGCGGTCAGCGGCGAGTAGAGCCGCGCGAGCAGAAGCGACAGAGCCACAACCGAACCCGGATCGAGCGTGCCCCGGAGGGCGTAGAAGCCACCCAAGCCGTACACCACGGCCAGAGCCAGCGCCGAGACCAACGTCAGTGCAGTCACGAACACCGTTTGCACCATGGCACTGCGAACGCCGATGTCGCGTACGCGACGGGCACGGACCGCGAACTCGACCGACTCCTGGTCGGGGTGACCGAACAGCTTCACCAGCGTTGCTCCCGGTGCCGAGAATCGCTCGGTCATCTGCGTGCTCATCGCCGAATTGTGTGCTGCTGCTTCGCGTTGCAGCCGGGCGAGGCGTCGACCCATCCGGCGCGCGGGAAGCACGAACACCGGGAGCAGAATCAACGCGAGAAGCGTGATCTGCCACGAAATTCCGATCATGACCACCAGCGTCAACGCCAACGTCACCAGGTTGCTGACGACCCCCGACAGCGTGGTGCTGAAGGCACGCTGCGCCCCGATGACGTCGTTGTTGAGTCGGCTCACGAGCGCACCGGTACGCGTTCGCGTGAAGAAGGCGATCGGCATGCGCTGGACGTGGTCGAACACGGCGGTCCGCAGATCCAGGATCAAGCTCTCGCCGATGTTCGCCGAAAGCCACCGATTGATCAGACCGACCACGGCGTCCACCAGAGCGATCGCCGCGATCGCGAGCGACAACAGCACCACGGTGCGCAGCTCTCGGCCGTCGACGATGGCGTTCACCACTCGGCCCGCCAACACCGGCGTGGCCACTGCGAGGACGGCCGACGCCACACTGAGCACCAGGAACCCGCCGAGAGCGCGACGATGCGGCGCCGCGAACGTGAGAATCCGGCGAGCCGTCTCCTTCGAGAACGACGACCGAGTATCGGGCCTGTTCATCGTCCGATACATCTGGTTCCAGGCGGTCATCTCCATGCTCATGTCTTCACCCTCATGTCGTCACACTCATGCAGTCGCCCTCATGTCATCGTTCTCATAGCCGCTCGTATGTCTTCGCCCCGTACGTCAAGGTAGAACCTCGACATAGCTCGAGGTCAAGCACGGGTCCCCTTACCGGAGCGGGCGAGCAGCCGGCCCCGAGCGACGCTCGGGGCCGACCACTGATGTTGCAGGCTTACGCCGCCGCTGCTGCTCCGGCTGCCGGCTCCAGCGCGAGCGCCAGAATGTCGGCGACATCGGTCATCGGACGGACGTCCAACGCTTCCAGCACTTCTGCGGGCACGTCGTCCAGATCGGGTTCGTTGCGCGCCGGAATGAAGACCGTCTTCAGTCCCGCTCGTTGCGCAGCGAGCAACTTCTGCTTCACCCCTCCGATCGGCAGCACTCGACCGTTCAGCGTCACTTCACCGGTCATGCCGACGTCCGATCGCACCGGTCGTCCGGTGGCCATCGACACCAGCGCTGTCACCATGGTCACGCCGGCCGACGGACCGTCCTTCGGCACCGCGCCCGCCGGAACGTGGACGTGGATGCTGCGGTCCAGCGACTCGGCCGTGACACCGAATTGCTCTGCGTGCGAACGCACGTAGGACAGCGCGATCTGCGCCGATTCCTTCATCACGTCGCCCAGCTGACCCGTGAGCTTGAGCCCGGGATCGCCGTCGGTCGAGGCCGCCTCGATGAACAGCACATCACCGCCCAGACCTGTGACTGCCAGACCCGTTGCGACACCCGGCACTTCGGTCCGCTCGTGCGCCTCGGGTGTGAAGCGAGGACGACCGAGGTAGGTCACCAGATCCGGTTCGTCGATCTCGAGCACGTCCGTGGTGCCCACGAGCTTGGTCGCCACCTTGCGCAGCGCCTTGGCCAGCAGTCGCTCGAGTTGCCGCACCCCGGGCTCCCGGGTGTAGTCGGCGGCGATCCTGCGCAGCGCGGCGTCGGTCACCGTCACCTCCTCGGAAGTGACCGCGGCCCTGTCCATCTGACGCGGAAGCAGGTAGTTGCGCGCGATCACGACCTTGTCGTCCTCGGTGTAGCCGTCGATCGTCACCAATTCCATCCGGTCGAGCAACGGGCCGGGAATCTGGTCGATCACATTGGCGGTGGCCAGGAACACCACGTCGGACAGGTCGAGATCCAAGTCGAGGTAGTGGTCGCGGAACGTGTGGTTCTGCGCCGGATCCAGCACCTCGAGCAGAGCGGCACTCGGATCGCCGCGGTAGTCGGAACCGACCTTGTCGATCTCGTCCAGCAGCACAACGGGATTCATCGATCCCGCCTCACCGATGGCTCGCACGATTCGGCCGGGCAGTGCGCCGACGTAGGTGCGCCGGTGCCCACGGATCTCCGCCTCGTCCCGAACGCCGCCGAGAGCGACACGCACGAAGGTACGGCCGAGCGCACGGGCAACCGACTCGCCGAGTGAGGTCTTACCCACCCCGGGCGGTCCCGCGAGAACCATGACGGCACCCGATCCACGCCCGCCCACCGACTGCAGGCCACGCTCGGAGCGCCGCGCACGGACGGCGAGGTACTCCACGATCCGATCCTTCACGTCGTCGAGCCCATGGTGATCCGCGTCGAGAACCGCACGTGCAGAGTCGATATCGGTGTTGTCGGTCGTGGTGTTGTTCCACGGTAGGTCGAGCACCGTGTCGAGCCAGGTCCGGATCCAGCCCGACTCGGGGCTCTGATCACTGGCCCGCTCCAACTTGCCCACTTCGCGCAGCGCCTGTTCGCGCACCTTCTCGGGCAGTTCTGCGGCCTCGACTCGGCCGCGGTAGTCATCGGCACCGTCGGGCTCGTCTTCCCCGAGTTCCTTGCGGATAGCGGCCAACTGCTGGCGAAGCAAGAACTCCTTCTGAGTCTTCTCCATACCCTCGCGGACGTCGCCGGAGATCTTGTCGTTCACCTCGACCTCGGCCAGATGGGCCTTGGTCCAGTCGATGAGCGACGTCAATCGGGTTGCTACATCAGGGGTTTCGAGGAGGTCACGCTTCTGCACGTCGGTAAGATACGACGCGTAGCCGGCAGTGTCGGCGATCGCGCTCGGGTCGGTGAGCTTGTTGACCGAGTCGATCACCTGCCAGGCATCACGCCGTTGCAGCATCGCGACAACGAGCTGCTTGTACTCGGCGGCGAGAGCTTTGACGCCGTCGCCTGCGGCCTCGTCCGGTACGGGTTCGGCTTCCACCCACAGGGCGGCACCGGGCCCGCTGACGCCGTGGCCTATGTGCGCGCGGCGCGTGGCCTTGATGACCGCGGCCGGTCGTCCGTCTGCCAGGCGACCCATCTGCACGATCGTGGCAATGACGCCGTACGCGGCGTAGCGGTCTTCGAGACGGGGCGCGACGAGCAACGTTCCATCGTTGCTCGCCTTCGCCGCATCGACGGCGGCGCGGGCGGCCTCGTCGAGTTCGACGGGCACCACCATTCCGGGCAGGACTATCGGGTCGGTCAGGAACAGCACAGGTACACGAACGGTTTCGGTCACTTCTCCTCCAAAGATTGAGCTATGGGGACTCAACTTCGAAAGCAGTAGTGATGTTCCCGTTGATGGCCGGTGTTCTCCGTGGGCAGAACACCGGCCATCGCCGTCTTCACATCAGGTCGACTACTTCAGTGCGCTGACCAGCTTCTCTGCGAGCGGACGCGTCGATGCCGGGTTCTGCCCGGTGTAGAGGTTCCGGTCGACGACGACATGCGGCGACCATGCGTCGGCGTTCTCGAACTTCGCACCGTTCTCGCGCAGCCGGGTTTCGAGCAACCACGGTGCCTTGTCCGCCAGCCCGGCCTGGGTCTCCTCCTCATCGGTGAATCCGGTGAGCTCGTACCCGTCGAACGCCCAGGACCCGTCGGAGCGCACAGCGGGAAGCAGCGCGGCCGGCGCGTGGCAGACCGCCGACACCACCTTGTTCGCATCGAGGAAGTCGACCACCAGCGCGCCGAAGCTGGTCGAGACGGCGAGATCCTCCATCGGGCCGTGACCGCCGGGCACGAACACCACATCGAAGTCCGACGCCTTCTGGTCCTCGAGCACAGCAGGCGAGGAGAGAATCGACTCGATCGACGCTATGTAGCTCTTCTGATCCGCGACCTTCTCTTCGTCGCCGCCGTTGGCGTCGACCGCCAGGCTGCCTTCGTCGACCACCGGCGCCTTACCGCCCGGCGTGGCCACCGTGATGTCCCACCCCGCGTCGACGAAGGCGCGGTGGGATTCGACGAGCTCCTCGGCCCAGTACCCGGTGGGGTGCTTGCTTCCGTCGTTCAAGGTCCAATGGTCGGCAGCGGTAACCGCGAACAGCAATGTAGTCATGGTCGGTGGATGCCACGCAGACGCACTATCGAAACACTGCGGGTCACTACTCGCGCGGAGAACCGATCACCACGACGGCATCGACCGCCGCGGATGTCCGCACGACGGCGGCGAACCCGGCCTCGAGAAAAGCCTGCAGCGTCGAATCTGCAAGCAATGCACTGGTTTCGATGAGCAGACTGCCGTTCGCAGCCAACCATTCGTGGGCTTGCGCGGCCACCCGCCGATGAAGACCGGCACCATCGGTACCGCCGTCGAGCGCGACCTTCGGCTCGTGGATTCGCGCCTCTCTCGGCATGAGCTCGATCTCGCCCGTCGGAACGTACGGAGCGTTGACGACAATGGCGTCGAACCTGCGGTGCAGTTCCGGCGGCAGCGCGCCGAACAGGTCGCCGCGGTGCACCGTACCCCCGACTGGAACGAGATTGCGCGCCGCGCACTCCACCGCCGCGGCGTCGAGATCGGCCGCATGCAACTCGGTGACGCCCGGAACCGACATTCCGATCGCGCCGGAACCACAACACAGGTCGAGGAGCGTCGACGGATGCAGTGCTGCAGCACATTCGACGAGAAACTCGGTGCGGCGGCGGGGCACGAACACACCCGGTCCGACGGCGACGCGTCGGCCACAGAACCACACCCACCCGACGACATGCTCGAGTGGTTCACCGGCGACCCGACGCCTCAGCATCTCCACCAGCTCTGCCGGATCCGAAGTGGACTCGACGAGGATCTTCGCTTCCTCCTCGGCGAAGACGCACCCGGCAGTACGCAGGGCGGACACGAGCTCGTCGAACCGTGGTTCCACCGTGCCCGACTCCTCCGCCGATTGCCCTGCACCGAGCCACCCCGTCGAAATACTGTAGCCGGGTATGTCGCAGAAGAGGAGAGGGCGATGAGCTGGAATGCCGTAGTCCGCGGACTGTGCCTGGCGCTGCCCGAGACGTACGAGGAACAGGCCTGGATCGGTACGCGGTGGCGGATACGCGGCCGCACGTTCGCCCACGTGCTCGACATCCGGGAGGGTGGTCCGCCGGCATTTGCGAAGGCCGCAGGCACCGACGGCCCGGCCGAAGTGCTCATCTTCCGTTCTCGCGGAATCGAACTCGCCGCACTGTCCGCGCGAGACGGCTTCTTCGCACCCGGCTGGGGTCCGGAAGTCGTCGGCATGATGCTCGACGCCTCCGTGGACCGCGTGGAACTCGGCGAGCTGATCACCGAAAGCTACTGCACGAGGGCACCCAAGAAGCTGATCGCGCTGCTCGGTCTACCCGAGTGAATCTCGTTTGACGCCGCCGTACGTCGAGGGACAGAGTGAACGCATGCGTGCACCCGAGAACTTGCTGGCCGAGTGCGGCAGTTGTTTCGGACTCTGTTGCGTGGCTCTGCCCTTCGCGAAGTCGTCGGATTTCGCTGTCGACAAAGCTGCCGGTGAGCCGTGCCGCAACCTCCTGGAGGACTCACGGTGCGGCATACACTCGTCGCTCCGGCAGAAGGGCTTTCCCGGCTGCACGGTGTACGACTGCTTCGGCGCGGGGCAGAAAGTATCCCAGTCCACGTTCGCGGGACGGAACTGGCGGCAGCAGCCGTCGAACGCGTCGGAGATGTTCTCGGTTTTTCCGGTGATGCGTGATCTGCACGAGCTGCTCTGGTATCTCGCGGATGCGCGTGGCCGAAAGTCGACCCACAGCCTGCACACCCGGCTTGCCGGCGAGTACGACGAGCTGGATGCCCTCACGTCGGAGACTGCCGAGATGCTGATGTCGGTCGATGTCTCCGCATGGCGCTCACGAATCAACGAAGTGCTGCTCGCGGCAAGCGATCTGGTGCGGGCCGAGGCCCCGGGCAAGAAGGCGAACCACCGCGGACGCGACATGATGGGCGCGAAGCTGGCCGGTGCCGATCTGCGCGGCGCGAGCATGCGCGGCACGTACCTCATCGGAGCCGATCTGCGCGGGGCGGACCTGCGTCTGGCCGACGTGATCGGCGCGGATCTTCGGGGTGCCGACCTCAGCGGCGCAGACCTACGCGGCAGCATCTATGCCACGCAGTTCCAGATCAACGCGGCCCGGGGTGACCGCGCAACGCGGCTTCCCGAGTCCGTGACCCGGCCGAGTCACTGGGCCTGATCGTCAGCCCAGAGATCTCCCGGTCTGCTCCAAAGCTCGTTGGACGACCGTCAACGCCTTCGGACCTACGCCGTGCAGTTGTGCCAACTCTGCCGCCGGCACACCGGCGAGGTCGTCCAGGCACAGGTAGCCCGCTGCCCGGAAGGCCCGGGACGCAGGATTTCCGGTCCCCTTCGGAAAGTCCGGATGTTCATCGCTTTCTGCTGTGCTCACAGGCGCATCGTAGTTCGGACCGGTAACCTGACGCCGTGCCTGAAACCAAGCAGAGACGCGTTGTCATCACCGGAGCGAACACCGGTATCGGCTACTTCACCGCCCTGGAGTTCGCGAAACGTGGCGACCATGTGACGCTCGCTTGCCGTAACCAGCAGAAAGCCGAGTCCGCAGCGGCGAAGATTCGAGCGGAGGCCCCGAACGGAACCGTCGACACGGCCACTCTCAACCTCGCCGACCTGGGCTCGGTTCGTGCCTACGCAGAGTCGGCTCCCGACACGATCGACATACTGATCAACAACGCGGGCGTGATGATGCCGGCATCGCGGACCGAAACCGAGGACGGGTTCGAGCTTCAGCTCGGCACCAATCACCTCGGCCACTTCGCCCTGACCGGCCTGCTGTTTCCCAAGCTCGCCGACGACGCGAAGATCACCACCGTTGCATCCGTCGCGCATCGTCAGCGCCCCAAGCTCGACTTCGACGATCTCCAGCTCGAGCGGAGCTACAGCGCTCAGCGTGGGTACGCCAATTCCAAGCTCGCCAACATCTTGTTCGCGCTGGAATTGCAGCGTCGGATCGACAAGGCCGGATCGAAGGTCACCAGCAACGCTGCGCACCCCGGCATTTCCTCGACCGAGCTGTACTCGAGCCCGGACGGTTTGGGCAGCAACAAGATCCTGGCGACACTGGCACCCATCGGACTGAAGTTCATCTCGCAATCCGCCCGTGCCGGAGCGCTTCCCACGATCTACGCCGTCGACGTTGCAGGCGGCGGCACCTACAGCGGACCCACATCACTGTTCGAGTCACGCGGCAAGCCGGGACCGGCCTCGATGACTCGCATGGCACAGGATCCAGCTCTCGCCGCGAAGCTGTGGGACGTCAGTGAGAAGTTGACCGGCGTCGGCTACCCGCTCTGACTCCACGTCGCGCGCTCACCGCGCGGGTTCGGGCAGAGGCAGTCCGCGCTCGGACATGACGGTGCGCACTCGGTCCGGATAATCGGTGATGAGGCCGTCGACGCCCAGATCCATCAGGGCACGCATCGTGTCGGGGTCGTCGACGGTCCACGGAATGACCCGGATTCCTCGCTCGTGAGCGGCGTCGACCATGGCCTGGGTGACGAAGAGCTCGAAGTCGGGATCGCCCACTGCGCCGCTCTGCGGAGTCCCTTGCACGGGTGAGTAGGCCGAGGCCCCGAACGAATCGACAGCGGCGATCGCGTCCCCACCGAAGTCGTCGATATCGATGCCGCCGAGCCAGGCCGATGCACCGTCCTGCCCCACCTGTAGGAAATCACCGTTGGTCAACGCGACCACCGGCACTTCCGGCTCGATGCCGCGTACCAATTTCAGTGCGCCCCAATCGAAGCTCTGCACGGTGATCCGGTCCAGCATGCCGGCATCGCGAATGGTCCTCAGCACGGTGTCGACGAACTGCTCGCGAGGAGCGGTCTCGGTGGGGCTGGCTGCCTCGACCTTGGTTTCGACGTTGAGCTTCACGTCCGGTGCATCGGCCGATCTCACCAGATCCAGCACCTCGGTGAGCGTCGGCATGCGAGCACCGGGCACGCGTCGTTGCTCCGGGTAGTCCGCGAGCGGCAGCGCACCACAATCCAGGGTGCGAACCTGCGCGAGAGTCAGAGTGTTGACAAACTTTCCGACGTACGGGAACTCCGGGTCTGCCGGGGTGACCGCCTCGGTGTCGACGCACTTCTTGTCGGAAACCTTGCGGTCGTGCGTGACGATCGCTATTCCGTCTTCGGTGATCTGGGTATCCAGTTCGAGGGTATTCACCCCGAGTTGCAGTGCATTGGTGAACGATTCGATCGTGCTCTCGGTGACCAAGCCGAGCCCGCCGCGATGCGCCTGCAGATCGAACGAGCCGAGCGGCGCAGCGCCACCTTCCGGCGAAGATTGTTCTGCAGCAGATTCGCTTCCGCACGACGCCAGAACCACAGCGGTAATGCAGATCAGGGGCAGGTACCGACCGTATCGCATGGTCGGCGAAACTACGTGAGGCCGATGTCCATCGCGTTCCCCCGCAGTGAATTCACGGTGCCCTGCAGGTATACGGCTATCGGAAGTCTCAGCACCGCAACATCATTCGATGCCCGACGGCCGAACACCACGTCGGCGATCAAGCCTTCGCACAGCGAGACCAGCCCGTCGCCGTGAGCAGGTTCGTCGAACAGTTCCCGGGCCAGTTCGAGCGAGAAGAACGAGCGCGCCAGAACACCCCGAACATCCTGCGGGACGGCAGGATCGAGCATCAGTGCGTAACGAGCCCGCAGCTCCGTCATGCGATGAGTGAGCACACGGTGGAGATAATGCCCCACCACCGTGGCGACATCGGTCTCGTTGTCGGCAATATCCACGAACGACGCGTGCGAGCGCTCCACCAGCCTGGCAGCCACCGCGGCGAGCAGATCGGACTTGGTTCTGAAGTAGTACGACGTGGACCCGGCCGGGTAGTCGAGTGTCGCATCGATCGCCCGGTGGGTCAGCGCCCGCAGGCCGTCGCGGGCAACGACGTCGAGAGCGGCGTCGGCGATGGCGGTGCGGCGATCCATGATCGTGAGCCTACACACTCCCTCTACAAATGTAGAGTCTATCGGCGTACGGTTCGATTCATGGGGCCGACTCCACCGCGATCCACCTTCGACACCGACTTCGTCCTGGACGATGCCCAGGCGGCAGCGGCTGACGCGCTGTGCGCGCCCGGCACGAAGGGAATGTATCTGTGGGGGCCGGTCGGACGCGGTAAGACCTGGCTGCTCGACACCTATTTCGACAACCTCGACATCACGGCCAAGAAGCGCGTCCATTTCCACAGCTTCTTCCGCGACTTGCACGCGGCGTACTTTCGACGCAACTTCTCGATCGACGCGGCCATCGACGAGATCCTGTCGACAGAATCCTCTCCTGCAGCACTGCTGTGCTTCGACGAATTCCACGTCCACGACATCGGCGATGCTCGCCTCATCACGCGCATGCTCGACGCCCTGTTCGCTCGCGGCGTCGTCCTGATCGTCACGTCGAACTACGCGCCCGACGAGTTGCTGCCGAATCCGTTGTTCCACCCGACCTTCCTTCCGACGATCGAGACACTGAAGAAGAATCTCGACGTGGTCTGCGTCGACGGCCCCGTCGACCACCGTGCCGCCGGGACGAGTGGGTCACGATTCGCATCGGGAACATGGAGTCTGCACCCCGCGCCGCACGGGCACACGTTTGCGGACCTGTGCTGCGCCGCCCGTTCGACGGGCGACTACCTCCACTTGGCCGAGACAGCAACGACTCTGACGATCACAGATATTCCGGCCCTTGCGAGCGTGGACGAATTTGCCACTCAGCGCTTTTCGAATCTCGTGGATGTCCTGTACGACAGAGACATACGTACCGACTTCCACAGTGCGGTGCCGCTGACCGAATTCGCAGCCGGATGTACCGGACTCGACACCGACAGATTGGTCAGCAGGCTCAGCGAACTGGGGTCACCAGCACACGCGCACGCGGCGGACTGGGAGGCGGCGGACTGGGACCGATGAGTTTCGTCCCGAATCACTGTCTACATTCGGTACACGCTCCCTACTGGGGCGTGGCACCAACAGGAAGCGACCATCATGCCTGCAAAGATCTCCGTGAGCTTCCCCGCTGCCGACCTCGCGCGCAGCACCGCGTTCTACACCGCGATCGGGGCCACGGTGAATCCCTTGTTCACCAGCGACGACGTGGTATGCCTGGTGTGGGACGACGATCTGCAATTCATGCTGCTCACGCGCGAATTCTTCGCCGGTTTCACCGACAAGCGAATAGCCGACCCGTCGCAGAGTGCACAGGTTCAGATAGCCCTCGCTCTGGATTCCCGAGAGGAAGTCGACGCAGTTGTTCGGGCGGGACTGTCCGCCGGGGGGCTCAGAGCCACGCCCCGCGCAGGACCACGGCTTCATGTACGACCGGGACCTCGAAGACCCGGACGGCAACAACCTGGCGTTCGTGTACATGGCGGCCCCCACATCAGAGCTTTGATCCCAGGAAAGGTTTGCACCACAGCGATTTTCGACGCACCGCTACCCTGAGGCTGCGACATAGCCGATTGCCGTCCACATCGTCTCGTGCATAGTTCGATTTCCGCCTGACGACTTCGCGCGGTACATGAGTGAATCGGCCGCGCGGGTAGCGGCGTCGACCACATTCGATCCTGTTTTCCAGGCCTCGGAACCGGGAGGCAACACAACTGCAACTGCACTCACCGTCACCGGTACCGAATCCGACCGATGAGTCAGGGTTGCGCTGACCGTCCACACGCAGCGGTGGGTTCGGGGCCGAGCGGCGGGGTGGCGAGCCATCTCCGCAACGCAAGAAGGCAGCCACGACCGACGGCGGCCGGAACAGCATGGAGAGATCACCCTGAATCGACCTGATCCGGGTGGTTTCTGTCCATATCGCATCCGCGACGCGTCTTGTTAACCTGCGACAACGGCGATGCGCGTCGGGCACGCACGTTCCGATCCGCAGTCCTACACATGGAGGTCTCGTGCGCGCAGTTGTTGTTCCGCAGTTCGGCTCGCCAGATGTATTGGAACTGTGCGACGTTCCCCGACCGCAACCGGTGTTCACCGAGATATCGGTGCGCGTTCGAGCCGCCGGTATCAATCCGATAGACAGCAAGACCCGCGAGGGTCGCGGCGTCGCGTCGATACTGGGCACACCACCGTTTTCCGTTGGTTGGGATGTGTCCGGGATCGTCGACGAAATCCCCTTCGGAATCAACAGGTTCGTACCAGGAGACCGTGTCCTCGGTTTGCCTCGATTCCCCAGGCAAGCAGGTACTTTCGCTGACTACGTCGTTGGACCTGCTCGACATTTCGTGAAGATCCCGGATTCCATGGATTTCGTCACCGCAGCCGCGTTGCCCCTCGCCGGCAGTACCGCATGGCAGACCGTACACGAGGCCGCGTCCATCAGCTCCGGTCAACGCGTCCTCATACATGGAGCGGCAGGAGGGGTAGGGCACCTTGCCGTGCAGATCTGCAAAGCGGCAGGAGCTGAGGTGATCACATCGGACTCGGGAACGAAGGAGGAGTTCCTGACATCACTGGGGGCCGATCAGGTAATCGACTACACCACTACTCGATTCGAAGACGTTCTCGGCGATGTCGATGCCGTCATCGATTTGGTCGGTGGCGACGTGAGCTATCGATCGTTGAAAGTCCTCGAACCGGGTGGCGTGATCGTGAGCGTTCCCTCGGGACAGAAGCCCGGATTGCGTTCGGCAGCAGCGGAAAGCGGTCACCGTGTTGCGGATATCATCGTCGACCCATACGGCCCGACCCTGCAAGCCTTGGTCGATCTGTGGGAAGAGGGGCTGCTCAAAATCGAGATTGCACGGACATTCGATCTCACCGAGGTAGTCGCCGCACATCGATTCACCGAAAGCGGAAGCAACCCGGGAAAGACAGTACTGACAATGGCAGACGACAACGAAGGAGCATGACAGTGGACGTTCCCCACTTCAGCTTGAATGCAGGCGGCACGCCGACAGAACACGGTCGATTTGTCGATGTCGAGAACATCGAACCGGTTCGCTTCATCGAAGGGCTCGACTTTCGGCCGGTGATCGGTCAGTCGATCCTCACCAATTTCGTTACTTGGGAGCCGTTTTCGGAAGCACCCATGCATTGCCACGAAGAAGAACAGCACATCCTCGTGATCGAAGGCCGACTGACTCTGACCATCGGCGACGAAGTTCGTGACATGGAAAAGGGTGACTACGCGGTCATACCGTCATGGGTGCCTCACGGAGGTACCACCGGGGTGGAGTCGTGCGTCGAGATCGATATCTTCAACCCGCCTCGGGTGACACTGGTGGATCACGCGCTCGCCCAGAAGCGGGTTGTCGGTTCCGAGTGATCGGATGACTCGGCGCTGAATTCTCAGGAGAGATCACTGGCGAGTCGGCGAAGGCGAAGTGCCAGCTGCAGTTCGAGGGCATTGTCGGCTTCTCTCCACTGCTCTCCGAGCAGACGGTCGATGGTAGCCAACCGCTGATACAGGGTGTTGACGTGAATATCGAGCGCGGCTGCGGTTGCGGAGTGGCGGCGCGCCTGATCGAGATAACACGACAATGTGTCGAGCAGCGGCGCACCGCGTTGCACCTGCTCCGCCAGAAGTGGCCCGAGCCATCGATCGGTCAGCGCAGCGATATCGCGACGACCCATATCGCTCAACAGAATTCGGAACACTCCCAGATCCACGGAACTGGCGCACGCACCTGCACGATCGAGGGCCAGGAGCGTATTCAATACCTGCTCCGACTGCCGGTAGGTGCTCGCTATCGACTCTCCACTCCCTGCCGCAGTGGATGCCAGCCCCACAGTCCACTGCGGCGCAACGCTCCACGCCCGCCCGAAGTGGGCCGCATCGATCCCGGGGGCCACGACTACGTACCGCTGTCCGCGTTGCGCCACAACCGCTTTGGTGTCTCGGCAGCGACGTTCGACCTCCAGGCGCGTCACATTGCTCAGCTCTCCGTCGTAGCTCATCACTGCCACGGTGTAGGTGTCGGCCGTGGGAAGGCCGGCCAACCGGATGCTGTGTTGCTGGTCGGCCTCGGATTCGGGCTGTCGCGTCACCAGATCGACGACGAAGGCATCGCGAGCGCGCCGGACCGACTCCTGGGCCGCGCGTTCGGCGGCCATGATCAAGGCGATGACGGGCGCGGCCCGGTCGATCACCACACTTGCCCTCGGCGAGAGACTGCACGGAACGACGGTAAGGAGAAATCCCAAGTGCGTGCCGGTCGCGACGACAGGACGCAAGACGACTTCGGTCGACCCGACGATGTCGTTGGTGCGATCACTGCCGGCCACATTCGCGCGGACGGTGTCGAGCACCCTGGTCGTGAATTCTGGCGGAATGTGCCGGTGGACCTCGTCGATATCGGTGAACATGAAGACGTCACTACCTGCCGATCGAGAGGCCTCGTCCAGCACCTGCCGAAGGCCGCCTCCCTTCAAGACGATTTCGGTCAACGCCGCATCCCACGCGAGCATTTGTTCCAAATCCACTGCGCGTCTCTCCAGCTCACGATGGGCTGCCCGAACTTCGTCGACGGTCGTTCGATAGCGCTCCAACAATTGCGAGGTATCGATCGCCACGGATGCGTGCGCCGCCAACGCCGAGAGCAGCATGATGTCGTCCTCGGTGAACTGGCGGGCCCTTCGCTTGGCGACGCACAGCACACCGAGAGCACGGCCCCCGACCTCGAGTGGGACACCGAGTAGACCGTGGATGATTTCTGCGCCCGCAGCCTCGTTGGAACGCCCCCCGTGACGAAAGGTCGAGTCGGCCAGATAATCGGGTGTCCACACCGGCGCGGATGTCGACAGAACTCGACCGATCACGCCTTCGGTCGACGGGACTATCAACCCGTCCAGCCTGCCCGACAATGCGCCGTCCGTCACCTCGATTCTCACGCCGTCGTCCGTGCTCAGACCGATGTAGGCGAGATCGACATCGAGCAGGCGCCGTGATTGCCGAACCACTTCGGCCAGCAAGGGATCCCGCTCGTGCGTCGCGGCCAAGCGGCCGGCAACATCGTTGAGGGCCAACAGCTCTCGCATGCGACGCCCCCGTTCCTGGAGGAGGCCCACCAGCCTGATCGCAGTGTCGAGATCGGCGTCATCGAGTTCGACTGTCTCGGCCTCACCGACATGCAGGCGAGAACCCGCTACGTACACGTTCTCGTCGTGCGCACCCCGCAGCAGAAGGTCGATCCATCTCTGCGTCGGCGGTCCACTCGCGTCTATAGACATTTTCTCCACCGCTCCGCTCCGATTGGTACGAACCAACCATAATCCAAGTCACACCAGTGGGCCTACGGTGATGGTCGTCATACGAATTCACCCGGGAGGTTTAATGCTCGTAGACGACCTGCGTGCGCGTTTGCCCAGCAGTCGAACGACCACCGATTCCGATGTCGTGACCGCGTATTCGCGCGATCACGCCGAGGCAGCGCCGTTCGGCCGAGCCGTAGCCGTCGTGAAACCACACACTGCGGAAGAAGCGCAGGTGATCGTGCAGACGTGTATCGAATACAACGCGCCGATAGTGTGCCGGGGGGCCGGCACCGGGCTGTCCGGAGGTGCCAATGCGATCGACGGTGGGGTGATCGTGTCGTTCGAGAAAATGGCGGCGGTGCTCGAGATCGACTCGTTGGAACGAATTGCCGTTGTACAGCCGGGCGTGGTGAATCAAACCCTCCGGACGACAGCTGCAGAGCAAGGGCTGTGGTATCCCCCGGATCCGGCAAGCGCACCATGGTCGACGATCGGCGGGAACGTCGCAACCAATGCGGGCGGCCTGTGTTGCGTGAAGTACGGAGTCACCAAGGATTACGTCCTCGGAATGCAGGTTGTCACGGGAAACGGAGAATTGGTCCGACTGGGCCGACGAACCGCCAAAGGCGTTGCCGGACTGGATCTGACGGCTCTGATGGTCGGATCGGAGGGCACGCTGGGCCTGATCACGGAAATCACGCTGAAGCTTCGGCCTGCTCGTGAACCCGAACGGACGATTGCGGGATACTTCGATACCCTGCACGCAGCAGGCAAAGCTGTGGAGGCTGTCGCAGCGGCCGGCTTGACTCCGTCCGCTCTGGAGCTCGTCGACCGCCAATGTCTACTTGCCGTCGACAAATGGAAGCGCATGGGACTTGCCGTCGACGCGAACGTCGTACTTCTCGGCCGAGTGGACACACCGGGAGCCGCAGGCGACGACGAAGCGGAACGGATGCGACTGTGTTTCGACGACGCCGGTGCGACGTGGAGTGCACGCTCGACCGACGAGGCGGAGGCAGAGGCGCTGTTCGAGGCGCGCAAGCTCGCCTACCTGGCGCTCGAGCGACTGGGTCCGGTCATGACGGAGGACGTCTGCGTTCCCAAGCGGGCTGTCCCCGAAATGCTCTCGCGCATCGAGAAGATTGCCGAGACCCACGGAATCCTGATCGCCAATATTGCCCATGCCGGTGACGGAAATCTTCACCCGCTTCTGGTGATGTCCGATTTCACCGAATCCGGTAAGGCTCGGGCGTACCGCGCATTCGACGACATCATGTCCGCGGCAATAGAACTCGGCGGAACAGTCACGGGAGAACACGGCGTCGGACTGCTCAAGATGAACGGCATGGCGCGGGAGCAATCACGCGCCGCGATCGACATGCAGTGGGCCGTCAAACATGCACTCGATCCGCACCACATTTTCAATCCCGGCAAGGTACTCCCTCACCTCCAGTCCGCTGTAACGACAGCCTGACCACCTCGCATACTTCCTGCACACCGAAGGGACCGATCATGTCCACCCTGCCAGCATCACAGAACCTAGAGAAGCAAGTCATCCGCAAGGTGGCGTTGCGACTCATCCCATTCCTCATGCTGCTCTACTTCGTCAACTACATCGACCGCACGAACATCGGCTTCGCCAAACTGACGATGAGTGCCGACCTGGGAATGTCGGACACCATGTTCGGACTTGCGTCCGGCTTGTTCTTCCTCGGCTATCTGCTTCTGGAGGTCCCCAGCAACTTGGCACTGCAGAAATTCGGCGCCAGGATATGGATCACTCGCATCATGATCACCTGGGGAATCGTCGCTTCTGCAATGGCTTTCGTCCCGAATGCCGGAAGCCTGTACGCGCTGCGAGTGCTCTTGGGAATTGCCGAAGCCGGCTTCTTTCCCGGCATACTCCTGTATCTCACCTTCTGGTTCCCGGCGAGGTATCGAGTGCGTTTGATGGGGCTGTTCCTGCTTGCCCTTCCACTGTCCTCGATCATCGGCGCTCCCTTGTCCGCCGCCATAATCCAATACGGCGACGGTCTTTTCGGCCTGGCCGGGTGGCGAGTGATGTTCCTGCTGCAAGGGTTACCCGCCGTCCTCCTCGCCTTTGTCGTGTGGTTCTACCTGACCGACCGACCGTCACAGGCGCGCTGGCTCAATGCCGACGAGCGGAATTGGCTGACGACCGCGATGGCAGAGGAAGAGCAATCCAACACCACGCACAAGCGAGGTTCCGCTCTGCGTGCCTTGCGGGATCCGCGAGTACTGGCGTTGGGACTGGCCTATTTCGGCATCACCTACGGCCTGTATGCGTTGAGCTTCTTTCTACCGTCGATCGTTGCGGGATTCGCAGAAACCTTCGGCACCAAGTTCACCTTCATCGAAACGGGGTTGATCGTTGCGGTTCCGTACTCGATCGGCGCGGTCGCCATGGTCATGTGGAGCCGACACTCGGATCGCACCTCCGAAAGAACGTGGCACGTAGCCCTGCCGACGCTCCTGGGCGCACTCTCCATTCCGGTTGCGCTGTACCTCAATTCACCCATCATGGTCATGGTGGCCATCTCGCTCACCGCGGTCGGCGTTCTCGCTGCACTCCCGGTGTTCTGGTTCCTCCCCAGCACGTTCCTGGTGGGCTCCGGTGCTGCGGCAGGAATTGCCATCATCAACACCATCGGCAACATGTCCGGATTCAGTGCGCCCTACATCACCGGTTGGCTCAATGACGCGACAGGAAATTCCAGAGCGGGCCTGTGGGTCGTGGGTGTGATGATGCTGCTGGCGGCAATCCTCGTGGTCGCCCTGCGCAAATCGATCCCTACTTCCGGCCCACCGTCCGCCGACGAGCCACGTCGCTTCGCCCCGACGTCCGGTGACCCGGCCTCGAAGAACTGAGAGAACAGTGAGGACGAACCATGCAATTTTCCATCCATGCGAATGACCACAGCGACTCGGAGGCAGCATCCCGTAGGGAACACAGCCGAGCGCAGCATCTTGCTCGCGTCGAACGACTGATCCTGGAAGGGAAGGTGCTCAGCGCCGGCGCACTCCTCGACGATGCCGGAAGGATGGTGGGATCGGCACTGACTCTGGAATTCGACGAGCGCGCAGCTCTGAACCGGTGGCTCGAGGACGAGCCGTACATTCGCAACCGCGTCTGGAACACGATCGATGTTCACGAAGTCCGACTGATCGATATCGGCGCGGTTCTCTCGCGCTGACCGGAGCGGCCGAGACCGAACGGGGCTTGGACCCGCAACACTAGGACCCGCAACACTAGGGCCCGCAACACTAGGGCCCGCAACACTAGGGCCCGCAACACTAGGGCCCGCAACACTAGGGCCCGCAACACTAGGGCCCGCAACATAAGGGAGACACCCACTACTGACGGCGGTCGGGGGCGACAGCAGTAGCGGGTGTCTCACCTTGTATTCGCGGCCCTCCCCAGGGTGGATGGGTGCCGGATGGAAATTCTTTCGAAGTTTTTTATCCTCCTCGAGGCATAGCCTGTGACCATGCCCTTCACAGCAGCGAACCACTACGACTTCAACGGCGACGACATCACCGGAACCGTCGACGCCCATCGATCCGCCGGAGTCTGGGCGGCGCAGCTCGTCCTGAGCGGGGAAACTCTGGAATCCACCGACGTCACCCGATCCGACCTGGGTTTCGAGGTGCGGACCCTCGTACAGACACTCTCGGACGGCAACCGGACCCACCTGCTCGTCGTCCTTCCCCGCGTCAACGTCGATACGGACGACAGCCAAGACGTCACGTTCACCTCGTACGCAGTGCTCTACACCGTGCACGGCGGGTCCTCCGAGCAGCACGGCGCGGCGCAGGCGTACGACGTGCGTACGCTCAGCGGAACCGCGTCGCTCGTTCAGTAGACATCCGGGAGCACACATGATCCAGGTTCTGACCCCGCGTGAAGTTCCACTCGGCGGTCCTCGCGCGATGAAGGTTCGTCGCACTCTGCCTCACAAGGACCGATCCCTCATCGGCGCATGGTGTTTCGCCGATCATTACGGCCCGGAACACTCGCGTATGGATGTCGCACCGCATCCGCACACCGGATTGCAGACGGTCAGCTGGCTGTTCTCGGGCGAGATCGAGCACCGCGACAGTGTGGGTTCGCACGCCATGGTCCGGCCGGGCGAACTGAACCTGATGACGGCCGGGCGTGGCATCAGTCACTCCGAAGTATCCACACCGCAGACCGACATCCTGCACGGCATGCAGTTGTGGGTCGCACTTCCGGCCGTATCTCGTTTTGTGGCACCGACCTTCGAGCACTACGTGCCCGAGCCGGTCACCGCACCTGGACTCACCGCCCGGGTGTTCCTCGGCACCGTGCTGGGCGAGAATTCACCGGTGTCGACATACACCCCACTGCTCGGGGCAGAGATGGTGCTCGACGCCGGTGCGCGGGTCACCGTCGAGGTCGACCCGACGTTCGAGCACGGGATCGTCGTCGACCGAGGATCGGTGACCCTGGGCGATGCCAATCTGGCCGCTGCAGAACTGGGGTATGCCGAACCCGGTGAACACGAGCTGCACCTGCACAATCCGACGCAGGATCCGGTTCGGTTCCTGCTACTGGGCGGTCCGCCCTTCGGCGAGCAAATCGTGATGTGGTGGAACTTCGTCGGCCGCAGTCACGACGACGTCGTCGAGTATCGCGCGGCCTACGAGGCCGAGAACGGCCAGTTCGGCACCGTCGAGGGCTATCCCGGGCCGCGGCTCCATGCGCCCGAACTTCCGAACGCCCGCATGAAACCTCGGGGCTGACGGCCGAGCACAACCGTCAGAACAGCGTCGCGATCTCCGGCTCCGACGACCGGGGAGCTGCGCTTGTGCTGCGTTTGGCCCTGACAGGCATGAACTCGGCAGGCTCGGTCGCGGCCGGCGTGGTTACGGCCGGCTCGGCTGCGGCCGGCATGGATCCGGCGTTGGCTCCCGCTGCTGCGATGGCCCGGGCAGCTTCGCCCGCCAAAGCGTCGGCGGCTTCGTTGAAGTGATTGCCGACGTGTCCTCGGACCCACCGGAACCGGACGGGCCCCTCACGATCGGTGATGGCCCGCTCGATGTTCTGTACAAGCTCGAGGTTGCGTACCGGAGTGCCGCTCGCCGTCTTCCAGCCCTTGCGCTTCCAGCCGGCGAGCCACTCGGACGCACACTTGATGGCGTACTGAGAATCGGACTCGATCAACAGCGGTTCGGGGCCGGGGTGGGCCAGAACTGCCTCGAGCAGGGCACGGAGCTCGGCTACCTGATTGGTGCCCGAGGGCTCACCACCGGAGTTGCTGGGCCCTGTGTGATTGACCCACGCCCACCCGATTGCTCCGCCGGGGTTACGCAGACACGAGCCGTCCGTACTCACGATGATCACGGTCTCAGACCCTACGTCGGGCTACCGACAAACCCTGGGTGACTCGCTCACCGCCATCGAGTTACTTGGCGAACCGGGTCACGACGTCCTGGCACCCGCGGCCTTTCGGCCGTCGACGGTGAGCAGCACGAACGCTACCGCTGCCATTGCCGCGATCATTGCCGAGAACACCACCCCCGCAGTCACCAGTCCCCACTCCGTCGCGGCAGCCCCTGCGCCGATCACCGGTAGTGAAATCGCGACGTAGAGCACCACGAAGAAGGTGGAGGTCACTTCTGCGCGACGGTGCGGCGGAAGCTCCGCACCGATCGCGGCCATCCCGTTGCTGAACGTCACGCCTTGCCCGATTCCGCAGAGCAGCGCCGCGCACACCAAGACGATCAGAGACGTGAGCAGCAACGACGACACGAGCAGCACCAGACCGAACACCAGGACCAGGCATCCCCAGCGCTGCGCCGACGCGGGATCGGCCGCACGCAGGGTGATCTGGGCGACTGCGGACGCAGCGAAGGCGGCGAATGCCACGACACCAGTGACGGCGTGATTGTCGATCCCCAGCACACCGGCGGTGAATCCCGGCGAGACGGCGGAGAACAACCCCAGTACCGCGAACCCCGCGAACCCACCGACCGCGGCGCGCACGAACGTACCGCGCACCTCCACCGGAACGGACAGTCTCTGAACATGCGGACGCGCGCCCGCCTCGACCCGGACGGTTTCGGGCGCGAAGTAGACCGCGGCCGCAGCCACGAGAAGCAGTCCGATGTCGACGTAGAACGTCAGTCGCAAGGGCTGCGGCAGGTATTCCACCAGCAGACCGGCCACCAGCGGTCCGAGACCCAGACCTCCGATATTGGCCGCCGTGGCGATCGCCGGAGCTCGATCACGCCACTTGTCAGGAACGAGTTCGAGCAGGGTCACCGTGGCGGTACCCACACAGATGCCGGCCGAGATACCTGAGAGCACCCGCCCGATCACCAGGGCCGTCAGTGAGCCCGCAGTCACGAACACCACGGCACTGACGAGACCGAAAGCGATGGCCGCCAGCAACATCGGACGCCTACCGAGCGAATCGGAAAAGCGACCGAACGCCAACAGTGCCCCGAGCACGCCCACGGCATATGCCGCGAACACCAACGTGACGACGAATACGGAGAACCCGAACTCCACCTCGTACAACGCGTAGAGCGGCGTCGGCATCGTGGTACCCATCATCGCTACGACGAACGCGAATGCGACCCCGACGAACGATGCTGTCCTCGATCGAATCACGGTTGTCCTCCTCGAGCGGGTACACGATATTTCCCGTCGACTCCGCCGAGGGTGTTGACTGGGCTCTGCCAGAGATACACCGTCGACGCTGATCCTGACAGTCCGGGAGGTGACGAAACGCAATGTCCGACGCCACCGGCTCGACCGGAACCGTACGCCTCGTCACGTCCGAGCATCGGCTCGACGTGCGGATGTCGCTGTCGCCTCTGCGTCGAGGCCGCGGGGATCCCACCTACGAGTCGACGCCGGACGGCGGAATCTGGCGCACGTCGAGAATGAACTCGGGTCCGGTGACCTACCGCCTGACCCAGGCTTCACCGACCAGCGTCCAGGCCCGAGCGTGGGGCCCTGGCGCACTCGAACTGCTGGACGCGGTGCCCGCGCTGCTCGGCCACGACGACGACGCCAGCACATTCGCACCGGAGCACCCGATTCTGCAAGAGGCACATCGGCAGCTGCCGCACCTGCGTCTCGGCCGAACCGGCCTGGTCCTCGAGGCTTTGATCCCGGCGATCATCGAGCAACGCGTACACGGCATTTCGGCGTTCGGTTCGTGGCGCTATCTGGTGAGCAAGTTCGGCGAGAGGGCACCGGGACCGACTCCCAAACCGATGTTCGTCTTCCCCACTCCCGACGTGTGGCGTCGTATTCCTTCGTGGGAGTACCACCGCGCCAACGTCGACCCGGCCCGGTCGAAAACCATCGTCCGCGCCTCACAAGCAGCCGGACGCCTGGAGGAGGCGTCGACGATGACATCGGAGGATGCCGCACGCAGGCTGCGCGCGATCCCCGGCGTCGGCATCTGGACCGCGGCGGAAACCTCGCAACGCGCCCTGGGGGATCCCGACGCGTTGTCGGTGGGCGATTACCACCTGGCGGCGGTGGTGGGGTGGTCGCTGCTGGGCAGGCCGATCGACGACGCGGAGATGGTCGAGTACCTGCAGCCCCTGGCTCCGCATCGGCATCGCGCGATTCGCTTGCTGTACCTGAGCGGGAAGGCCACCAAGCCGAAGTTCGGTCCTCGAACCGCTCTGGTGGACCACACGTGGCACTGAGCCCTCGGTTGCTCGTACAGTCGAGTTGTACGCCAACGTAAGGGGTTTATCCGTGGTTGCCATCGGCCGTTCCGATCTCGACATCTTTCCGCTCGCCCTCGGCGGGAACACCTTCGGCTGGACCAGCGACGAGGCTGCGTCCTTCGAGATTCTCGACGCCTTCACCGCTGGCGGAGGCAACTTCATCGACACCGCCGACTCGTACTCGGCCTTTGCCGACGGCAACTCCGGCGGCGAGTCGGAGACGATCATCGGCAAGTGGACAACCGCCCGGGGCAACCGTGACGACGTCGTCATCGCCACCAAAGTCAGCCAGCATCCCGACTTTCGCGGGCTGGCCCCGGACAACATCCGAGCGGCCGCCGACGCGTCGTTGACCCGGTTGCAGACCGACCACATCGACGTCTACTACGCGCACTACGACGACGACGCGACCCCGCTCGCGGAGTCCCTCGCCGCGTTCGACGAGTTGGTCACAGCAGGCAAGGTTCGCTACGTCGCCATCTCGAACTACACCCCGGCACGGGTGCGCGAGTGGCTCGATCTCGCGCAGGAGAACGGGTTCGCCCCTCCGATCGCGCTGCAACCGCACTACAACCTGGTCGCCCGCAGCGACTACGAAGGCGAACTGCAGAAGCTGGCCGTCGATAACCAACTCGGCGTGTTTCCCTACTTTTCCCTCGCCGCCGGATTCCTGACGGGCAAGTACCGCACCCGCGAGGACCTCGCCGGCAAGCAGCGCGAGCGGTTGACCACGGGGTACTTCTCCGATGCCGGGCTCGACGTGGTGCAGGGCCTGCGCGAGATAGCAGAATCGCGATCCGCAGAGATTTCGAGCGTTGCGCTGGCCTGGCTGCTGGCTCGTCCGGGCATCACCGCGCCCATCGCCAGTGTGAGCAAGATTTCTCAGCTGCCCGCCCTGCTCGACGCACCGGCCTTGACTCTGACCAGCCAGGAAGTCGAGAAACTGACGGTTCTGTCCGACGCAGTGGTCTAAAACACGAAAGTCGACGTCAGCAGCGGGAACATAATTCGCTCTCGTGCTGCTGACCTTCGGGTGGCCCCAGCATCGAATACGTCAGTGACCGACACGGCCGTCACCAGCACACCGGTGACCAACCCGTCGGCTCCGGTGACCGAGCCGACGTCGAGGGAACGCCTGCGGGTGATTCTCGTGCTCGGCGCGCTCATCGCCCTCGGTCCGCTGACCATCGACATGTACCTGCCCGCTCTTCCGGCCATCGCCGACGACCTGAACACTCCGTCGTCCGCCGTGCAGCTCACCCTCGCAGGCACGTTGGTCGGGCTCGCCCTCGGCCAACTCGTCATCGGGCCACTGTCGGACATCGTCGGCCGACGACTTCCCCTGATCGTCGGTACCGCGGTGCACATCCTCGCGTCCGTGGCCTGCATCGTGGCCCCGAACATCGCCGTTCTCGGAGGCTTGCGAGTCGTGCAGGGTCTGGGAGCTGCTGCCGCTGCGGTGGTGGCGATGGCCATCGTGCGCGATCTGTTCAACGGCCGCGCTGCCGCCACCGTGCTGTCGCGCCTGATGCTCGTCATGGGCGTCGCCCCGGTGCTCGCACCGTCTCTCGGCGGTGCCGTGCTGTTGGTCGGGTCGTGGCGTCTGGTGTTCGCAGCGCTGGCGATCATGGGCGTCGGCTTGATGACGCTGGCGATCGTGTCGCTGCGCGAAACCCTGCCACCCGAGCGTCGTCGAGCACGCGGTGTCATGCCGGTCTTGCGGACCTACAGCTCACTGCTTCGTGATGCCCAGTTCGTCGTGCTCGTGCTGGTCGCTGCTCTCGCGATGTCGTCGCTGTTCGCGTACGTCGCAGGGTCGTCGTTCGTGCTGCAGGAGGAGTTCGGCCTCGACGAGCAACAGTTCGCGATCGTCTTCGCGGCCGGCGCGATCTCCCTGATCGGGGCTTCTCAGCTCAACGTCCTTCTGCTGGGACGCT
Source organism: Rhodococcus sp. PSi06 (assembly GCF_054960675.1). Classification (NCBI taxonomy): domain Bacteria; kingdom Bacillati; phylum Actinomycetota; class Actinomycetes; order Mycobacteriales; family Nocardiaceae; genus Rhodococcus; species Rhodococcus sp. PSi06. The sequence continues at coordinate 80,822 of NZ_JBHNYO010000016.1, forward strand.
TCGCACCGGTGCAGATCGTTCTGTCGGCCCTGTCCTTCGGCGTCGTTGCCGGCGGAGTCATGGTCGCGCTGGCGGTGACCGAGGTCGGCGGTATGGCGGGCTTCGTCGTTCCGCTGTGGTTCGTGCTCGGGGCCGTCGGATTCGTGATGCCCAATGCACCCGCCCTTGCACTGTCCCGCCACGGCGAAGCTGCCGGTGGTGCCGCGGCACTGCTCGGAGCGGCTCAGTTCGGTCTCGGTGCCATCGTCGCCCCGATCGTCGGCGCACTCGGAAACGACGCGGTGGCCGTGTCCACGACCATGGTCGTGACGTCCGCTGCAGCATTGATCGCGCTGGGCATCATCACCGCGCGCTCGTCCGGTCGGCATCTCACCGAGGGAGCGGCAGCCACCCACTAGGGTGACCGCCATGACCGAACGCGAGCGCGATGCGCGCGGTAAACCCCTCAACGCCAGGCCGCGCGACGGTCTCGGGCGGCCTCTGGCCCGCGGTGGAAGCGGAACCCCACGAGTGCCCGACGACATGCGGCTTCCACCCGGTGCGGCCGTTCTCGAAGCACAGAAATTCTTCGATGCGAGCATGCCGTTTCACGCTCACGAAGTACTCGAAGGCACGTGGAAGAGCTGCCCGACGGCCGAACGTCCGCTGTGGCAGGGACTCGCCCAACTCGCCGTCGGGCTGACCCACCTACTGCGCGGCAATCGCATCGGAGCCGCATCGCTACTTCGGCAGGGCCACGATCGCTTGGTCGCCTTCGAGGTCGATCCACCGCACAGCCTCGACGTCGGCGGCTTGTTGGCCTGGTCGGAGGGCTTGCTCGACGAGTTGGAGACCGGAACTCTGCCGATCTCACCCGGCATTCCGGTACTGCGAGTCACCGATCCGCACGGGGGCGTTTCGGCACCCGATTCCAACTCGAGCTAGCCTGTTGGAATTAGGTAAGGCTAGGACAATCTGCACCGGAAGTGGGGTTCGTCGGAGTGACCGTGTTCGCACCGCTGAGACTCGCGCGACAGGGACTGACGAGCGGGGAGACCATCAGCCCCGCTCAGCTCGGGCGCACCCTCTGCACCGAAGTCGCCGAACAGGTTCCCTACTGGGTGGCCGTCCTGACGCCGGCGGAGCGGCCCCTGCTCGATGCTCGATCGCCGTCGGGTCACTTCGAGCAGGATTCGGTGACACTGGCCGTGCCGAGAGGCCCGCACCGCTCTCATGAGCTGCTGCTCGCGGCTCTCGGATCCGCAGTATGCACGTGGCAGAGGAACAACCACCGCGGTTCGTCGGCCGGCGTCCTGGTCGACGTGGACCTCGCAGCCACAGGGGCACTGCACCCGGTCCGTCTTCCCGCCGTTCATACCGATGCGCTCGCCGTGCCCGGCCAGAGCAAGAACCTCGTCGACGACGTCGCGAGGAAACTGGACTCGGTGCCGAACCGCGGACGCGACTACGCGCTCACCCGCAACTATCCCGCGCTCGCCTCACGGGCCGGCGCGCAGATCATCGTGCGTGACGACGCATCGGCCGAGCCCACCAGCGAATACGCCATCGACATTCGGATCGCCGTCACCGAGGCCGGCACCGCGGTGGCCCGAGTCGGCTGGGCCGACGGACTCGATGGAGTCGACGAGCTTCTGCGACTGTGGTCGGTGGCCGCACGCCATCTGACGACCATGGCAACCGCCGCTACAGGCTCTTCAGCAGCCTGACGTCGTCCTCGATCCCCTCGGCCGGCGTTTCGAGGATCACCGGCGCGTCGGCGGCCAGCGCGACAGCCGTCAGAATCTCGGCGTCGATGGTTCCGGTGCCGAGGTTCGCGTGCCGGTCTCTGGCCGAGTCGAACTCGTCGCGCGAGTTGTTCAGGTGCACCAGGTCGATTCGCCCGGTGATGGCCTTGATGCGGTCGACGACGTCGACGAGATCCTCGCCCCCGGCCCACGCATGGCAGGTGTCGAGACAGAAGCCGGCACCGAACTCGCCGATCGCATCCCAGAGCCGGGCGATGTCGTCGAAGTGGCGGGCCATGGCCGAGTCTCCACCCGCGGTGTTCTCTACGAAAATCGGTACTGCGAAGCCGCCCTGCTCGGCCTGACGCTCGAAGAGCTTGCGCCAGTTGTCGATTCCTTTGGCGGTGTCCTCGCCCTCGCGGACATGACCGCCGTGCACCACCAGACCGATGGCCCCGATCTCGGCAGCGGCAGCTGCTTGCTCGACGACGGCCTTCCTGGACGGGATGCGGATCCGGTTGTTCAAGCTCGCGACATTGAGCACGTACGACGAGTGCACCACCACATCGACCGGGCCCGCCGACAGAGCCTCGCCCTGCGGGTGTGGTTCGAGCTTGTTCCACTTCTGCGGGTCGGTGAGAAACATCTGGACGAGGTCGACGCCGAGCGCCTCTGCGGTACCGAGAGGGTCGCTGCTGTCGCGGACGTGTGCTCCGATGCGCATGAGGTCCATCATAGAGGGAGCTTTAAGGGTCATCCCTGATAGCGAGGGGCGCAGAACGCTGGAACACTGGCTCGCATGAGCGAGATTGCCGCACGCGCGGTCGAGGTATCGAAGGTCTACGGTTCCGGGGACACCCAGGTGCACGCACTGTCCGGGGTGAGCGTCGAGTTCGCTCGCGGAGAATTCACCGCCATCATGGGCCCGTCGGGTTCGGGCAAGTCCACTCTGATGCACTGCCTTGCCGGGTTGGACACTGCGTCCTCGGGCACGGTGACGATAGGCGACACCGAGCTGACGGCTCTCTCGGACAAGGAGATGACCGGGTTACGCAGGGACCGAATCGGATTCGTGTTCCAGGCATTCAATCTGGTGCCGACCCTCACGGCGCTGGAGAACATCACCCTGCCACTCGACATCGCGGGCCGTGCTCCGGATCAGGGATGGCTCGACACCGTCGTCGACCGACTCGGACTGCGGGATCGCCTCGATCACCGCCCCAGCGAGCTCTCCGGCGGACAGCAGCAGCGAGTGGCGTGCGCCCGCGCGCTGGCCGGCCGACCGGACATCGTGTTCGGCGACGAGCCCACCGGCAACCTGGACTCCCGATCCTCCGGTGAGGTGCTGTCGATTCTGCGCACTGCCGCAGACGAATTCGACCAGACCGTCGTTATCGTCACCCACGATCCACGGGCGGCCAGCTACGCAGACCGCGTCGTGTTCCTGGCCGACGGTGCCGTCATCGATCAGTTGAACTCGCCCACGGCCGACGCCGTACTCGAGCGGATGAAGAAGCTGGAGACGGTCCGATAATGGCGCATTCTGTCTCCACCAAGCGTCGCCGACCCAAGGCCGCAGGCAATCCGATGAGCAAGGTTTCATTGAGAAATCTTGCAGCGCACAAGGTTCGGTTGGCACTGACGGTTCTGTCCGTCGTTCTCGGCACCGCATTCGTCGCGGGCTCGTTCGTCTTCACCGACACACTGCAACGTACTTTCTCCTCGTTGTTCGCCGATACCGCGCAGGGTGCTGACGTTCGCGTGAGCCCGGAGGATGCCCGCTCGAGCGGGGTACCGAACGAGGACATCGCTGCCATCTCGGCTCTGCCGAACGTGCGCGCCGTATCGCCGTACGTCGGCGGACAGCTCGTGCTGCTCGGCTCCGACGGTGCCGCCGTGCAATCGGGCGGCGCACCGACCATCGGCGAGTCCTACCTACCGGACGATCAACGACTGGGCGATCCGACGACCTTCGTCGACGGCTCCGCCCCCACCGCTCCCGGGCAGGTCGCTATCAATGCCGGCGGTGCCGAGCGCGCCGGGTTGAAGGTGGGCGACGCCACCTCGGTCCTCGTGCCGTCCAAGGGCATCACCGACATCACGATCTCGGGAATCTATTCCACCCCAACCGAATCCGGCGGCTACATCGGAATTCAGTTCGTGCAGAGTCAGGCGAACGAACTGTTCACCGACGGTGCACATGTGCAGTACATCGACGTCGCAGGCAACGACCTCACCGCACAGGGGCTCACGCAGAGCGATCTGCGGGACGAGATTTCCGCGGCACTTCCCGACCTGAAAGTGCAGACCGCGGCGGACGTCCAGGAAGAAACCCGAGCCGAGGTGGAGTCGGCCCTGTCGTTCATCAACTACTTCCTGCTCGCTTTCGGCGGCATCGCACTGCTCGTCGGCACCTTCATCATCTACAACACGTTCTCGATGATCGTTGCCCAGCGAGTCCGGGAGCTGGCGTTGCTGCGAGCCGTCGGGGCAAGCCGTGGCCAGGTCAGCCGCTCGGTGGTACTCGAGGCACTCGTCGTCGGTCTCATCGGAAGTGTCCTCGGCTTCGCGGGCGGCGTCGGACTGGCCTACGGTCTGCGGGCGCTGCTCAACGCCTTCGATCTGGGGCTGCCGTCGGGACAACTGGCACTCGAACCCCGCACCGTCGCAGTCGCTTTCGCGGTCGGCATCATCGTCACCGTCCTGAGCGCGTACGCACCGGCACGTCGAGCAGCCAAGATTCCGCCGGTCGCCGCGATGCGCGAGGAATTCGCGTCGGCCGGCGACACGTTGCGCACTCGAACGTTCGTGGGCGTCGGGCTGGGAGTCGCCGGCGCGGCCGCAGTGGTCATCGGCGCGCAGTCGACCGGCGGAGCCGCGGCCGCGACCGTCGGGGCAGGTGCAGTCGCACTCATCGTCGCCACCGCACTGGCCGCGCCGTCCCTGTCGCGGCCCATCGTCGGCGCACTCGGTGCCGTGATCACCCGTCCGTTCGGAGCTATCGGGCGGCTGGCCAGGACCAACTCCGTACGCAATCCGCGTCGTACCGCGGCGACCGCATTCGCGTTGATGCTCGGCCTCATGCTCGTCACGGTGATCGGCGTGCTCGGATCCACGGCGAAAGCCAGCGTCGATTCGCTGGTAGACACCGGAGTGGAGGCCGACTACATCCTCTCGGGCCCCCAGTCGATCGGTGTACCGACCGGTGCCACCACGGCCGCCCAGCAAGTCAACGGCGTGGATCGCACCGCAGTACTGCATCCGGTGTTCGTGACGATCGCCGGCCAAGAGGAGTACGGAGCGGCCATCGACGGTTCGCCCGAAGGGCTGTTCGATCTGTCGATGGTCCAGGGCACTGCGGACCTGGCCAGCAACGGCTTCTCGGTGTCCGAAACCGAAGCGGCCGCACGCGGATGGTCGGTGGGTACCGAGGTCACCTTCGACACCGTCGACGGGGCCTCCGTACCGGTGACCGTCACCGGGGTGTTCACCGACAATCCGCTGATCGGAAACTGGATCGTCTCGGGCGACATCTACCAGAAGGTGACGCCGTCCATCACGCGATCGGATCTTCTGGTGCTGGTGAAAGCAGTGCCGGGAACCGATCTCGACACGCTGCGCACCGATCTCGAGGCCGCCACCAAACCGTTCGTGGTGGTTCAGGTGCAAGACGTCGAGGAATTCAAGGGCAGTCAGGGACAGCAGATCGACACCCTGCTCGCGGTGCTGTACGGATTGCTGGCCTTGGCCGTCGTCATCGCCGTACTCGGCATCGTCAACACGCTGGCTCTGTCCGTCGTGGAGCGTCGTCGCGAAATCGGCATGCTGCGCGCCATCGGAATGCAGCGTCCACAGGTTCGACGCATCATCTACCTCGAGTCGCTGCTCATCGCACTGTTCGGGGCCATCGTGGGGGTCGTGCTGGGAATCGCCTTCGGGTGGGGGTTCGTACAAACCCTGCGCGACGAGGGCTTGGGCGCCATGACCGTCCCCTGGGGTCAGGTCGCGTCCATGCTGGTGGGGTCGGCTGTCGTAGGAGTACTGGCCGCACTGTGGCCTGCAGTTCGTGCGGCTCGCACGAAGCCCTTGGAGGCAATCGCCGACCTGTAGCGGTTCCGAAACCGGACCGGGCGTTTCGCATGCGATACCCAGTTGTTGTGAAATGTCCGGTTTCCGGCTTGCGCCTAAAGGGCACGCCCGTCTACCTTTGAGACGATAAACAGTCTTATGGACGGTTTGTGATCGCACAAACCAACTCTGGTATGGCGGGTCGGGCTCGCGCAAGGAGAATCATGTCGGTTCAAGACATCGATGCACCCACGCGTCTCTCCCTGGCCCCATTGGGTCGCCCGGAGAGCCGCGACACGCTCATGTCGCGCTACCGCGAGGTCGCTCATGCCCTGCCGGGTGCCATCGCGCTCTCCGTGAACGGAACATCACTCACCTACGACGAGCTCCTGCATCACGCGTACTCGCTGGCTCGAAAGATCGCCACCCTCTTTCCCGTCGACTCCCGTCCCCTCGCCGTCGACACGGACGACTCCTCGGACTCGATCGTGCTGATGTTGGCCGTCGTCGCCTCCGGCCACCCGCTCGTGCCGCTCGACCCCATGCTGCCCGCCGAACGACGCGCCGCGATCATCGACCGGGCGAACGCAACGGCGATCGACGCCGTCACCGTTGCCGCAACCGTCGACTCCTGTGTTCCACTACCGACCTTGTCGGGTGACCACACCGCAGTGATCAACTACACCTCGGGATCCACCGGAACCGCCAAGGGTGTGATCCTCAGCCATCGCATGTGTCTGACCAAGGCATACGAGGTCGCCACCGCGTTGTCTCTCCGGCCGAGCGATCGTGTCGGCAACTCACTGCCCGTCAGTTTCGGTGCCGGTTTCAACACGCTGCTCGCAGGGCTGCTGAGCGGCGCAGCCGTCCACTGCCGAGATCCTCGGTCGGGTGTCACCTTGGACACCGCCCAGTGGATCGCCTCGCATTCACTGACCACCCTGCACTGCTCCTCGTCGCTGCTGCGCACGATCGCCGCGGCCGACCACGGGCCCACAGCCGTGCCCAGTCTGCGCGTGGTCACCACGTACGGGGAGGCCCTGCATTCCGACGACGTCGCCAATTTCCGGCGAACGTTCGCAGGGCTCGCCACGATGGTCAACTGGTACGCGACCACCGAGGCCGGTGCCGTCGCCTACAGTGAGTTCCCACCGGAGCGAACATTGCCGTCCGGCTTCCTGCCTGCCGGAAACCCCATCCCCGGCAAACTTGTCGAGGTCGTCACCACCGACGGCACTGTGTGTCGGACCGACGCGATCGGTGAAGTGCGAGTCACGTCGACATGCCTGGCCGACGGATACCTCGGCGACGCAGGTCTGGATTCCGAACGATTCACCGCTCTCGGCGACGGCCTGTTTCGGTATCGCACGGGCGATCTGGGGCGACTCGACGAAGGCGGGACGCTGCACCTCGCCGGGCGTATGGACGACGCCGTCAAGGTCCGCGGATACCTGGTCGAGCCGGCCGAGATCGAGGCCGCTCTGCGAGCCGTACCGAATATCGACGAAGCCGCGGTGATCGGCAGACACTCCGGCACCGACACCGAACTGGTGGCCTACGTCTGCTCGGCGCGGTCCGCCAAGCGACCTTCCGTCGGCGAGATCCGAGCGTCGCTGCGCCGGACCTTGCCGGAATGGATGGTGCCCACGCACATCGTCGCTCTCGACGCGATCCCACGCAACGAACGCGGCAAGGTGGATCGAACTGCGTTGCCGGAGCCCGTGCAGCGACGGGTCGAGCCCGCGGCGGCCGGACCCACCGAATACATAGTCGCCGAGGCTGCGCGGGCTGCCCTCGGTCTGGACTTCATCGGCCGGAACGAAGATTTCCAGACGCTGGGCGGAAACTCGCTGACGACAACGGCGATGCTGGCCCAACTGCGGGAGGGGCTGAAGGTCGACATCACGGCGGAGGACGTGTTCGCGGCGACGACCGTTCGAACTCTCGCTGTCAGGGTCGATGCCCGACTACGTGACGCGGACGCCGTTCGACGACGAACGTCCGACCGACATGACGTGCTCGTACCACTGCGCACCGAAGGCAGCAAAGCACCGATCTTCCTGATCGGTGGAGCCGGAGTCGGCGCGATGGCATTCATCGAACTCGTCAAGCACATCGACGACAGTCATCCGGTGTACGCCTTGCAAGCTCACGGCCGAGAAAAGCGCGGACTACCGGACCGCACTGTGCGGCGAACCGCGAAGCGCTACGTCGACGCGATACGCACCGTCCAGCCCGAGGGACCGTTTCACCTGGTCGGACATTCGCTCGGCGGGTGGATCGCCATCGCGATGGCCGAAAGAATCCGCGACCGTGGTCTCGGCTCTCCGCACCTTCTTCTACTCGACACCAGGCTGTTTCGGCACCTTCTGGACAAGCTGCCCGGCGGTGCCGCATGCCCGGCTGCACCACCGGCTCAGACGCGGGAGGATGCGGGCTTCCACCTCGGCCGCCTCGGCACAGCCGCCCTGTGGATCCGCATGCAATTCGCCGGGTTGCTGCGGTATCCGACGACCATGGAATGGTTGGTCTTCGCAAGCATCGGGTACGTGGCGTTGAACAAGCATGTTCCGACTCCATGGTCGGGTTCAATGACAGTGGTTCGTACAGATGAGAATGTGAAGGATTCCCGGTCTTGGCAAGCAGTTGCTCATGGTGAGTTGACATTCTTCGACATCACCGGCGATCACGTCGACATGCTGCGCGACCCGATGGCCGAGGAGCTCGCCAATATCATCGACGACACCGTCGCCGGCGGGTGCTGAAGCTCGGCGGCCCTGCACGGTCTGTTGCGACAACGGCTCAGCTTGTACGTTGTGCCACAAGGCGCGACAGGTCCTAGCTATACGACAGGAGGTCGACAATGAGTTCACCGTACGAGTTGCAGTCCGTGGAACTACACAAGGACGTCCTGCGCTACGTCGATATCGGCGACGGTCCACCCGTAGTTCTGGTGCACGGTCTGCTCGGATCGCATATGTCCTGGGGTACGCAGCTCGAGCGTTTGTCATACAAGCACCGCGTGATCGCCCCGGACCTGTTCGGCCACGGCGACTCGGACAAGCCGTCCGGCGACTACTCGCTGAGCTCGCATTCGGCCACCATTCGCGATCTGATGGATCACCTGAAGATCGACTCGGCTCCGCTGGTCGGTCACTCCCTCGGCGGCGGCATCGTCATGCAGATGACGTATCTCTTCCCCGAACGCGTGGATCGCCTCGCGCTGGTCAGCAGTGGCGGCCTTGGCCCCGAAGTGAGCCTGCTGCTCAAGGCCGCGACGCTGCCGGGTAGCGAGTTGGTACTCCCGCTGCTCGCGTCCGATTGGTTCCGCAAGAACACCGAGGGCGCACTGGCGCAGCTGGGCAAGTGGGGCCTTCCCGTCAAGCCCGGCCCGAGTATGACCGAAACCTGGCGCTCGTTCCGGTCCGTTGCCGACCGGTCCACCCGCGAGGCGTTTCTGGCGTCGACGCGAGCGGTGGTGGGCCCGCGCGGTCAGACCGTCAGCGCGAAGCAGCACTTCGAGAGGTTCGAGTCCATTCCGTCCCTGCTCGTCTGGGGCGGCAAAGACCGGATGATTCCGGCCAAGCACGCGGACAACATCCGACGCGAGGTGCCCAACAGCCGCGTCGAGATCTTCCCCGATGCGGGGCACTTTCCGCAGCTCGACGAGCCGGATTTCTTCTTCCGCCTGTTGGACGAGTTCTTGGACTCGAGCGGGCAAGGGAAGGATGCTGTGGCAAAACCTGACGCGCCCGAAGAGATCACCCCGGCAGTCATGCCGATGCATCGCCCGTGAGCGTCATCCCGATGTTCCCACTCGGAAGCGTGTTGCTCCCGGGCGAACGCTTACCGCTGCACATCTTCGAGCCGCGCTACCAGGCTCTGGTGCACGATTGTCTCGAGCAGGAAGACCCGAGCTTCGGCGTCGTTCTCATCGCACGTGGCCACGAGGCCGGCGGCGGCGATGTTCGGCACGACGTGGCGACGGTCGCGCACATCATCGGGCACGAGGCCATCGGTGATGGCAGGTACCTCCTCGAGTGTGTCGGCGGTGAACGAATTCGGATCGACGCCTGGTTGCCCGACGATCCCTACCCTTTGGCCGACGTTCGACCATGGCACGACGAAGACGACGAGTCGGTTATCGCCGATACCGAATTCGATACCACGTGGTCGCGGGTCGAGGATCTGTACGAGCTCATCGGCAGGCTCGAATCCAGTGAGAACATCGTCACTCCTGGGTTTCCGGACTTTCTGAGCCTGCCGATCTCGGCCGCCGAGAAGATCTGGTCGCTGGCTGCGCTGATCCCGATGGGTCAGTCCGATCGACTCGACATCCTGTCGGCACCGAACGCCCGGGCCCGCAAGAAGGCACTCGACGACGCCATCGAGAACGTCACGGCCGTTGTGCAGTTCAGATTGCAACCCTGACAGCTGCGGCCACCAAGACCTACGAAAGCAGATCGGGCCCGGCACGATGTGCCGGGCCTGATCAATGTAGTAGCGGGGACAGGATTTGAACCTGCGACCTCTGGGTTATGAGCCCAGCGAGCTACCGAGCTGCTCCACCCCGCGCTGTGTGTCCTCAACGGTACATGCCATCGCGGGAGTCTCCCAATCGCCTGGTCAACGCTCTACGGTTGTCTTCTATGGCTACAGAGTCGTCACCCGTCCTGTCCTACCCACACCGGGCCGTTGCACAGATCTTGCTGAGCAACCCCCCGGTCAATGCGCTGACCCGTCCCGCGACGCGGCGGCTGAACGCCGTTCTACGAGACCTGGCTGCCGACAACGAGATTCGAGCGGTGGTTCTGACCGGCGAGCGGGTGTTCAGTGCCGGTTCGGACATCTCCGAGATGCCCGAGATGCAGAACGACGGTGACGTGCTCGCACGCAAGAGCGTCTTCGAGAACGCCACGCTCGATCTGCTGGCCGACCTACCGCTACCCACGGTCGCGGCGATCGGCGGATTCGCGTTGGGCGGCGGACTCGAGATGGCGATGTGCTGCGACCTCGTCGTCGCCGACGCAGGTGCTCGGCTCGGATTGCCGGAGATCGACCTCGGCGTGATCCCCAGCAGCGGCGGGTCGATGCGCGCTATGCGTCGAGTTGGTCAGGCCCGCGCGGCCGAACTCGTTCTGCTCGGCGAGCCGATCTCCGCCGAGACCGCGCTCGAGTGGGGTCTGATCAATCGAGTGGCACCGCGCGGTGAATCGTTGTCGGTGGCATTGGACCTGGCGCAGACCCTCGCTCGGAAATCCCGCTCGGCGATGCACGCCAATAAGCGAGCCCTCGCACTCACCTTCGGGCAGTCCCCGTACGAACCTGCACGACGCGCACTACCGGTGTTCGAGGAAGCATTCGGATCCGCCGACGGCCGGGAAGGCGTTCGCGCCTTCCTCGCCAAGGAGTCACCGAGGTTTCGATAGGTAGCGCTGCGCTAGAACCGTTGTGCCGGTGACGATCTCCCAGCCGATGATGGTGTAGACCGAGATTCGCTCGAACGTTCCGCCCCCGAGAATTCCCGTGTCGGCGAGAAACAACGTGAACCCAGCCAGCCCCGCGACACCCGCCAGGGTGCTGCCCACCGTGTACCAACGCGGCGCACCGACGCGGCCGCCGTACCTGCCTGCGGCCACGAGCACGAGGTTACCGCCGACGATCGCCATGCCCGCGCCCACCGCATGCGGGGTCGAGGCTCCGTCGACCGAAGCATGTGCGAGCCCGACCACGATGCTGCCGACGCCGTGCACCACCGACGTACCCAGCAGAATCCATCGTGCTCTGCCCTCGAACAGCATCGACAACCCGAGGCCGGCAAGAACGAACAACGTGCCGTCGACCACGAACCCTGTGTTCATCACCGGGTGCCACGGTGAAATCGCCGGGATCCCGAGGTCACTGATGTTGTTGCGCGCGTAGCTGTACCGGAGATCGGTCCAGCCCATTGCCGCAATCGCCTCGGCAGCAAGGTAGGTCACCCCGCCGACGAGGAACGCTCCAGCAGCCAGGACGGTAGTTCTCTTCACGACTGCAGTATCCACGGCCCACTCAGCTCCGACAGTCAGACTCCACCCGAAACCTGCTGGGTCATTCCGCAGGCTCCACTCCCGGCCTGCTGGGTCATTCCGCAGGCTCCACTCCCGCAACCCCGATACAGCCGCCTTGTACCGATTGGTACAGTACCGGCTCATGAGCGATCGCCACGACGTGGTGCCGATACTCGCAGGAGTGTTCCGCGACCACGGGTTCGACGGTTCGTCCCTCGCGGTCATCAGCAGGAAGACCGGCCTGGGGAAAGGCAGTCTCTACCACTACTTTCCGCGGGGCAAGCAGGAGATGGCCGAGGCCGTCCTCGACGACGTGGAGCAGTGGTTCCACCACAACGTGTTCGAGCCCCTGCGGCACGGCACCGACGCCGCGTCGACCACGCACGAGATGTTCGAGCAAACCGCCCGCTACTTTCGTTCCCACCGGCTGGTGTGCCTGTTCGGTGCGTTCACACTCGGACTGGAACGCGCAACCTTCTCCGGACGCGTCGCAACACATTTCGCTCACTGGATCGAGGCCCTCACCCCGGTACTGAACCGCCTCGGACACGGCGAGTCGGCGGCCGAGCTCGCCGAGGAGATCGTCGCGGGTATCCAAGGTGCGTTGGTGCTGTCGCGCGCCTCGGATGACGAGACAAGATTCCTTCGACTGTTGTCGCGGCTCGAAGCATCGGCTGCACGCCTGCCCGCGGGAGCGCACGCATGACCCCCGACGACGCGACGCCCGAGCCCACGACACCCAGGCCCATGACACCCAAGCCCGCACCCGAGCTGAAGACCTTCGGGATTCGAGAACTGCTGCGGCTCATCGTCATCGGTTCGGTATTGACGTACTTCCAGTTCGTGGCGATCGGCCGCTGGGTTCGTGCGCCCCGACGCGGGTGGCCGGTGTACGCATCGGAGGCCGTCGTCGACGCCTTCTTCGCTCTCGGCCCCACGTTCGTCAAGGTCGGGCAACTGATGGGTTCCTCACCGGGGTTGTTCCCCAAAGTCCTTGCCGATACGTGCCTGCGGTGCCTCGACGAGGTTCCACCGTTTCCCGGTTCGGTGGCGCGCGCGGTGATCGAGGCCGACCTCGGCCGCGGGATCGACGATCTGTTCTCCTCGTTCGACGACGTGCCGCTCTCGTCCGCCTCGGTTGCTCAGGTGCATCTGTGCGTGCGCCGTGACAACGGGCGCGAAGTTGTCATGAAGGTGCAGCGACGGGGCATCTACCACCGCATGAAGATCGACCTACGCATCGCATATCTCATCGCCCGCGGGCTGGAGAAGTTCATTCCGTTCTTCGCCACCGCCAATGCGTCGGCCATCATCGTGGACCTGCATGCCGCTACGTTCGCCGAACTGGACAGTGCCGTGGAAGCGAAGCGGCAGGACAGCTTTCGCACCGCGATCAGCGCATTCGGAGACAATGGACATGTCACCGCTCCAGAGGTGCACTTCGACTATTGCGGCGGCCGGGTCATCTGTATGGAACTGATGCACGGCTCCCCACTCGACCGCTACGAGCCGGGCGAGCAGTCCGAGCTAATCGTGCGCCGGGCGGCCAAGGTTTGGATGGAAGCCCTTGTGCTGCACGGCCTATTCCACGGTGACGTACACGCAGGCAATGTGTGGGTGCTCGACGACGGCAGGGTGGCGTTCCTCGACTTCGGCGTCATGGGCGAGGTGGACGAGCAGTGGCGCAAACTGCTACTCGACCTGTTTCACGCCACCGTGATCGACGGCGACTTCGCCCGTCTCGCCGACACCGTCAAGCGTCTGGGAATTGTTGCACCACAGATGGGTTCGGACGCCGAGGTGGGAGCAATACTGCAATCGGTGTTCGCTCCGATGCTCTCGACGACCCTCGCTCACTTCAGTCTGGCGGACTTCATCCGTGCGCTGGTGAGCATGGGAAAGCAGTACAAGACCTCGAGTCCCGAGGAGCTGATTCTGGTGGCCAAGCAACTCGGCTACTTCGAGAGATACGCCATCGAACTCGCACCAAACTGGGCTTTGGGCACGGATCCGTTCGTCTTCAAGAATGTCTTCCCCGCCGAGATAGCCGCCTTGGCCGAGGCGAGGGGAGTCGAGCTGCCGGAGTGACCCGGCAACTCGACGCCGTGGTGCAGAGCCGCGTCAGCGCGAGAAGTCGAGCACCACTTTACCTGCGGCAGTGCGGTTTTCCAGCGAGGCGATGGCTGCGGCAGCCTCGGCAGCCGGATACACCGAGGGCTCGGGTGCTACCAGTGAACCGTCGGCGAGCAGTGGCTCGATCTCGGCCCACTGGGTAGCGAGGTAACCCGGCCGCGTCATCCACCACGCGCCCCAGCCGACGCCGACGACCTCGACATTGTTGAGCAGCAACCGATTGACCTTGACGGTCGGGATCTCGCCACCGGTGAAGCCCAACACCAGGATTCGGCCCGAGGGTGCGAGCGAACGGATGCTGTCGGTGAACCGGTCGCCGCCCACCGGATCGACCACCACGTCGACACCGCGACCGCCGGTCAGTTCCTTGACCGCGTCCTTCCAACCGTCGACGAGAACGACATCGGTGGCTCCCGCGGAGCGGGCGATGTCGGCCTTGGCCTCAGAGCTCACCACGGCGATCACCCGGGACGCACCGAGAACCGGAGCCATCCGCAACGCCGAGGTTCCGATACCACCGGCGGCACCGTGCACCAGCACGGTCTCACCCGGTGCCAGCCGGCCGCGTTCACGAAGCGCGAAGTGCACCGTCAAGTCGTTGAACAACAGTCCGGCCCCTGCGGTGAGCGACACCGACTCCGGCAGCGCGAACACCGTATCGGGTGAGACCACGGCGACCTCGGCCATACCGTCGCTCAACCCGGTCAGCGCCGCGACGCGATCGCCTGCCGAGAAGCCGGAGTCCGCCGGAGCGGATCGGACGACACCGGCGATCTCGCTTCCGGGCACGAAGGGCAGTTCCGGCTTGTACTGGTACAGCCCACGGGTGAGCAACGCATCGGGAAAGGCGACGCCTGCGGCATGAACCTCGATGACCACCGATCCATCACCCGGAGCCGGCTCGTCGATATCCACCACGCTCACCGAGTCGGGTCCGTCGAGGCTGGAGATCTGTACCGCGCGCATGAATGGTCCTCTCGGTCGGGATCGTTCCCTGCCAGCCACCGTACAAAACTGCTGAACCCACCGTGGATACCGGCATACAGGAAGCGGGATGTGCTCCAATCGAATGGTGAACACCACTCCCCTCACCGTCATACAGCCCAACGGCACCGCCCGCGGCGGCGTCATCGTCATCCAGGAAGCCTTCGGCGTCACCGATCACATCGTCGACGTGTGCAATCGAGTCGCAGCCGCAGGGTGGGTCGCGGTCGCTCCGCACCTGTTCCACCGGCAGGACGGCGTCACCGTGCTCGACTACTCGGACATGGACTCGGCCATGGCCGCCATCGGGAAATTGAAGGCGGACGAGGTGGACTCCGACGTGGACGCGGCGGCGAGTGCACTCGCCGAACTGGGATTCGAGCCCTCGTCGATCGCCATCGTCGGCTTCTGCATGGGCGGCACTGTGGCGTTCCAGACCGCTGTTCGCCGCCCCCTCGGTGCGGCAGCAACCTTCTACGGAGGTGGCATCACGAAAGGCCGCTTCGGTTATCCCGCGATGGCCTCGGTAGGCGACGCCCTTCAGACGCCCTGGCACGGCTTCTTCGGAGACCTGGACGAGGGCATCCCGTTCCAGGAGGTCGAGACGCTGCGTGAGATCACTGCTACTGCTCCTGTCGACACCGAGATCACCCGTTACGCCCAGGGCAAGCACGGTTTCCACTGCGACGACCGCCCCGCAGTGTTCGACGCCGACGCCGCGGCCGACGCCTGGGGGAAGACTCTCGAGTGGTTCGATGCGCATGTCGCACGCTGAACAACCGCGGTCCGACGCCGAGCTGCTCGACGAGACCGAACGCATCGTCGCCTTCTGGACCGAGCTTGCGTTGCCCGGCCTGTTCGACGTGCATACACACTTCATGCCGAAGAACGTGATGGACAAGGTGTGGAGCTACTTCGACAGTGCCGGGCCGCTGACCGGCAGCGAGTGGCCCATTTCCTATCGCTTCGCCGAAGACCGACGGCTGCAGGTCATTCGCGGGTTCGGGGTGAAGAAGTTCACCTCGATGATCTACCCCCACAAGCCGGCGATGGCAGCATGGCTCAATTCCTGGGGTGCCGATTTCGCCGCGCGCACCCCCGACTGCCTGCACACCGCCACGTTCTACCCCGAGGAAGGGGCCACCGAGTACGTCGAGCATGCTCTCGCCGCCGGCGCTCGAATCTTCAAGTCGCACATACAGGTCGGCGACTACTCGCCGAACGACCCCCTGTTGGACGGTGTCTGGGGTGCGCTCTCGGACGCCCAGGTTCCGGTGGTGATCCACTGCGGCTCCGGCCCGGCACCCGGCACTCACACCGGACCTGGGCCGATTTCAGATCTGCTGCAACGGTTCCCGACGCTACCGCTGATCATCGCGCACATGGGCATGCCCGAGTACACCGAGTTTCTCGACTTGGCCGATCGCTACGAGAACGTTCGCCTGGACACCACCATGGCGTTCACCGACTTCTCGGAGGCGGCGGCACCGCTTCCGAGACACGAGCTACCGCGGCTCCTCGATCTCCAGGATCGCATTCTGTTCGGTAGCGACTTTCCCAATATCCCGTACCCCTACCTGGATGCCCTGACCGCAGTGCGCCGCCTGGACCTGGGAGACGATTGGGTTCGCTCGGTGTGCTGGGGCAACGGCGCTGCGCTGTTCGGCTGAAGCGGGTGCCCTAGACCCAGAATTCGGCAATACGCGCGGCGATGGCATTGCCCTGTGCTCGTCCGGCCACGGCCGCAGCCGATCGGACGGCGATGTCGGTGGCATCGGGTCCGATGGCCGCCGACGAATCGGCGTCGGGGGCAATCACTTCCACCTTGGAACCGCCCTTGACCAGGCGTTCCCGTTCGATCTCGAAAGGATCGTCCTCGAGGTCGAGAGCACCGACCTTGAGCACCAGCACCTTCTCGAATCCGACTGCGAGATCGGCATTTTCGCTGGCTCGAATGCCGCCGTCGACGTAGCGGTGATCGCCTATCGTCACCGGTGGCCACATGCCCGGGATCGCGCAGCTCGCGGCCACCGCGTCGATCAGCTGCACGCCCGAGCCGCGATCGAGAACCCGATGCCGACCGGTCACCGCGTCGACGGTGACGATGCGCAGGTCACGGTTCGGCCATGAGTGCGACGGCAACCGTCGTTCGATGATGGCGCGTCGCTCACGTTCGGTGATCGTCGACGCCGCCAGCGCCTCGCTGCCGATGCGCCTGCGAGTGTCGATCGCACTGCCGTCCGAATTCTGCGCCGCCCGGGCCAGCATGGAGACCAACTCGTCGATGGTCGCCTCGGCGTGCGGCTCGACATCCTGCCTCGCCTCGTCTGCTTGACGCTCGTACAGCTCGGCCATCGTCGCTGGGCTCGAAATCTGCGCCGCGACCGAGGAACCGGCCGAGGTGCCCAACAGCATCTCGGCGTCGGTGACGTCGGCTCCCGATTCTGCCAATCCCAGTAGGACACCCGTCTGCCACGCAATTCCTGCGACTCCGCCGCCGCCCAATACGAGTGCTCGCCTGGTCATGGCCTTACTCCCTTCATCGAAAAGATCCGTCAGGAACTTACAGCGCTGGTCTGGACTCGCGGACGCAGCCAGGCGATGAGGTCGTCGAGTACGCGCTCCTTCTCCGGCTCGTTGAACACTTCGTGGAACAGGCCGTCGTACTTCTTCAGCGTCAGGTCGTCGGATCCGGCCAGCTCGGCGATGAGTTCGCTGCCGGAGACATCGGCCAATCCGTCCGCGGTTCCGTGCTGCAGCAATACCGGGATCGTCAGCGACGGCA
This sequence comes from Rhodococcus sp. PSi06, assembly GCF_054960675.1. NCBI lineage: Bacteria > Bacillati > Actinomycetota > Actinomycetes > Mycobacteriales > Nocardiaceae > Rhodococcus > Rhodococcus sp. PSi06. Next base: position 98,566 of record NZ_JBHNYO010000016.1, read on the forward strand.
GGCGCGCCGGGAACGTGTCTCCGACGCCGAGCATCGCCGCGGCGAGACCCGCCGTGACGCTGCCGTGGTAGCCCAACGGATCGGCAACATAGGCGTCGACGACGGTCTTGTCACGCGAGACCAGGTTGGGGTCGAGCTTGAGTACGGGAGCGGCCGGTATCAGGCGTCCGAGGATCTTGCCTACCGCCACCAGTGCTTTGGGCTGCCCCACGGTGGGGACGACCGCTGGGCCGGACAGCATCAGTCCATCGAGGTCGGCCTGATGGTCGAGGGCGTAGGACAGTGCGATCGCGCCGCCCATGCTGTGGCCGAGCAGGAAGGTGCGTTTGTCGGGGTATTCGTCGGCTGCAATACCGAACAAGGTGTGCAGGTCGTCGGTGAAGTCGGACCACGCGGCCAGTGTCACCCGCTTGCCGCCGGAGCGTCCGTGCCCTCGATGATCGGGCGCATAGACGACCAGACCGAGAGAGCCGAGGCGTTCGATGACGTGGCGGTATCGGCCTGCATGCTCGGCCAGTCCGTGGGCCAGTACGACAACCCCGGTCGGCGTGTTCTCTGGGGTCCAGACGTCGTAGACGATTCGGGTTCCGTGGACTCCCGTGAACGACGAATCGACATGCTTCATGCGGTCACCGTACAAGGGTGGTGGGTCGTGCGATGGCCCATCGGCGAACCCGCAAAGATTCGCTCGAGTAACTATCCTGGCAAAGCAGACGATGTCCTTGTGAGACGCCACTACCGTCGCCCCTCGATCCCGAGGTTCGGCCACAACCGGGAAGTTACGAACACAGAATGCGCGATGAGTCCGCCACCAGTACGTCGCCTCGGTGGCGCGACCCGAAGCGCTACCTGTGGCCGCTGGGACTGACGATCCCACTGAGCCCGTTCCTGGCGTGGGGTCTGGTGACCCTCCTCGGGCCCGGCGCATTCTGGACCCTCGGCCTGATGATCATGGGTGTTGCGCTGCCCTTGGTGGACAGATTCGCCGGTGTCGACCGAAGCAATCCTCCCGACGAGGCGCTGTCCGCTCTGGAAAAGGACCCCTACTACCGGTGGTGCGTCTACCTGTTCCTGCCGTTGCAGTACGCAGGGCTCATCGCGGCCTGCTATCTGTGGGCGCACGGACCACTCGGGGTTCCCGAGCGGATCGGGCTGGCCATCACCGTCGGCATCGTCGGCGGGGTCGGCATCAACGCCGCACACGAACTGGGCCACAAGAGGGAGCGCCTCGAACGATGGCTCTCGAAGGTGACGCTGGCACAGTCTCTGTACGGCCACTTCTACGTCGAGCACAATCACGGCCACCACCTTCGCGTCGCCACCCCAGAGGATCCTGCGTCGGCGAAATTCGGTGAATCGTTCTGGAAGTTCCTGCCGCGCACGGTCGTACACGGCCTGCGCTCGGCCTGGGAGCTGGAATCCCGACGCCTCGCGCGTCAGGGCCTGTCGCGGTGGTCGTATCGCAACAACCTGTTCAACGCCGCGGCCATGAGCGTCGCTTTGTTCGGCGTACTGATCGCCGTGTTCGGCTCCGTGACCGTGCCGTATCTGGTGCTGCAGGCTGCGATCGCCATCGTTCTGTACGAGGCGGCCAACTATCTCGAGCACTACGGGCTGCTACGGCAGAAGCGGCCGAGCGGGCGATACGGAAAACCGACTCATCGGGACAGCTGGAACAGTGACCACCTGTGGAGCAACCTGTTCCTGTACCACCTACAGCGTCACAGCGACCATCACGCGAATCCCGTGCGCCGGTACCAGGCTTTGCGCACCGTCGACGAATCCCCGCAGCTGCCGGCCGGGTATGCGGTGATGATCTTCTGCTCGCTGGTTCCGCCGCTGTGGCGTCGAGTGATGGACCAGCGGCTGATCGACTTCTACGACGGTGACGCAGACCTCGTCAACGTAGACCGCTCCGACGCCAGGGCTGTAAGAAGGCTCGAGCAACTGTGCAACTAGCGAGCCCAGGTGCACTGACAGTTCTATACCGCTGCGGGCTCGTCGGTCTGCGCCCGCAGATAGCGGCCGAAGTGCGGCACCGTGAAGGCGATGGTGCCGCGCTCGGCCGAGTAGATCAGGCCCTTCTTGATCAGCCCATCACGGGCAGGCGACAGCGACGCCGGCTTGCGCCCCAGCTCGGTGGCCACGGCAGCGGTCGGCACGGAGCCGTCGTCCACCGACAGTTCTGCCATCGCGCGCATGTATTCACGCTCGGCGGGCGTTGCGCGCTCGTAGCGAGAACCGAAGAATCCGACGGCCAGTTCCTCTTCCGCGGTGGGGGCGGCGACGCGGACGTCCTCGATGGAGATGGGGCTGTCGGCCGCAAGATCCCACGTCGCCTTGCCGTAGGCCTGCACGAAGTACGGATAGCCGTCGGCGGCTGCGTACAACGCATCGAGTGCATCGGGGGTGAACTCGACGTCTTCCCGATCGGCCGGAGCGATCAACGCGAGGTCTGCCGCTGCGCGTTCGAGCCGACCGATGCGGTGGTAGCTGAACAGCCGCTCGGAGTAGCTCTTGGACGCCGACAGCACCGCAGGCAGATGCGGTAGTCCGGCTCCGACGATGATCAGCGGCGCGGTGTCCTGGCTGAGCTCGTGGCAGGCCGCGCACAATGCGGAGATGTCTGCGGGACCGAGGTCCTGCATCTCGTCGATGAAGATGGCGATACCCACGCCCACATCGCCGGCCAGCGCGGAGGCGTCGAGCAACAGTTCCACGAGGTCGATCTCGATGTCGCCGGAGTCGGCACGACCTGTCTTGGCCGGCACGTCGATGCCAGGTTGCCACCTCTCCCGCATGCCCTTGTCGGCGGTGGAACGCAGAGCGAAGGCCTTCAGCACGCCGAGAAATTCGTCCACGCGTTCGGGATCGCGATGCGATGCCGCGATCCCGCGGACCGCCATGTGCAGGGCAGACGACAGCGGTCGACGCAATTCCTGGTCGGGACGAGCCTCGATCTTCCCGGTTCCCCAGCCGCGCGCGATGGCCGCAGATCGGAGTTGGTTGAGCAGCACCGTCTTCCCGACGCCCCGCAGCCCGGTGAGCACCACACTGCGTTCCGGCCTGCCGCGGGTTATCCGTTCGAGCACCACGTCGAAGGCGTCGAGCTGCTTCTTTCGACCTGCGAGCTCGGGTGGGCGCTGGCCGGCGCCGGGAGCGTAGGGGTTACGCACGGGGTCCATGGGGCCAAAGTTACAACGAATCGTCCGATATATGCGGACATCTAGCTCGTGTCCTAGAGATCCGTATTCGTTCGATACTTGCGCGCGACCACAACGAAGGACTACTTTCGGCGGTGTGAAGCGCATTCTCGTAGTACGCCGCCGTAGCGGGGTCTGATTCGGACCGACCCCTCGCTGCGGGTCGTCGTGCTACCTGTTCGGTCCTCCCTTCACATTCGGAAGACCACTCCCATGAATGCTCTTGCTTCTTCTCTCACCACCGATCCGTTCCATGCCCGTTTCGGCTGCGCTCTGCCGCGCACGATGCGCAACGAGATCACCTGGCACCACATGTCGTGGTCGAACTTCACCGACCGCTTCTCGCCCACCTCGGGCCCGCTTCGGCTCGGTTCGTGGACGGCGGCGAGGGCCACCGGCGGCAAGACCTCGTTCGACGCGACCTTCGGTATCGCGGACGCCATCACCACTTGTGCCGCAACGACTTACGGTCCAATCGAGGCACTGACCTCGATGCTGTACGACGCGGGATTCTCCATCGAGATTCTTTCGTTTCACCAGCAGAGCATCGGCGAGGAGACGGCCACCTTCGTTCTGGTGGAGCGTGACGGACGCCACGAATGGGCGATGGCCATCGACGCCGATGCGACGCTGTCGTCGATCCGGGCCGTCGTCGCGGGTGCCAATCTGTTGCATCTGTAGCCCCAACCGGCGCGAACTCGAAGTTGTGGACGAAAAATCGTCGAAAGGTGTCCATAACTTCGAGTTCAGCACCGGTATCGTTTTCTTCGCCTCTCTAGTGCTGGAGCAAGAGAGTGAAAGATCTCGCTAGGGCATCTCCACCGTCTGCGCGCGGTGAATCTCGGCGAGTGCGCGGCGCACATACGTCTCGGCGCGACTTCGACGAACTGCGAGTAGATCCGCCACCACCAACAGGGCGTGCGCAGGTCGCGGCCGCGAACGCGACTGCTCCTCGACGTCGGTCACGCCCAGCGCACCGGTGAGCACCTCGACGAATCCGGCGATGTCGAGGCTCGGAAGCCAATCGGCCCCACGCGCCGTCCTGGCGAGCACTTCCTGCACGTTCTCCGCGGTCAAGCCGTCGCTATATACCTCTTCGAGCAAACTCCGTACCATCTCCGCATGCACGTGCCCGGCCTTGGCCGCGTCCGAGCGGTCCAACAGTTCGACGGCCTCGTCGAACGCGATCGGATCCTGCGCCATGACAGCAGCAAGGGCATCGACTGTGGCGTCGGCGATTCGACGCACGTCGACGGGCCACTCGATGGGCCAGGCAACGGGGACGCTGTTCGGGGGAACAGCCGATGGGGAGGGGTCGGTCATGGCACGAGTCTCTCATTTGCTGCCGACACGGTTCCTTTTACCTGTAACCGATGTTTATACTAATTTGCGCGCTGTGGCATCGGCCACAGCGTGGACGTGGAGGAGGTCGACTCGATGATCGAGCGCAATGCCGCCAGTGCCACCGCATCGGACCCGGGCGAAGTGATGCTTCAGGCCAGGAACGTGAAGTTCGACTGGAGCGATCTGCCGATGCACTGGGTGCCCGGCGACCCGTACACCACGCACGTGCTCAACGTGCTGCACCTCATTCTGCCCGCCGGCGAGCACTGGTTCGTCGACACCTTCAAAGAGGCGCTGCCCTACATCGACGACGAGAAGCTGCGCGACGACGTCATCGGGTTCATCGGCCAGGAGGCTGTCCACGCCGAGGCACACACCGGCGTCCTCGTACACCTCGAAGCCAACGGACTCGACCCGAAGCCGTTCACCGACCAGATGGACTGGACCTTCGGCAAAGTGCTCGGAGCAGATTCGGTGACGAGCCTGCGATCGAAGAACAACCTCGTCGAGCGGCTGGCCCTCATCGCTGCCATCGAACACGTCACGGCATTCCTCGGCGACTGGGTGCTGAACGCCGACGGCCTCGACCGCGCGGGCATCCACCCCACCATGCTCGATCTGCTGCGGTGGCACGGTGCCGAAGAGGTGGAGCATCGCTCGGTCGCGTACGACACCCTGCGCTACTTCGACAAGCGCGAGGTTCGTCGTCTGCGTACGTTCGTCGTGGTCGTGCCGTTGATGGCGTACATCTGGCAGCGCGGGATCATCTTCCTGATGAAGAACGACCCCGAGCTGCAGGGTGCCCCCAGGTCGGTCCGCAAGCCCCGATCGGCCCTGTGGCGCAAGTCGGTTCGCCGCGGCACCCTGCCGGCGCTGACGCACGTCGGCCGCAGCATGTCGCGCTACCTGAAGAAGTCGTATCACCCCAGCCAGGAGGGCTCCACGGCTCAGGCCGTGCGCTACCTGGCGTCGTCACCGGCCGCGCAGGCAGCGGCGCGGTGAAACTGTCGACGCGTCGCGTTCCACGGCTGTTCCCCAAGGACCCGCCGCCGGATCTCCGCGGACGTCCCCGCCCCGATCGTTCGATGCAGATGCTCGGAACGTTCCTCAACGGCTACATGCATGCGACGGCCGGCAAGGAGTACGACGACGCAGTAGCCGGCCACAATCCCGATTCCGCCCTGCGGCTGGTGGTTGTGAACCGCGAAATCGTCGCGGAGGACAACGATGTCGCTGCTCTGACCCTCGCCTCGCCGACGGGTGAGCAATTGCCGACTTGGCATCCTGGCTGCCACCTCGATCTGCACCTACCGTCGGGTCGACGTCGGCAGTACTCACTGTGCGGCGACCCGTCGGACCGCAGTTGCTACCGCATCGCCGTACGCCGAATACCCACCGGCGCAGGCGGATCCATCGAGATGCATGCACTCGAACCCGGCACCGAGGTCACCGTTCGCGGGCCGCGCAACGGCTTTCCCTTCGTCGCGGAGGGCAGTGCTCTGTTCATCGCGGGGGGCATCGGGATCACCCCGATCATCGCCATGGTCCGTGCGGCTCGGATCCTCGGGATGGACTGGCAGTTCGTGTACTGCGGTCGCTCTCGCGACACGATGCCTTTTCTCGACGAAATCGAGAGCTGGGACTCGGACCGCGTGTTCATCCGGACCGACGACGTGCACGGGTACCCCGCCGAGGGTGAATTGCTCGAGCGCGCACCCGCTGGCGGTGCCGTCTACTGCTGCGGCCCTACCCCCATGCTCGACGCCGTCCGCCGCGACTTTCGCCAGTGCCCCGCCACAGCATTGCATTTCGAGCGTTTCGGCCCGCCGCCGATCCTCGACGGCACACCGTTCGAGGTGCAGCTGATCAGCAGTGGAGCTGTGCTCGACGTCGCAGCCGACGCGTCGGTGCTCACTGCGGTCAAGGAACGCAAGCCCAATATCGCGTACTCGTGCCAGCAGGGCTTCTGTGGTACCTGCAAGGTTCGGGTGCTGTCCGGCGAGCCCGAGCACCTGGAGTCGCGATTGACCCCGGAGGAGCAGCGCGATCACATGCTCATCTGCGTGTCACGTGCTAAAAGCGCGCGCCTCGTACTCGATCTATAGAACGGAAAGACAGTGAGCAGCAACGCGGTTCGTACCACGGTCGTCAACGAGGGCATTCGGTTGGCGGTGTTCGAGAGCGGCAACCCCGACGGCGACCCCATCGTGCTCGTGCACGGGTGGCCGGACACGCACGAACTGTGGAGCCACATCGTGCCGCAGCTCGAAGACCGCTTTCGGGTGATCAGCTACGACTCACGCGGAGCCGGCGAAAGCACGGTGCCCACCGAGCAGTCGGCGTACAAGTTGGCCCGCCTCGCGTCGGACTTCTACGCCGTGGCAGATGCGGTCAGCCCCGATGCACCGGTGCACGTGCTCGCTCACGACTGGGGTGCCGTCGAGGTCTGGGAGGCCGCGGCCCAGCCGCAGGCGAAAGATCGAATCCGTTCCTACACCTCGATTTCGGGACCGAATCTCGATCACCTCGGCAAGTGGTCACAGTCCCGCCTGCGTCGCCCCAGTCTCGCCGGCATCAAACAGGTCCTCGCCCAGACACGAGCGTCCTGGTACACCGCCACCTTCCATATCCCGATCCTTGCCAACCTGCGGATCAAACGACAGTTCGCCAAGGGCTGGCCGGCGTTCCTCCAGGAGTTCTCCGGAGTCGATCCGAAGCTCGTCACCCAGAACCCCACGCTGTGGTCCGACGCGACCAACGGCACCAAGCTGTACCGCGCCAACATCATTCCGATCCTGACCAATCCGCGGGATCGGTACATCGACATCCCGGTGCACCTCATCGTCAACACCGAGGACGTCGCGGTGCGGCCCTATCACTACGAGGACACCGGCAAGTGGGTGAAGAACCTGACGCGCAACGACATTCCGGCGGGGCACTGGTCACCGATCTCGCATGCCGACGACATCTCCCGATTGACAAGGGAATTCATCGACTCGCTGGACTGAACCCGGCTCGGATCATCCGGTCAGGTGACCCCGTAGCGTCGACGACGTGTATTCGGATCGAAACAGGCCACGCTGCTGCAGAATCGGGACCACGTGCTCGACGAAGTCGGCCAGTGAGTCCGGGTAGCGCGGGCACATCAGGTTGAAGCCGTCGGCACCGCGACCCATCCACGATTCCATTTCGTCGGCGATGGACTCCGGCGTGCCGATCATCGTCGCATGACCGCCGCCGGCCGCGAGGGTGCCCAGCAGCGCACGCACCGTCGGGCGATCCTTCTCGACGATGCGCAGGATGGTCTCGTACCGGCCTTGCGGTCCGGGGAACTCGGACGCGGGTGGCAGTGCCGGCACCGGCTCATCGAGTTCCCAAGCAGCACAATCCTGCCCGGTGAACGTCGACAGCATCGCCAGGGACTGCTCCGTCGGTAACAACACGTCCAGCTCGGCCTTCTTCCGATGCGCCTCGTCCATCGTCGATCCGATGTACGTCACCAACCCCGGCATGATGCCCACTGCTGCACTGTCGCGGCCCGCGTGGGCGATGCGCCCCTTCATATCCTCGTAATAGCTCTGCGCTGCAACGAGATCGTAGGCGACGGCATAGATGGCCTCGGCGTACGTGGCAGCGAGATCACGACCCGGCCCCGACGCCCCCGCCTGGAACAGAACCGGCCTACCCTGCGGCGACCGCGGTACCGTCAACGGGCCGTCCACCCGAAAGTGGGTGCCCTCGTGGTCGATGGCATGCACCTTGGCCGGGTCTGCATACATCCCGGTTCGATCCAACGTCATGGCATCGTCGTCCCACGAATCCCATAGCGCCAGTGCAGTATCGACGAACTCCGCCGCACGTCCGTAGCGGTCCTCGCGAGCCGGGATGGCATCCATTCCGTGATTGCGCGCTTCGGCGTCGAACATGGAGGTGACGACGTTCCAGCCGGCGCGGCCGCCGCTGATGTGGTCCAACGACGCCAGCATTCGCGCGGCATGGAACGGGGTGTAGAAGGTCGACGACACCGTGGTGACCAGACCGATGTGGGTGGTCGCTCGGGCCATGGCAGACAGCGCTGTGATCGGTTCGAGGAACCAGGTTCCCGCTCCCGCCGGGTCACGAACAGAATGACCGTCGGCGAAGAACACCGCGTCGAACTTTCCCCGTTCGGCGAGTTGCGCAAGCTCCTCGTAGTACGAGATGTCGCCCAGATCCTCTACCCGTGAATCAGGGTGCCGCCACGCTGCACTGTGATGACCGCAGCCGTACAGAAACGCGTTGAGATGCATGTCAGTTCTTGACCAGGCCGCCGTCGACGACGAGATTCTGACCGGTCACCGACCGCGCCCACGGCGAGGCGAAGAACAACAGGGCATCAGCGAATTCCTCCGGCGTGGTGACCCGTTGCAGCGGAGTAGACGCGGCGATGAAGTCGAAGACCTCGGCCGGGGTCGCTGCACTGGCGTCGGTGGTCCGCAGCAGGCCGCCCGACACCATGTTGACGGTGATGTTGTCCGCACCCAGGTCCGCGGACAACGTTCGGGTCAGCGAGAGCAGGGCGGCCTTCGACGCGGTGTAGTCGTGGTAAGGCACCACCGGATTCTGGAACAAGTTGGTGCCCACGTTGATGATTCGGCCGAAACCTATGTCTCGCATGCCCGGCAGCGCCGCCTGCGTGGTGAGCAACGCCGCCCGGACACTGCCTCGCAGCTGAGCGTCGAACCGATCCCAGGTGATCGTGTCGGCCTTCGGTCGGGCATCACCGTCGAACGAGAAGTCAGCCAGTGCGTTGTTGACGACTGTGGTGATCGAGGTGCCGAAATGTGCACGTGCAGAGTCGAACACCGAGGCCACCGCACTCTCGTCGGTCACATCGCCCTGAACCGCGAACGCACGATCGCCGAGCTGGTCCGCCAACGCTTCGGCAGCATCTTTGCTGTTCCGGTAATCGATCACGACGCGTGCGCCGTGACCGGCGAACGCCGCGGCGATCGCGGCTCCCAGTCCGCGCCCACCCCCGGTGACCAACACTGTCTGCTCGTCTAGGTTCATGCGCCTCGCCTCTCGTTCGAGGTCGGGACCGTCACGAGAGACAGGAATACCGAACGTCACGACATTCCCTTCGCTGGTCCTAACCAGATCAGGTTCGACGGGTGTGATCTCAGCCCTGTCGGGCACCCCGTGTCGCGTTCGACTGTACCTACCTGCGGTGTCGTAGCGCTGCATTGCCGTCGATACGGCTCTCTAGCCCATCCGGTAGACGCCCTAATAGATCGATGACAAGTTAGTGTGCCGCCATGACCGAACGCCTCTACCTGGAGTATCGCCTCGACGAGAACGTGATCTTCGTTCTCGATCACCGCACGGTCGAGGTGTTCGACTCCGCGGTGACCGTCGCGTCGGGCGGTCGGTGCCGATGGCATGTCGACCACCTCGGAGTCGACGCGAAGCCGGCGCGCCGCGGAACCACGGTGACCGTGGGTCTACGGACGTCCGACGGCGGGATCCACTACAACGGCGACCGAGTGAAGCTCACCGTCACCGATGAGCAACTGACACACCTGCTGGCCTTCTTCGATCGCGCGAAGGCGGCCAGGGCACTCAGCTGACGATTGCCCAGCCGTGGGGCGGAACGCTACCCGTCCGTCCCTCGAGTACTCGTCACCGGCCACAAACGACCTCTGCGCTGCCATTCGTCTACTCGGCATTCAACGCCTCGTGATCGGTATCGGAAACCGATGTGTCCACCCGTAGCGCGTTGCCGTGTCTCCTGCTAACTTGTTGTCGCGGTCGTAGTCCCGAATAGGTACATAAAGATTTCCGTCGAACACCGAGCGAAGTTGCACAGGCGGAGTAGATGGTACGAATCATCCAGGTAGACAGTCGTTTTCTCCTTCTCTTCACCGGCCAGTTGGTATCCATCCTTGGATCGTCCGCCGCAACTTTCGCGCTGACCTTCGAGATATTTTCGCGAACCGGGTCCACTGCGCAGCTTGCGATCGCTCAAGCCGCAATTACGTTCGGAACGATCTATCTCGCCCCCATGGCCGGATCGATCTCGGACCACTTCGCGAGGCGGTCTGTGCTGATCAGCTGCAACACGATACTCGCCATCCTGGCGATGTCCATGGCTGGACTTTCGCAGACAGCAGCCCTGTCCACACCGATAGCGATCGCACCGGTCCTGTTGGTCAATGGTGCAGTGTCGGCATGCGTGACAATTACGTTTCAGGTGGTCATCGGATCCATCGAGCGACTCGGAGATCGCACCCGAGCGAACGCGACGTATTCGGTCATAGAATCGGCTCCAGTGATCGCGGGGCCCTTGCTCGGAGCTCTTGTGTTCTCGCTGGGCGTCCCAATCTTTTGGGTCTTCGTTGCCGATGCCGTCTCGTTCGGCATATCGGTCATGGCAATTCTGCTCACTGATGCCGGCGAATCTCGACCTCGTGGAGTCAGGTCGTTACGCCCTTTCCGAGGCGCCCGAGACGGAATCCGAATAATCATGGCAGATGCCGACCTTCGACAGGTCCAATTGAGTTTCATGTTCTTCAACTTTTTCAATGGAATTGCGATCGCCAGCGTAACTGCATTGCTGATTCTCATCGGCGGATCTTTTACCCTGGGCATAACCAATGCGATGGGCGGCGTAGGCCTATTGATAGGTGCCTTGACAATCAAGGCAGTGATGAAATCGACGCGGTCAGCGCGAATTGTCCCGCTGTCGATGATGCTCGGCGGACTCCTCGGTCGCGTGGCGCTTGCAGCCACTTCCATCACAGGAGCGGCAGCATTCTGCGTTTTCGCCCGGAATCTGACGACGCAGAGCACGAATTCTCCATTGACATCGCTCTGGCAAGGCATCGTCGATTCAGATGTCCAAGGGGCTGTTTTCGGTGCAAGACGACTACTGGGTCAGGGGCTCTACCCTTTCGCGCAGTTCATGGGGGGCCTCATCCCCGTGCTCCTCGTTGCGCACAGCGCAGTTTCCCATGATCAGGCACTGCGACTGGTGCTTGCAACCGCCGGGGTGATGGAAATTGTGATCGCAATCCTTCTCATGCGTTCTCGGGCTGTGAATCGCCTGGACCAACGCTTGTCGATACAGCCATGATCGACATCCAGCGCAACGAACTCTCGACTTCCGACTACCTCAGCCGATGATGGCCCAACCGTGGGGCGGAACGCTCAGCCGTCCGCCATCGAGATTCGCCTCACCGGCGATCACGGCGTCACCCTCGACTGCGTAGCCAACTGCCTCGTCGCCGAGATTCAATGCCACGGTGATCGATTCGTCGTCGGCGAAGGCTCGGTAGAGCAGTGCGGTGTTCGTGAGCTCGAGCGTCTCGGTGCGTGCGGAGTACAACCACGGATTTCGCCGCCGGACACCGATGAGTTCTTGGTGGATATGGAACACCGGCCAACCGTACGGAGCCAGGTCCTCGGATGACTCCGGGTACTCGGGACGCACCTCGTCGTCACCACCGACCCGATCCTCCTTGACGCCGCGGAAGGCCTGCTCGTCGCCGTAGTAGATCATCGGCATCCCGCCGACGGTGAACAGAACCACCAACGCGTGCACCAGATGTCGCTCGTCTTCGATGACGCTGGCGATGCGATTGACGTCGTGGTTTCCGACGAACGTGGCGGGTACGAAGGCATCCAACCAGCCGTTGTGCCGCTCGAGGGCATGCGACAGTTCGAAGAAATTGAGCTCGCTCAGGCCGCTCCAGATCGCCTTCCACAGTTCGTACTGGGTGACCGAATCCAGTGTGGAGGCAGAGACGATTCGGTCGTATTCGCCGTGGATGACCTCGCCGAGAAAGTATGCGTCCGAATGCTTTTCCCGCACCTTGGGCAACACCACGGACCAGAACCGGGGCGACACCGCGTAGGCCGCGTCGAGCCGCCAGGCGTCGACGCCACGTTCGAGCCAGTGCGAGAGCACGTCCACGACGTACTGCTGCACATGCGGGCTCTCGTGGTTGAGTGCCACCAGTTCGTCGTGACCCTCGAAGTTTCGGTGCGTCGGCTCGTCTCCGGACCAATCGAGGTGAAACCACCCGGCAGCCTCGGACTCCGGGCCCTGAGCCAAAGCCTCGCGGAACTTCGGGAAGCTCTGCGCCACATGGTTGAAGACGCCGTCGAACATCACCTTCAGGCCGCGGGAGTGGGCCGCGGAGATCAACGAGTCGATGTCCTCGTCGGTGCCGAGCCTGCCGTCGACGTGGTAGTAATCGACGGTGTCGTAGCCGTGCTTCTCGGACTCGAAGATCGGACCGAGGGCGATGCCCGAAGCACCGAGTTCGAGTGCGTAGTCGAGCCACTTCTCGATTCTGCTCAGCCGGTGCAGATCCGACTGGGATTCACCGTCCCAACCATGTACCGGTGCGCCGGTGAAACCGAGCGGATACAGGTGCCACCAGATAGCGTGCTTCGTCCACTCCATCATGACTCCATGATGGAGTCGCGGCCCAGTTCGGCAGCACCGGTGTGACCGGACAAGCTGGTCACCAGATCGAATTCCGCAATCAGGCAACGTAATACGTGCGCAACACCCTCCTGCCCACCGAGCGCGAGGCCATACAGGAACGGTCGGCCCAGAAGAACTGCGTCGGCACCGAGAGCCAGCGCCTTCGCCATGTCCGCGCCGGTGCGCACCCCGGAGTCGAACAGAATCGTCAGGTCGTCACCGACCGCATCGACGATGGACGGCAGCGCGTCGAGAGACGGCCTGGCACCGTCTATCTGACGTCCGCCGTGGTTGGAGACCACGATGCCGTCGACTCCGTGAGCGACGGCCTCTCGGGCGTCGCCCACGGTGCAGATGCCCTTGAGCACGATCGGACCGTCCCAGTGCTCACGCAGAAAAGACAGGTTCTTCCACGACAGTCCCGGGTTCGGGAACATCTGCGCCCAATGCATCGCGGCGGCAACGGGATTCTCCTCCACCGGCTGGGCCAGCCCGGCCTGGAACGCCGGGTCGGTCAGATAGTTCTCGATGCCGAGGTTCGCCAGGAACGGTAGGTAGCCGCGGTCCAGGTCGGCGGGCCGCCATCCGAGCAGCGTCGTGTCGAGAGTTACCACCAAGGTGGTGAATCCGGTGTCCTTCGCACGCTGCAGGAAGCTCAGCAACACCGACTCGTCCGTCGGCCAGTAGAGCTGGTACCAGCGCGGCGCATCGCCGCCCGCCTCGGCGATCTGCTCGAACGAATGCGAGGCCTGAGTCGAATGTATGTATGGCACACCGAGTTCCGCAGCCGCTCGAACGGTCGCGAGTTCGCCCTCGGGGTGGGCAAGGGTCTGAATTCCCACCGGTGCGATCAACAACGGAGCAGGCATCTCGGTACCGAGCACAGTGCAGGCGTGATCACGAGCGGCAGAACTACGCAGCATTCGCGGGGCGATGGCCCACTTGTCGAACGCTGCCCGGTTCGCCCGAGCCGTCGATCCGCTGCCCGCGCTCGCCACGATGTAGCCCAGAGCCTCGGGCGACAGCTTCTCTGCGGCCTGATCCACCAACCTCGCCAAGTTGGTCGTGATCGGCGGTGTCTGCTGGGCGAACATCCCGGCGGCATAGATGCCGAGTTGGTGATCGCTGAAGTTGCTGGGCCTGGCCTCGGTCATCTTTCGACCCTACCGGGGCACCGCCGACGATCGGGCGAGAAAGGCGTCCAGCAGAGTCGAGCATCGGGCCCGGGCTGCGAGTTCCGCGTCGGCGATGTCTCTTCTGATCTCGTCCACATCCACCTCGTGTTCGATACCATCGCGGTCCCACGCAGCCGCCCATGCGTCGTAGGTATCGACGTCGATCTCGGGATGGAACTGCAACCCGAGGTGGGGGCCGAGAACGAACGCTTGTTGCGCGGCCCGGTTACGGGCGATCACGGTGGCCTGAGGCGGCGCATCGAAGGTGTCGCCGTGAAACTCCATCCACGGGCCCGGTCCGATGAACGTGGGATCGGAGGTCTCGACGTCGACGAATCCGTATTCGGGCTGCTCGGACTTGCGTACCGATCCGCCGAGAACGCGAGCGAGCAGCTGACCGCCGAAACACACACCGAGAATCGGGACCTGCGCATCGATCGCCTCCTGCACATACGCGATCTCCGGAGCAAGCCAGGGCAGCGTGTCGTCGTAGGCGGCGTCGGGCGAGCCCATGACCACCATCACCTGCGCGTCGGACAGCAGCGGCGGTGCCACGTCGGGGCTGTGGTCGAAGGAATGCACGTCCAACTGGAAACCCCTGGTGCGTAACTCGGCGGCGAGGGTGCCGATATCGCGCCGCGCCAGGATTGGATCCTGATCGTGGACGAGCACTACTGCACGCGGTTCGTTCGTGAGTGTCACAGGGCTCCTTTACGGTGTTCGTGCACACCGTACGACAGACTGGATCCGATGCCACCTCGTAGACGCACTGCCCGATCCACCACTGCCCGCACCGTCAAGGCCGGGCAGAGCAGCGCTGCGCGAAAGTTCGCGGCCGCGAAGAACGGTGAGCCTGCCGCGACCCAGAAAGAAGCTGCACAGAAGAAGGCTGCACCCCGCAAGAGAGCGGCCCCGCGCAAGACTTCGCCCCGCAAGTCCGCCTCCCCGGATCTGCGGGTTCCCGATCCCGGCGAGCGCGTGTGGGTGTTGGACGTACCGTTCGAGGATCGCTCTGCGGCGGGTGCGGCCGGCGCGCGGTGGTACCCCGGACCGCGAGTGTTCGCCTACTACGGGACCGAACTGCCCGAGTACCTGCAGCCCTACGAGTCGATGCCGTACAGCCTGCAGCGGTGGCTCGAAGACGACGCGAACGACAGTTGGCGTGACGAACAGGTGCGGGAACGGGCGATGCAGCCTCGCGACACCCAACTCGAATCGGTCCGACGCCACCTCGCCGCGCTCGAGGCCGGATTCCCGTACTTCGCACAGATGGATTCGACGGGTCTGGGCAAGACGCTGGCGGTGTGCGAGGCGGTACGGCAGATGTCGGCGGCCGAGATCGGGACCGTTCTGGTGGTTGCGCCCAAGGGTGCCTTACCAGGATGGCGTCGCACTATTGCCGACAGCGAGGCCGATATCGAACCATCCGACCGCAAGCGCTGGCTGCTGATCACGTATCAGTCGACGAAGAAGCTGCTGTCGGTTCCGCCCGAGACCGATCTGGGCAAACGCAAACGGACACAGAACAAACGGACCATCTCGCTCGGTGAGCTGCGATTCGAGATCGACGTGGTGATCGCGGACGAGTCACACGCGCTGATGAACATCGAATCTCAGCAGTCGCAGATTCTGTGGCGGTACCAGGAGGCGGCCCGATCCGTGGTGTGGATGTCTGCGACGCCCGGCTATCAGCCGCTGCACTTCGCGTACATGGCCCGCGCAGTCGAGCGCAGCCGTGGGGTCGAGATACTGGGCGACGACGAGTATCTCGGCTATGCGGTCACGATGAAGTGGGCGGAGTTCCTCATCGAGTCCGGGTTCGCCGTCAAGGCAGGCAAGGCGACGACGGGGTTGACCACGTGGCGGTGGGAGCCCGAGGACGCGGCGAAGCGGGCATCGGACATCGCGGCAGTGCACGGTTGGCTGTCGGGCGGCACCGTGCCGTGGTCTCTTTCGCGGCCGTCCCCACCGACGCCTCGGGAACCCCTCGGTCAGGAACTGACGGCTGCGCAGAAGCGTCTCTACAACTCAGCGTGGGTGGACTACCGCAAGGAAGTCGGTCTGCCGATCTGGAAGGCCGTCGGCGGAAGACGAGTACTGCAGAAGAACCCGAGTACCCGCGCGGCGACGCTGAGGTTTCGCCAAAAGTGTTCGTACCTCCGCATTCCCGCGTCTGCAGACCAGGTTCGAACGTGGGTCAAGGCAGGCAACCAGGTGTTCGTCTCGATGTTCTACCGGGAGTCGGTCGCGGCCTTGGCGCAGACCTTGCGGGACGAGGGCCTCGACGTCGCCGTGGTCGACGGGAGCATGAGCAGCCCCGAGCAAGAAGCGTCGATCCGACGTTTCCAGACCGGCGACGCGTCGGTCATCGTCTCGACCACAACCAGCGCGATCAACCTGCACACCAACGAATTACTGCTCCCCGAGGGGACGGTGTCCACTCTCGCCCCACGCGTGACGCTGATTCACGATCCTCGGTGGACACCCATCGACATCAGGCAGATCGAGGGCCGCGCCAACCGTATCGACAAGGACCACAACCACACCACGTCGACCTGCTACTACGGCTACGCCGAGGGCACCGTGGAGGAAGAGATGGTGCTCACCGGTATCGAGCGGATCGCAGATCTGGGATCCATCGTGGGACAAGCGGATCTGATCGACCCCGAGGCATTCCTGGCCGCGAAAGTGGACGCCGGAAAATAGCGACAATCGTGACCATTTCTCCATCTCGGTGGCGTAGGTTCGGTCCCATCGGCATCCGCCGGTAACGGGCTCACCCCAGCACCAGGAGTGGTCATGATCGTTCTCGGAATCATTCTCGCCCTCATCGGCTACTTTGCCGGCATTTCAATTCTGACCACTATCGGCATCATTCTGGTGGTCGTCGGCGCAGTTCTGACGTTGCTCGGTTCGATGGGTCGCGCAGTCGGTGGCCGCAAGACGTGGTTTTGACGTACGCGCGTTAGAACATACGTTCGAGTTCTGCTAATCTGAGCGAGCCCCCGGAGTTGGCAACGCAGCCAGCCGAGCCACTTCGGGCGGTCCATATCGGGCGGTAGATATTCTCGAAGGCGGTTGCGCGCGATGGCATCCGGCGAGCGTGAGTGCGACCCGGTTGCCGGATCGCTCTATCGCGTCGGCGATCGGTGGGCAGAACGGGCCCCTACCCACTGCACCAACGGCCATCCACTCGTCGCAGGGTCGGTACTGGTGGGTTCACGTGCCTGCTCGTGCGATCGAGGCCATCACCGTACGCATCAATGCCAGCGGTGCAGTCTCGTCCGTTTCACCCCGGAACTCGGCCCGGCGTGCAGTGATGCCAGTTTCGATTCCCGCGCTGCGCGATCACAACCGGCGATCGTGGACAATCGGGAGCATGAGCAACAGTGAAGCCGTCGTCGACCTTGTGCAACTGAGGCACGATTTCACGCGCTTCATGATGAGTTACAAGTTCGGGATCGACGAGCTGATCACCAAGATCAACATCCTGAAACAGGAATTCACCCACATCCACCGCTACAGCCCCATCGAGCATGTCTCGTCGCGGCTCAAGACGCCCGAGAGCATCCTTGACAAGGCCCGGCGGAAAAAGTGCGCACTGACTCTGGACGCCATTCGCGAGAATATCTTCGACGTCGCCGGTGTCCGCATCACGTGCAGCTTCATCTCCGATACGTACCGCATCGCGGACATGCTCAGTAGTCAGACTGACGTTCGAGTAGTCGAGGTCAAGGACTACATCGCGAACCCGAAGCCCAACGGCTACAAGAGTTTGCACCTCATCGTCGAGATCCCGGTGTTCATGTCCGACCGCGTCCAACCGGTACTGGTCGAACTACAGATCCGCACGATTGCCATGGACTTCTGGGCGAGCCTCGAGCACAAGATCTTCTACAAGTACCGGGGCGAAATTCCGCCCACCCTGTTGGCGGAACTGACCGAGGCTGCCGAAACGGCCAACACGCTGGACGAGAAGATGGAGAGTCTGCACGACGAGGTAGAGGAACTGAACGGCGATTCCGAGAACTCCATCACGCTCGGTGCCATGCCTCCGATGGCCCTTCCTCCCGAATTGCTGCACATGCTGCTCACCGCGCAGGCCGAGGCTATCGATCCGGACTGACAGATCCTTCGAAGAACGACAACCCCGCTGCTCGACGGGTGAGCCAGCGGGGTTGTGTCCTGAAGGCGCTATCCGACGTGTACCGGGGTGTCGCCGACGGGGAGGTCGTCCTTCTTCGCGCGGACGAGCACCAGCACGACCGGGCTCACCAGCGCGACGAGAATCGCGGCGGTACCGAATGCCCAGGCATAGCCGGAGACCTCGGCCGAGAACGCGTGGTCGATCGTCGCGAGCACGAAATCGCGGATCGGCTCCGGCAGCGCGGCGAGCATCTCGTCGCTGGGCACTTCCTGGCCGGCGAGAGCTTCCGCGGGAACTCCGGCGGGCGGCGTGGGTGCCGGATTCTCGGCCAGGTACGAGGTCTTGGACGAGGTGTAGACGGTGGTGAACACCGCAGCACCGAGCGCGCCGCCGACCTGAAGGGTGGCGTTGATCAGTGCCGATGCGGCACCGGCGTCGTGATCCGGAACGCCGATGAGTGCGACGTTCTGCATCGGGACCATCAGCAGACCGAGACCGAGACCGAGAAGCACGACGCCCGGCAGGACGTGCGTGAAGTACGACGTGTCGACGCCGATCTGGGTCAGCAGCAACAGGCCGACTGCGGAGACGATCGGGCCGACGGCCATCAGCGGCTTGGGTCCGATCTTCGGCACGAGCGCGGAAGCAAGTGCGGCCGTGATCAGGATGCCACCGGTCATGGGCAGCGATGCGACGCCGGCGATGACCGGACTCATCTCCAGCACGATCTGGAAGTAGAACGTGAGGTACAACGTGCCACCGAGCAGGGCAGCGCCGATGACGGCCGAGCCGATGTAGGCGGCACCGCGGTCCCGGTCGAGCAACACACTCAAGGGCAGCAGCGGGTTGTCGGACTTGGATTCGACCACGACGAACGCAGCCAGCAGAGCAAGACCGAGCGCAATGAAAGAAATCGTGGGAACCGTCGCCCAGCCGTCCTCGGCCTCGGTGAAGCCGTAGACCAGCGATGCCAGCCCCAAGGCGACGAGGATCGCTCCGGGCAAGTCGTAGCGGGTGTCTCCATGGGCCTTACTCTCCTTCACCAGCGGCACCGCCGCGGCAATGGCGATCACTGCGACCGGGATGTTGACCAGCAGGCACCAGCGCCAGTTCGCGTATTCGGTGAGCACTCCACCGAGGAGCAGCCCGACCGCCGCGCCGCCACCGGCGATGGCGCCGAAGACGCCGAACGCTTTGGCACGTTCCTTGGTGTCGGTGAACGTCACCGTCAGAATGGCCAGTGCTGCGGGCGCGAGCAGCGCAGCGAACACACCCTGGCCGGCGCGGGCGATGAACAGCTGCCAGCCTTCCTGGGCGAGTCCGCCGATAGCGGATGCTACGGCGAAGCCCGCCATGCCGACGATGAACGAGCGCTTACGTCCCCAGTAGTCGGCGATGCGTCCACCCAGCAGCAACAACGCGCCGAATGCCAGGGCGTAGGCGGTGATGACCCACGTGCGGCTGGTGTCGCTGATGCCGAGGTCCAGCTGAGCCTGCGGCAGCGCGATGTTGACGATGGTGCCGTCGAGCACGATCGTGAGCTGCGTGATGGCGACGATGCACAGCACCAGCCATCGGCGCTCGTAGTTCGGATTCGATTCCGGCGCTTCGCGCTCGGAGTGCTGCGACATGCTTCTACCCCACTCGTACTCGTTGATTCTGGGCACGAAAAATGTCCCGAGAAAAATGTAGGCCACTCGGCACCGAGTGTCAAACGAACTAGTTGGTTGGGGGTATGGTGGCCGCCATGAAGCCTGACGCCAGCGCCACCCGCGCCCGCATCGTCGTCGCCGCCCGCACCGAATTCTCGGTGCACGGCTTGGCCGGGGCCCGGGTCGATCGCATCGCCGTCGCAGCCAAGGCCAGCAAGGAACGTCTGTACGCCTACTTCGGCGACAAGGAAGCCCTCTTCCGGGCCGTCGTCGAGGACGGGTTCGCGCAATTCATCGCCGAGGTACCGTTCTCCGTCGACGACCTCGGCGGTTACGCTGCGCGCGAATACCTCCATCTCGCAGCGCATCCCGAGGAACACCGACTGCTGCTGTGGACCCAGCTTCAGGGCGGCATGGCAGCATCGGGCGACGATGACATCCACTCGGTCATCGCACAGCGACACCACGCCATGGAAACAGCTCAGCGTGACGGACTCATCTCGAACGCCTACACGGTCGACGACCTGATCACCATGATGTTCGGCATCACCTCGGCATGGATGACCGCGCCGAGAGTGGACCGCGGGCCGGCCGACGACGCAGAAATTCGACGTCGAGCGTCGAAAATCGAGGCAGCGGTGCGGCGACTGTGCGCTCCGTAGCGCTTTCTATGCTTCTCTAGCCCAGTTGCAAGAGAGCGGAATACTGGTCAATGGAGGCCGGTACTCGCAAACGCGCGCGCATTCGTCAGACGCGCGCAAGCTGGTGTGTCCAACCCGCTCGCGTATGGCTATTTCGCGCGCGTCTGTAGGCCTATCGACTGTTGGCACGCCCGACATCGGCAAGAATTGCTGCTTCACGATCGGCCGAGAGCCCGACGGCGGGCCGGTCGTTTCTCGTGGGTGCCACACCATCCACAGACTGCAGCCACGTCCACGTGTCCGCTACGGTCTCCTCGATCGGCCGTGCCCGAAGCCCCTCCGCATATGCCTTCGATACGTCGGAGCCGTGCAGCGAATCATGATCTGCGCCAGGCGGAATCCAGATCGGTAGCTCCGTCCAAGGCCCCACGCCGGCATCGAGCAGCACGTCCGGTTCGACCCAACGCAGCCGAGCGTCGGATCGGGTTGCGTCGATACACGCCTGCAGAACATCGCCCATAGTCGCGTGTCCGGGCCGACTCACCACGTCATACGGGCCTCCGAGTCCACGGGCGGCTGCGTCCAGACTCCAGCCGACGAGATCGCGCGCGTCGATGTACTGAAGCGGGAGATCGGCGGGGCCGGGTGCCAGTACATCCCCCGCGCGCTCGATTCTCATCAGCCACCAGGGCAGACGGCCGATGTTCTCGTAGGGTCCGAGAATCAGTCCAGCCCGAATCAACAAGGCTCGATCGCCCAACGCATGAACGACGGCTCGTTCACCGGCAGCCTTCTGCCGGGCGTAGTCGCTACCGAATCCCATTACGGTCGGCCATGTTTCGTTTGCGCCAGCTGCCGGTGCGTCGTATACGGACCGGCTCGACACGTAGATGTAGCTCTGCACTCGATCCGCCAACTGTGCAACAGACCGTTCGACGGCCGTGGGATCCGAAGACCACGTATCGAACACCATGTCCCAGTGTTCGTCACGGAGCGCCTCGAGTCCGTCGGGTGCGAGGCGATCACCACGCAACGCGGTGACTCGCGCGTTCGGCGGGGTACTCCCGCGATTGAGCACCGTGACATCCCATTCACGGGCAAGGGCATGTTCGACGGCCGTTCGCCCCACGAAATCGCTGCCGCCGAGGACCAGTAGCTTCATGTCTTCAGTGTGCAGGGCGACCGGGACTCATTCCGTCCGATTGGTACAGCTGGAGCTCTGCTGACAGCAGCAACGCACGATAGCTCCTTCTAGGCGAATCTTCCCCTGGAGCTAGAGCGCTGAATATTCACCTACCGACGCGCTCGATCAGTTTCATCGCATCGAAGGGCGCGTATCCCTTGATGTCGTTGTCGAAGTACACGAAGACGTCCCGTCCCGCCGACGTCCACTCGGTAATCTTCTGCGCCCATCGGTCGAGGGCCTCGTCGGTGTAGCCGCTGGCATACAACTCCTCGTCCCCGTGCAACCGGGCGTACATGAAATCAGTTGTGGGCGTGTCGATGTACGGGTACTTTCCGGCGGTGTCGGCAACAACGATCGCAATACCGTTCTCGCGCAACAATTCCACCGCCGTGTCGGAGGCGAAGCTGGCATGCCTGGCTTCCACACAGTGCCGCAGCGGCCGAGACGACGCGGCGGGCAACGACACTCGATCCTCGGCCAGCTTGTCGTCTCGCGACTCCGCCAACGAGACTGCAGCGGAAACAGTTCGAGGCAGTAGGGCACAGAAGTCTGCTACCTTCTGCGCGTCGAATTCGAGGTTGGGCGGCAACTGCCACAGAAACGGCCCCAGTTTGTCACCCAGTGTCAATACCCCGGTGGCGAAGAAGTTCGCGAGTGCGGTCTCGACACCGACGAGTCGCTTGATGTGCGTGACGTATCGCCCACCCTTGATGGCGAACACGAAGTCGTCGGGGGTTTCGTCGCGCCATTTGGTGAAGCTCGACGGCTTCTGCATGGCATAGAAGGTGCCGTTGATCTCGATGGACGTCAGATGCTCCGACGCATAGCCGAGCTCCTTGCGGTGCGCCAAGCCCGCTGGATAGAAATCGCCCCGCCACGGGGCGTACGTCCAACCGGAGATCCCGATCAGAACCCGTGGTCGATGCTGCGCGGACATGAGCAGACTGTAGACGGGCAGTAGCGTCGTCCTTGTGCGATCCGCCCCACGACACGTCCGGATACCGACGTTCCTGTTCGCTGGCGTGTTCGCCTACGGGACGGTCGTGCATCTCGTCCAACTGGCCGTCGGCGGCGGAGATCCCTATCCAGGTGTACCCGCAGTCATCGCATGGTTCTTCGTCGCACTGGTCGTCCTCGATCCGCTCGCGGCGGTTCTCATCGCGCAGCGCAGAAGGATCGGACTGCTGCTCGGTTCCACCACACTGCTGCTCGACGCGGCGGCCAACGCCGTGGTGAATTACCCACCGCACGACTCGGCCGTCGGCGTGACGGCCGGCCGCGTCGGCCAGGCTGTGGTGACGGCCCTCGCGATACTCCTCGTCCTCGCGACGCCGCGGCTCTGGCGCTGGTATCGGTAGCCTCGATGGCATGCAGCGCCCATCGGCTTTCGGCTCCCTGGCGCTGGTCTGCGCGTTACTCGCCGTCAGCTGCGCCGACGCAGCAGCCGAGCGTCACGACCAGCCGACGCCGCGCCAGGCCGCCGCGGTACCGGGTGTCGGGCTGACGACGGAACCAGCCGCGATCACGACATCCATGGTGGCGGGAGTTGCTGCAGAGTCGGATCCGACGACGCACGAGGTCGGTGTCGAATCGTCGACCACCGAGGTGCGGACATCGGGGTGGGACGAGTTTCCGTATCTTCGCTACACCGTCTCGGTGCAACCGGGAACCCAGAGAACGACGCTCACCTGGTCGGGTAGATCGGTCAACACCAACGATCTCGCGATGCACGTGTGGAACGACAAGACCGACGAGTGGGGCCCGGCACTCGCGGCCGCAGCACCTGCCACACCCGGCGGGGAGATCCAGCTCAGCGCGGAGGTAGCCAGTGAGAGCGGCACTGTCGAGGTTCTCGTCATCGACAGTCCTCGCGCGGATCGTTCCTTCGCCGAGACCAACGCCACCCCCGACAGGGCTTTCGCGGACGCCGACACCTACGATTTCGCGCTTCAGCACATCACCGATACCCAGTACATCTCGCGCGACGACCCGGGCGTGTACTCGGAGATGACGCAGTGGACCGCCGACAACGCCGACGAGTTGAAGATCGACTACAGCATGCACACCGGCGACCTCATTCAGAGCTGGATCAGCCCCGGTCGCCCGGATACGCAGGCCCGCAAGGAATTCGAGGTAGCCGGCGAGTCGATGAACATCCTCGAGGAAGCGGGCATCGCACACGGCGTGTTGCCCGGCAACCACGACAACATCTGGAACGTCGCCGGCAAATTGGTTCCGGGTGAGCACGAGAAGAATCACGCGCTCTACAACGAGTACTTCGGCCCGCAGCGCTATCGTGATCAGCCGTATTGGGGTGGATCGTTCACCGAAGAAGACAATTCGGCGCACTACGATCTGGTCGACATCGCCGGCGCAAAATTCTTGATGCTCTTCATCGGCTACAACCCGCCGGAGAAGGTCATGCAATGGGCCGAACGAGTTCTCGACGACAACCCCGATCGCAACGTCGTCATCGGCACGCACTACTACCTCGACGAACTCGGCGAGAAGAAGCTGATGGGGTTCGGCGACATCGGATCCAGTTCGGGGCAACAGATCTGGAACCGACTCGTCGTACCCCACGAGTCGGTGTTCCTCGTTCTGTCCGGGCACGTGGACGGCCAGTTCGCCGTGGTCGACGAGAATGTCGGCGACACCGACCGTACCGTCGTACAGCTTCTGGCCGACTACCAGTACTTCGAGGTCGACGGCGAACGAAGTACCGGCTTCCAACGCCTGCTCCAATTCGACATGGACGGTGGCTCCATGGCCGTCACCACCCATTCACCCTCGCTCGACGCATTCGACGTCGAGAGCTACGACATCAAGAACCGATACGGCCCCGAGGACGGCGAGTTCGTCACCGACTTCACGTTGCGCGCCGACGTTCCCCGGGCCGTGATGGCCAACTAGCTGGCACCATGGACTCCACCGGGCCATAATCGATGTCCATGCGGTCGGGTGGACGAGCGGTAGTTCTGACGCTGGTCGCTGCCGGTATGTGGCTGTTCGCGACGCCACCTCTCGATCCCGGAACCGCCGACTTCGTTTCCGCGCCGCCGCCCGTTCCCCCCGCTGCCCCGGTCGTCGAACCACCACCGCTGACGCTCGACGAACTCTCCGCTCGGGTCGATCCGGCCGTCGTCACCCTGACGGCGTCGGCCGGCTACTCCGGAGTTGCCGGCACCGGCTTCGTCGTCGCACCCGACGGAATCGTCCTCACCAACTTCCACGTCGTCGAAAACGCCGCCGACCTCAGCGCAGTGAACATGGGCAACGGACTGATCTACGACGCCACCGTGCTGGGTTACGACAAATCTCGTGACGTGGCGGTCGTGCAATTGATCACCGCGGCAAACCTGCCAGTGGTCGAGTTGGCCCCGGACCCACTTCCCGACGTGGGTGATGCGGTCACTGCCATCGGGAACGCTTCGGGTGCAGGGGTATTGGTACCGGCGCCCGGTGCTGTGACCGCCCTCGATCAGCAGGTGCGCACTCGCAGTTCGGTGGACGGCTCACGTAACACGCTGGACAAGATGATTCGCGTCGATGCCGATGTGCGAGCGGGAGATTCGGGTGGGCCACTGTTCGACGCCTGGGGCAGGGTGGTGGGTGTGAACACCGCCGGACTGTCGGACGAGGCGCGCAACGGCACCGAGTTCACACCGCCACAGGCACCCGAGGCCTACGCCGTCCCGATCGGCGAGGCGGTTGCCGTACTCGATCAGGTGCTGGCCGGGCGATCCGGCGGCACAGTACATGTGGGCCCGACGCCGTACTTCGGGGTCTCGGTGCGTGACGTGTCGGTCTTCGAGAACAAACCGGCGATGGGTGCAGCCGTCGTCTCGGTGAACTCCGATTCTCCCGCGGAGATTCTCGGCTTGTCGGCGGGAGACATCATCGTCTCGCTGGATGGAACGGACGTGCAGTCCTCCGCGGATCTGTCGGAGGCACTCGTCGGTCGCATCCCGGGCGATACCGCCGTCGTGGAGTGGGTGGACGATGCAGGCGTAACCACCACCGGCACAGTCACTCTCGCCCAGGGAACCCCGAGCGCCTGAGGGCGATCAGGCCTGCAACACCGACAACACATTGCCCGCCGGATCTGTGAACCAGGCGATCAACGGCCCACCGTGTCGAAAGATTCCCTTGTCGTCGGTCCCCATATCTGGATACTGTTGGAACGCAACACCTTTTGCGGTCAGCACATCGACTGCAGCCTCGATGTCGACCACCGGGAAGTTGAGGATGGTGTATTGCGCGGGCACGTGGCCGGGACGCGGATAGATCAGTACCGTTGCTTCTCCCAGGTGAAGTTCGAGCATCCCCATCTCGTTCTCGGTCACCTCGAGACCGAGGGTGTCGGCGTAGAAGGTTCGGGCCGCAGGTAGGTCGTCGACGGCGAATCCGGAGAACGGCGCTCGGGCCAGATCGATGGTGGTCATGGACGAATTATCGCGCTCTCCCACGTGCTGTGGGCCGATATCCGAGTAGCGTGGCTTCCGTGACTATTCGCCTCGGTTACCAGATGCCCAACTTCAGCTACGACGGTTCGGTCGCAGAACTCTTTCCCCAGGTCATCGCGCAGGCGCGCGAGGCCGAAGCGGCCGGGTTCGACACCGCGTTCGTGATGGATCACTTCTACCAACTCCCTGGAATCGGCAAGCCCGACGAGCCCATGCTCGAGGCCTACTCCGCGCTGTCCGCCCTTGCGACGGCCACCGACACCATCCAGCTCTCCGCCCTGGTCACCGGAAACACCTACCGCAATCCGGCGATCCTGGCCAAGACCGTCACCACGCTCGACGTCGTCAGCGGCGGTCGCGCGATCCTCGGCATCGGAGCCGGCTGGTACGAACTCGAGCACCAGAGCTTCGGTCTCGAATTCGGTACGTTCACCGATCGGTTCGAGCGTCTCGACGAGGCCCTGCAGATCATCGAACCCATGTTGCGCGGCCAGCGTCCCACGTTCGACGGCCTCTGGTACCAGGTCGAGAACGCGATGAACGAGCCGCGTATTCGCGACGACCTGCCGATCATGCTGGGCGGCGGTGGCGAGAAGAAGACCTTCGGCCTGGCCGCTCAGTTCGCAGATCACCTCAACATCATCTGCGACGCACAGGAATTGCCGCGCAAGATGGCGGCCGTTCAGGCCCGCTGCGAGGAAGTCGACCGCGACCCGAAGGATCTCGAAACGAGCTTCCTCGCGTTCGTCATCATCGACGAGGACGGCGACAAGGCCAAGGAATTGCAGCGCGAGTTCGTGCTGAAGCAGGGCCTCGATCTGACGAACCTGTCCGAGGAGGACGCGGCGAAGGCCACCGATCGCCACTTCTGCGGAACCCCTGACGATGTTGCCGAGCAGGTGCAGAAGCGCGTCCTCGATCAGGGCATCGACGGCGTCATCATCAACCTGATCACCAACGGGCACCAGCCAGGAGCCGTCGAGCTGGCAGGAAAGGCATTGAAGCCTCTCGTCTGAAAAGGCTGTCGCCTGCTCCGCACGTGTGGCGGAGCAGGCGACAACAGCAGGACCCAACCGGTGCTATCGAGGCGGTTTGACTGCCAGCACCGGCTTGGGGCACGAGAGCAGCAGCTGCTGGGCGGAGCTGCCCATCAGCAGTTTGCCCACTGCTGACCGGTGTCTGATTCCGATGACCAGTACGTCGGCATCGTCGCCGTCCATGACGGTGAGCAGTGCGTCGACGGTATCCGGGACCACAGCCTGGTCCAGGACGTACTCGACGCCGGAGCGATCGAGGGTGGCGTGCAACTCCGTCACGGCCGCGGAATCCGCGAATCGCGGATCGGCCAAGGAGTCGCCGGTGGAGGTGTTGACGACCTTGAGGCCGGTGTTGCGGAACTTGGCCTCGGCGATTCCGTGCTCGAGTGCCGCGGCACCGAATTTGTCAGGGGTGTAGCCGACGACGATCATGCATTTTCCTTCGTCTTCTGGAGGGTGGGTGCAGTACGGGGCCGTACGAGCTTTGCCACGAACGGCGCAGCCAGTAGCGCAACGATGACGACGTAGACCACGATGGCGATGGGTTCGGAGAGGACGCTGCTCCATTCGCCGCCGCCGAGCTGCAGCGTCTGGCGCAGTTGACGCTCCACCCGTGGACCGAGGATGACACCGATGATGAGTGGCAGGACGGGTAGTCCGAAGCGCCGCATCATCAGTCCGAGCAATCCGAAGATCAGCAGCAGTACCAGATCGAGCCACTGGAGATTGACGGCGTAGGCACCCAGCACGGCAAAGAACAGAATTCCCGCATACAGGTACGGCCGCGGTGTGCGCAGCAGTTTCGCCCACAATGGTGCCAACGGGAGGTTGAGCACGAGCAGCAGGAAGTTACCGATGAACAAGCTCGCGATCAACGTCCAGATCAGCAGCGGTTCTTTGTCGAACAACGTGGGTCCGGGCTGAATTCCGTATGACACGAACGCGGTGAGCATGACTGCTGCAGTGGCATTCGTGGGCAGACCCAACGACAGCATCGGCACGAGAGTGCCTGCCGCAGAAGCGTTGTTGGCTGCCTCTGGACCTGCAACACCCTCGATGGCACCCTTGCCGAACTCCTCCGGATGCTTGGACAGCTTCTTCTCGGTGATGTACGACAGGAACGTCGGCAGCTCCGCCCCGCCGGCGGGCAACGCGCCGAACGGGAATCCGTATGCGGTACCGCGCAACCACGGCTTCCACGATCGCTTCCAATCGCTCTTGCCCATCCATGAGCGCCCGACGGGAATCACCTCGGCCGGCTTGCGGCGCAGATGCGCAGCGACCCACAGGGCCTCGCCCAGTGCGAATACGGCGACAGCGATGACCACGATGTCGATTCCGTCGGAAAGTTGAGCGACACCGAAGGTGGCCCGGGGTTGGCCGGTGAGGAAATCGATTCCCACGAGTCCGATGGCGAGTCCCAGCAGCAGAGAGATGCATCCGCGCAATTTCGAGCTGCCGAGTACCGCAGTCACAGCGACCAAGGCCAGCACCATGATTGCCAGGTACGAGGGCGCTCCCAACGACACCGCGAAGCGCGAGACGATGGGGGCGAACAACACCAGAAGCATGGTTCCGATCGATCCGGCGATGAACGATCCGATGGCGGCCGTGGCGAGTGCTTGCGCGGCCCGCCCGGCCTTGGCCATCTTGTTGCCTTCGATAGCGGTGATCACCGACGACGATTCGCCCGGAGTGTTGAGCAGGATCGATGTGGTCGAGCCGCCGTACATGCCGCCGTAGTAGATACCGGCGAACATGATGAATGCCGCACTGGGACTGACGTTGTAGGTGATCGGAAGGAGCAGTGCGACGGTCATTGCCGGGCCGATTCCCGGCAGTACACCCACCGCGGTGCCCAACAGCACTCCGATGCACGCATAGAGCAGATTCATCGGGGTGACGGCTTCGGAGAAGCCTTGCATCAGCCAGTTCAGATTGTCCATCAGAGTATTCCGTCCAGAATGCCTGCAGGCAGCGGTATCCCGAGCCCGACGTAGAACGCATAGAAGCTCAGAAGTGAGAGAACGAGCCCGATGGCCAGGTTACGAATCCAGTGTCGATTGCCGAGAATCGTTGCGGCCCCGCCGAAGAGCATCGCCCCGACGATCACCCAGCCCAGCGTGTCCACCAGCACGATCGTTGCCACGAAGAGCCCGACGAGCAGTCCGACGGTCTTCCAGTCGGCCGGAGTAGAGGTGTCGATGTCTTCACCACCGTCCTGTTCACCTCGGCTACCCCTGAGGGTTGCCACGGCGAGCAAGACGGAGCAGACGAGCATCGCGATCCCCACGACGATGGGAATCAGCTTGGGACCCACGGGATCGACCTTGGCGAATTCCGCTGTGAGAGAAAGCGCGTCGACGATCAAGAATACGCCGACCACCAGTAGTACCGCGCAGACCAGGAGCTGCGCGCGGTCCGGACCGACCTTCTCCGACCCAGTCTCACCGCTATCGTCGGTGCGGTCGACCGTGGCGGTCATACGAGTCCCAGTTCTGTGAGTGTCGACTCGACCCGGGCGTCCTGATCTCGCAGGAACTGCTCGAAAGCAGGTCCGGTCTCGAATGCGTCGATCCATCCGTTGGTCACGAGCGCTTCCTTCCATTCTTCGGTGCCGTGCAGCTCGGTCAACGCCGCAACCATCTGTGCACGAACGTCTTCGGGTGTTCCGGGCGGTGCGAGAACACCGCGCCAGTTGGTGAACTGCAGATCGATACCGGCTTCGGTCAGGGTCGGTGCATCGATGCCGGGCAGTCGCTCGGCTCCCGACACGGCCAGCACTCGCACCTGTCCGGCCTCGATCTGATCGATGTACTCGCCCAGCCCCGACGTGCCCGCGGAGATCTTGTTGCCCAGCAGGGCCGTCAACAGATCGCCGCCGCCGTCGTAGGACACGAAGTTCACGGCCGTCGGATCCACGCCCACCGTGCGCGCGGTTTCCATCGGAAACAGGTGGTCGGGCCCGCCCGGAGAGGATCCTCCGCCGATCGTCACCGAGGACGGGTCGGCCTTCCACGCCTCGACGAAGTCGGCGACGGTCTGGAACGGCGAATCCGCGGGGACGAGAATTCCCTCTTGTTCTTCGACGATCTTGGCGAGCGGGGTGGCGTCGGAGACTCGATCGGTCGAGCCGTTGGTGTACATCGCGCCGACGACACCGAGTCCCATCATCATCATCAGGTCGTCGTTGCCTGCCTCGTTCATCAATCGAGCCATGGCAACGGTTCCGCCTGCTCCGATGACGTTGAAGACCTCGACGCGGCCGGTGATGTCGGTTTCCTCCATGATCTTCACTGCGGTTCGCGCGGTCAGGTCGTAACCCCCACCGGGACTGTTGGGCACCATCATCCGGATGCGGTGCAGCCCCTCGCCTTCGTCGCCTCGGGTGACGCCACATGATGCGAGCGCCAGCACGAGCAGTGGGATCAGTGCCAACACCACTGTCAGCCTTCTGGGCATCGGTCCTCGTTTCGGTTCGGTCTCTGTGAGACTGTGATCGGTAGCAAGTATCGATTCCAACGTGATGCGAGTCACTTTTGAGAAACCAATGGAAGTTAAGTTCTTTGTGGTCACGACAGAGTCGACGCGCAGTCAACCGACGACACACCCTCACCCTCGCCGGGCAGTACTTGGTGTTGCAGCTCGCCGTCCTCGCCCTCGTACTCGGTGCCGTCGCCGCGATATCGATAGAGCAGTCCACCGACGAATTTCGCGACCTGCGCGGAGCTCGGATGCTTTCCGTTGCCGAGAATCTGGCGTCGACTCCCGTCGTTCGTGATCAGCTGGACGCGCCATTGGTCGAACGAGTGCTCGCACCCGACGTAGATCGGGCGGTCGCGCTCTCCGGCGCATCGCTGGCAGAAATAGTGTCCACCGACGGTGCTGTGATCGTGTCCACCGATCCCACCCGAATCGGTAGCTCAGCCGCCCTGGGGGACAGCGACGTCCTCGACGGCCGCGGGTGGTCGGGTGACATCGAAGCTGCGGGCATCCGGTCCATTGCCGGCCACGTCCCCGTCCTGGCACCCGATGGTTCGGTGCTCGCCATCGTGACCGTGGCGGAGCGCTACCCGTCTACGTGGACGCTGTTGTCCGAGTCCGGAGCGAGATTGATTCTGTACCTGGCAATCGGTGCCGGTCTGGGTGCCGTGGGGTCGTGGTTGCTCTCTCGCCGGATACGGCGACACACGTTCGGCCTGGAGACAGCAGAGATCGCCAGCCTCGCCGACCATCGAGAAGCGTTGTTGCACAGTATCCGTGAGGGGGTGATCGCCATCGGAAACGACGGCACCATCACCGTGATCAACGACAGCGCATGCACACTTCTCGGGCTCGATCCCACCGTGGTCGGCAAGCAGGTGGACCACGTCGGCATCGACGACGGGGTACTGGACGTTCTGAAGTCCGACGGAGAGGTGGCGGACTTCATCGTCACGACCGCGCACAGGGTGCTCGCACTCAACCGCCGCACCGCCACCAGCCGCGGACAACACATCGGCACCGTCACCACGATGCGTGACAGCACCGAGCTCGCGTCGATGCAGAGTCAGCTGACGTCACACCGCAGTGTCACCGACACGCTCCGCGCCCAGACTCACGAATTCGCCAATCAACTCCATACCATTTCCGGCTTGGCCCAATTGGGCAGTTACGACGAGGTGACAGCCCTCGTCGGCACCCTCACCCGTAGGCGCGCGGAGATCAGCGAATCGATCACCGCACACATCCACGATCCAGCGGTGGCAGCGCTACTCATTGCGAAGACGTCGTTGGCCGCAGAAATCGGTGTGCGCCTGACTCTCGACCCCGCATCCAACCTGAGACCGCTCGACCCCGCGATGTCGACGGACGTGATCACGGTGGTGGGCAATCTGGTGGACAACGCACTCGACGCATCGCGCGAATGCGGCGAGCGTGCCATCACGGTCGTCATCGACGACACAGACGAGTTGGTCATCGATGTCACCGACTCGGGCCGAGGGGTGCCGGAACACATGCGACAATCCGTGTTCTCACGGGGAGTGACCTCGAAACCCGACCAACCCGGCGGGCGCGGAATCGGTCTCGCTCTGGTCCGATTGGTCAGTACGCAACACGGCGGAACAGCGATGGTGGACGACGCCGCTACCGGGGGCGCCAGATTCCGGGTGCGAATCCCGTTGCCGGAACGAGAGAGCACAGGAGAACGATGACCGCATCGACGACCGTCCTCGTGGTCGACGACGACTTCATGGTGGCCGACATTCATCGTCGCTTCGTGGACCGGACAGACGGCTTCAGGGCAGTGGGTGTAGCTCGTACTGCAGCGGAAGCACTCACTGCCATTGCCGAACTACAGCCGGATCTGATTTTGCTCGACGTCCATCTTCCGGATGCATCTGGGCTCGACGTCCTCCGAACGTTACGCGCGCAGAACAACGCCGTAGGCGTCATCATGATCACCGCCGCTCGCGAATTGGATACCGTCAATGCCGCGCTGACCGGTGGTGCCACGGACTACCTCATCAAACCGTTCGAGTACGTGAACCTGAGAGACAAGCTCGACGCGTTTCTGGCGCGCCGGAAGGCTCTGTCCACGGATCGGCTCGACCAGGGTGTCGTCGACGCTCTGTTCGGTCGTGGAACCGCCGCCGCCGAACGCGTGCAGTTGCCGAAGGGAATGTCCGCCGAGACAGGGAAGTCGGTGCTCGACGTCATCACGCCGGGAACCGAATTGTCGGCGAGTGAATGTGCCGATCTCGTCGGGATTTCGCGCGTGAGTGCACGCAGATACCTCGAGCATTACCTGACACACGAGATTCTCGATATCCGGCTGCAGTACGGCAGGGCCGGGCGACCCGAACGGCTGTATCGCCGTCGATAGTGGCACGCCGGCATACCTCCAGCAGTAGCCACGACGGCGTGAGCAGTGGCATAGTTCCCCCGTGGCTCAGCTGAGGATGAACGGGCACCGTGTCTTGGTCGCAGACCTGACCGGCGACTCCCTGCGCGCGATGTCGGGTTCGATGGTGGCCTACGAGGGCGATGTTGCTTTCAAGAGCGCCGGGATGGGCGGTGGCGGCGGATTCCGCGCCGCACTCAAACAGAAGGTGACCGGAGAGTCACTGTCGTTGATGGACGTATCGGGTAAGGGCACGGTCTACTTCGCTGCCGATGCCCAAGACATCACGCTGGTCGAGGTGCAGGGCGACAACCTTCACGTCGAATCCTCCCAATTACTCGCTCTCACAGGTCAATTGAAGACCGACGTCAAGTTCTCCGGCCTGCGTGGCGCATCGTCGGGACAGGGTTTGTTCACCACTGTCGTCAGCGGATCCGGCACCGTGGCGCTGTTGTCGAAGGGTGGGCCGATCATTGCCCTCGCCGTCGATCCCCAGTACCCCCTCGTCGTCGATCCCGACGCATTCGTCGCCCACCGCGGCCAACTGAACCAGAGCTTCGTCACCGACGTCACGTGGCGCTCCGCCATCGGCGGCGGCAGCGGCGAGGCGTTCTCCCTCCGCTTCGACGGCCAGGGCGTCGTCTACATCCAACCCGAGGAGCGCTGACGTGCCACTCGAACTCGTCAACAGCAAAGTCGTGAAATCCGTTCTGGCACCAAATCAGAACGTGCTCGCGCGTCGTGGGTCGATGCTCTATTACACCGGCGACGTCCGGTTCGTTCCGCACTCGATGGGCGGCTCGGCCGGTGCCATGCCCGGCATGAGCGGCGTCGCCGGGATGGCGGGCCGGATGATGGCGGGCGAGCACGTGGCGATGATGGCCGCCGAGGGGCAGGGCGAGGTCTTCTACGGTCACGCCGGACTGTACGTCGAGATCATCCACCTCGACGGTTCGTCGATGCTGACCGTCGAAGCCGATCGACTCCTGGTGCACGACGGGTACCTGCAGAGTTCCATCGTCGCCCTGACCTCCCAAGGTGGCGTCCGCGGAGCAGTGCGCGGCGCGATGACCGGGCAAGGTCTGTTCACGACGCAACTCACCGGTCAGGGGAGCGTCGCGGTCCTCTCACACGGCGGCGCTACACCGTTGCAGGTCGGGCCCGATCACCCACAGGTGGTGGTCGATCCGCAGGCGTACGTATGCCACATCGGCAACATCAACGTCGACATCTCCGCCAATGTCGGCTGGCGCGACGCCGTCGGCAAGGGCAGCGGCGAGGCGATCCAGTTGAAGATGACCGGTATGGGCACCGTGTGGGTCCAGGCGTCCGAGCAGAAGTTCTAGGGAGCGGCAATGAGTTTGGACATTCACACCCCGTACACCCTGCCGGTCAACGACAACGTGCCCGGCAACGACTATGCGTTCTGCGTCGAACTCGCAGGCCAGCCGTGGTTCACCTCGAAGGGC
Organism: Rhodococcus sp. PSi06; assembly: GCF_054960675.1. Lineage (NCBI taxonomy): Bacteria > Bacillati > Actinomycetota > Actinomycetes > Mycobacteriales > Nocardiaceae > Rhodococcus > Rhodococcus sp. PSi06. The sequence continues at coordinate 133,243 of NZ_JBHNYO010000016.1, forward strand.
GCGATGATCGCGTACTACGGCAACATTCGCTTCGAGCCGCTCGGGCAGACCTCGATGCCTGCCATCGTCGCCGCGCGGTTCTCGTCACCGCTGTACTCCAACGACTGGGTACTGGCGCAGGGTCAGGGCAAGCTGATCCTCGGCGACCGCGGGTTCAACATCAACAGCTACGACCTCGACGACGGCAACCTGACGATCCGAGCCGCGAATCTGCTTGCGTTCGAGCCGACTCTGGACCTCAAGCAGTCCATCGTGCCGGGATTTCTGACGCTGCTCGGTACCGGAAAGTTCCTGGCCTCCTCCAACGGCACCGTCATGTTCGCGGAGCCGCCGCTGCGTATCGACCCGGAAGCGCTTGTGGGATGGGCAGATTGCCCGTCCCCGTCGCATCACTTCGATGCAGACTGGATGCAGAACTTCCTCGGCGCAGCGCGCGGCTTTCTCGGTGCCAACAGCGGCGAGGAGCGTCAGTTCGATTTCACCGGTGCCGGCACCGTCCTGATCCAGTCGAGCGAGAAGGTGCTCAACGATTCGCACCTGTTGCGCTACATCGAATCGCAGACGGTCTCACTCGGTCAGAACTCGCTGCGGGCTCTGCACAACACCATCGGGGCCCGGCTACAGCAGTAGACCGGCTTTCAATGCCTTCACTGTGTCATGGGGATTATCGGCCATCATGACGTGGCCGGCATTGTCGATGCGGGTGAAACCCACCCCTGAGGAAGCCAACCCGGCCTGCTGACTCGGCGCGCCGGTGCGCTCTCCATAGACGAACAGACGCGGAACGGTTATCGACTCCAGCATGGCCTCGACTGTCGGTTCCGATCCCACGCAGAGCCCGACGGCGGTGCGATGCAGCGCGATCGGGTCCGCGACCCGCAGAGTCGATGCCCAGTCCGGGTCGGCCTCGGCGATGAGCTCGGCATAACCGGTGTCGACGAACTCTGCTTCGGATTGTCTGGCAATCTCGACACTGGCGGTGCCGTCCCACGGCAACAGGTTGGGTTCGAGCACGATCAGTCGGCCCACCAGATCCGGCCGACGGTAGGCGAGCACCGTGGCGATCGATCCACCCAGGCTGTGGCCGACGAGGTCGACCGAGGTCAGATTCCGCGCGTCGAGCAGGTCCGCGAGGGCGGCGGCGTGGTCATCGAGCGAGTAGCCGATGTCGTACGGACGGTCGCTGAATCCGAAGCCCAGCAGATCGGGCAGTAGCCGCTCGCGGCCCTCGAATGTGGCGTCGACGGCGATGGCACCGAATGCCGGAACACCCGCCGAGCCGAGCCCATGCAGGAACACCAAAGCCGGGTCGGTGCTGCCCGGCAAGATCAGCGTGCGGACGCTCGGCGGTGGGTCGGAGAAAACGCGCATACTGAAGTATCACCTTCAGGAGGTACTGCCATGGCCAACCAAGGACCCTTCGGATTCGGATCCGACGACTTCGACAAGTTCGCGCGTGAGGCAACCGAGGGACTGCGCGAGGTGGTCGGCTCGCTGTTCGCGTCAGGCGTCGGCGCACCCAAGGCTCCGCCGGAGCCCGAAACCACCGGTCAGAAGGGCGACGGGGTTTGGGCGATCTACAGCGTCGACGACGCCGGATCGCCGCAGATAGACCAGCTCTACGCCACCGAACTCGACGCCCTCCGTGCCCACAAGGACAACACCGATCCGCGTCGACGAGTACGTTTCCTGCCCTACGGCGTGAGCGTCAGCGTCCTCGAAGACTGAATCGGGTGCAGCTGACCGCTCTCAGCGCGGCTGGCTGCACCGGATTCGTGCGATGACGGCAAGTATCTCGGCGATCACTCGGTCCATCCGTTCGGTCAGGTCGGCCCAGGTGTAGCGAAGTACCGTCCAGTCGCGCGAGATCGCATTCTGCCTGGTCCGATCACTTTGGAACGCATCGTGATCGGAATGGAAGGCCCAACCGTCGATTTCGATTGCCACCATCTCGGCGATGAACGCAATGTCCAGTTCGTAGCCATTCCATCGATGGTTGACAGCCCACCCGGTGATCTTGCGAAGGCGTAGCTCGCGCACCAGCAGTCGCTCGCCCTCCGAGCGGGCACCACCTTCGGCGGCGGTCAACAGCTGCTTCGCCTTCGGAGCCCCGGTCCGTCCAGCGTTACGGTTGTGCGCCCGCCGCAGGCCGTCCAGATTCGTGTGCCGCTGCAAGGCTCGATCCATGATGTGTGCCTTGCCGATCGACGCTTCGAGTACGGTCAGTTCGAGCGACGTGACCCGAACTCCGCGGCGAACCACGACGTCGGTGCTGTGCACGTCTCGCCTGCGAAGCCGGCACCCGGCGGCCCGACTTCGCCCCGAACGCGGAACGGTGACCTCGGTGATCGCGGGAACATCGGAGATCACGCCGTGCCAGAAGGCTGCGGCAGCTCCGCTGAGGACTGCTCGGTCGCCCGCGCCCCACACTGCGCATCGAATTCGTGCTTCGGCAGTGAACGGGCGGTCCGCAACGAAGAACACCCCACGGTGAATCGCCTTCCACTTGCCGGCGCGCACCAGTCGGTCCACCGCATCGTCACTGAGTCCGCAGGCACCGGCTCGAGCACGGGTGACGACGCCGTCGTGTTGTGCCAACCAGAGTTCGAGCATGTCGACTTGGACGCACTCGGCGTCGAAGCGGTTCCCCCATTGAATCGGGTGCAACCAACCGCGCTCAGCGCGGCTGACTGCACCGGATTCTTCACGTCGGTACCTTCGAACCTCATGACCACACAGCAGGAGCCCATCTCGATTCCGTTGGGTCGGCCCGTGTTCGTGCAGGCGCTGAGATACACGGCATTGTTCGATCAGAAGCCGTTTGCCGAGGCACTGTTGATCTACACCGACAACGGCGCGTACAAGATCATGTCTCCGGGCGAGGATCACTACGGAAGCTACGTCTCGTACACCGACGTCGCGGCCAACCCGCAACACGTGATCTTTCTGTCATGGCCTTCGGAGGATTGGGGCCGCAACGTCGCATCCCATACCCTGACTTTCAATCCCGATTCCGCGGCGTTCACCCAGGTGCTCGTGCTGCCCGGCAATCCGGTGCCTCGCTCCCAGTACGGTTACGCGCTACCGACTCCCGATCCGCAGAGCGTGGACATGACGGCATCCTGGGATCAGGTCCGCGACACCTACGCCTCGACCTTCGAGGAGCTACGCGCACTCGCGACGTAACTCAGCGGCCGAATGCCTCGACCGCATGAGCCGCCTGTTCGACGCCGCCGTGCGCTTGCACGTCAGCAGCGAGTTCTGCGGCACGTGAACCGAATTCGCGAGCTTCGGCGACAGCCTCGACCAGCATCGCTGCAGTGATCTTCTCGAAGTCCAGGTGCACGCCCACTCCGAGTTCGGCGAGCATCGCGGCGTTACCGAACTGATCGACCGCCTGGGGAACGGCGACGGTCGGGACGCCGAACCACAGCGCCTCGGTACAACCACCCATGCCGGCGTGGGTGATGAACACAGCGGCGGCGTCCAGCACAGCAAGCTGCGGAACATGTTCGTGTACTTCGATATTCGCAGGAAGCTCACCGAGCGCAGCCGGATCGACACGTCGGCCGATGGAGATCACCACATGCCAGTCCGTGTTCCCGAACGCCTCGATGCACAGTCGATAGAACTCCGGTCGCTCGTTGTATCCGGTACCGAGAGAGATGTACAGGACAGGTGCCTCTGGTGCCGTCCAGCTGCGGTCACTCAGGCGCACCGGATCGAGGCACGGTCCGACGAACTGCACCGAATCGGCCACCCGATCGGCATGCGGTTGCATCACCCGGGGGATCAGCGACAGGCAGCGCTCCGGGTAGGTGATCCAGTCCCACGGATCGGCGTCGATATCGTTCTCTCGCAACCAGTTCGCGTAGGTGTCGCGGTACGCGACACCGGTCGGCGACTCTCGAATTGCGGTCACACCATCCCCGAGATCCTCGGCGTACCCATTCCAGGCCACGTACGTCGGCGAGAGTTGCACGGCAGGCACCCCGTAACGCACCCCGAGAACCGGCGCGGTCAGACCGCCGATGTCGTACAGGAACAGGTCCGGCTGGTCGTCGTCGTAGAACGCAGTCAGCATCGGAAACGATTGCATCGCCTCGTCGAGGAACACGTGCATCGCAGACGCCGGATCATCGGGCCACGAGGCCTCTCCGTCGGGCAGCATCGACTCGAACGAGACCACCTCTACGCCTGCAGGTTCGACCACGTGCCGCAGAGAATCTCCGACGGCATAGGTGACGCGATGCCCGCGTCGCACCAGCTCCGCAACGAGCGCCAACGACGGATAGATGTGACTGGGAGCCGTCGTACCGATCATTGCGATGTGCATGCGCCTCACCGTACGGCCGACTCCCACGCCGGGCTAGCGGATTTCGTTGGCAATCAGATCGAGCAGGCCGGGAAACCGATCCTCGAGCTCCCGGCGACGCAATGTGACCTTGCGACTGTTACCGCGGTCCACCTGGAAAACCAGTCCTGCCTCACGCAGTACTCGAAAATGATGCGTGAGAGTCGATTTGGTGACACCGAGCTCGAACGACATACACGTCCGCTCGGCACCGTCGTCATCGCCGACGAGTTCGGTGACCACCTTGCGACGCAACGGATCCGCCAGTGCCGACATCACTGCACCGAGCTGCATTTCGTCGGGCTCGGGATGCCCGTTTTCGTCTGCCATGCGCTCCTCCCGTGTCTAGGTACGACTTGCGCCGTACCTTAAAACCTGCTCTAGTACGAAAAGTATCGTACCTAGACCCAGGGGGATTCATGAGGGCAGTTCTACCGGTCGTACTTGCAGCGCAGTTCGTCGTGCCGATGTCGATCTCCGGCACCGCCATCGCACTCCCGGTCATCGCCTCCGATCTGGGCGCGGATCCGACGCCGTTGCAGTGGGTCGTCAACGGTTTCAACGTCGCGTTCGCTCTCTTCACCGTCGTCTGGGGCGGCGTGTCGGACCGCATCGGCCACCGCACGTCGTTCCGCATCGGCGTACTGCTCACCGCCGCAGCGAGCCTCGCCAGCGCACTCGCGCCCTCCCTGGCCGTCCTCGACGTGGCACGGGTGGTCGCAGGTGTCGGTGCGGCTGCGGTGTTGGTCGGCTCGACGTCGATTCTGTCGCTGCACTTTCACGGAACCGAACGAGCCACGGCTTTCGCCCTGTTCGGCACCGTGAACGGGCTCGGCTTAGCACTGGGGCCGACGATCTCCGGGCTGCTCGTCGCCGTACTGGATTGGCGCGGGGTATTCGCCACTCAAGCGTCAGTCCTGTTGATCGCGGCCGTCGGCACACTGGCCCTGCCGGACCTGCGCAGCGAATCCACCTCGCACCGCCTGCTCGATTTCGGCCTCTTACGCAACCGTCGATTCCTCGCATTGTGCCTGGTACCGGTCGCCGGAGCCATCGGCTTCGTCACCCTGCTCACCTATCTACCGGCCGCCCTGAGCGCCGTCGCGTCGCTCACTCCCGGCCGAGCCGGACTGTTCATGCTGGCGATGACCATCCCGGTGCTGCTCGCCCCGTTGACCGTCGCGAGACTGAGCACGACGTTCGAGGCCGTCACACCCACTCGCGTCATTCTCACGAGCCTGGTGTGCCTCGTACTCGGCAACCTCGGCATGCTGGCATTACAACCCGGCGTCCCGCTTGCCGCCATAGTCGTCCCCATGATCGCGGTGGGGCTTGGATTCGGTCTCCCCATCGGCCTCGTCGACGGCGAAGCTCTCGCCGCGGTTCCAGCGCACAGCAGCGGCACCGCCGCCGGCGTACTCAACCTGTTCCGCATCGGCAGCGAGGCCGTCGCGGTCGCGGGCTACGCCTGGCTGTTGGCTTTCCTCATCCGCAGCGAACTCACCGATCGAACCGACGCCGACGCCGCTGCATCCGGACAACCCGGATTCGCCGACGCCTATACGCACGCGTTCTCCGAGGTGATCACCCTCACCGCCGCGGCTGTCGCCGTCACTGCAGCCGCGATCATTGCGCTTTCCCGGACGGCACGTTCCGACGTATCGTCGGCGAATGCCCTTTCTGCAACCGGTGACCCTCGCTGACGATCTCGTGACTCTCGAGCCGCTGAGCCACGACCACCTCGAAGGACTGAGCGATGCCGCCCGCGACGGTGAGTTGTGGAACCTCTGGTACACCAGCGTGCCGAAACCCGAGGACATGGCAGCCGAGATCGATCGCCGACTCGGATTGGCCGACGCCGGAACGATGCTTCCATTCACGTTGCGCCGCAACGACACCGGCCAGATCATCGGTGCGACGACCTTCTGCAACGTCGACTCGACCAACCGTCGAGTCGAAATCGGGTACACCTGGAATGCCCGCTCCGCGCACGGAACCGGGACCAACGCCGCGAGCAAATTACTGCTGCTGACGCATGCCTTCGAGGACCTGGGATGCATCGCCGTCGAATTTCGCACGCACTGGATGAACCTGCAGTCGCGCACGGCGATCGCGAGGCTCGGTGCCAAGCAGGACGGCGTTCTGCGCAATCATCAACGCATGCCCGACGGTTCGCTGCGCGACACCGTCGTGTTCTCGATCGTCGAATCCGAGTGGCCCGCCGTCCGCAACGAACTCCGCAGGCGTACCGCACGGTAGGTTGGCCCCATGCGTGTGGATGGGCGGGACATTCCCGTAACGGGAAACCTGCTTCAACCGCTGGTGCGAAGAACCAGTGACATCATTCGAGTCGTGTCGGCTGCGGTGCTCCTCGGCGTGGTCATCGCCGGTTCGCTGATCACCCGAAATCAATGGGATGCGCTCGAGCAATCGGTGTCGAACATCGTCGGTGTGCTCAGCCCCGACCAGTCCAATGCCGTCTACATCGTGTACGGCGTCGCCATTCTCGCGCTCCCCTTCGGAGTACTGATCGGCCTGATCGCCGGCCGCAAATGGAAGCTTCTCGCCGGGTATGCGGCAGCGGCACTACTGGCCGCGTTGGCGCTGTCGATCACCGGCACCGGAATCTCCACACCGAACTGGGACCTGGAAGTTCCCGAGCGACTCGACACCTTCCTCTCGCAGTTCCTCGACGACTCTCGCTGGATCGCCATGCTGGCCGCGGCACTGACGGTGTCCGGTCCCGGCCTTCCCGCGCGGTGGCGTCGGGCATGGTGGACGCTCTTGCTGGCGTTCGTGCCCATGCACCTGGTCGTCTCCACCGTCGTCCCGGCTCGCTCGATACTCGGGCTGGCCGTCGGCTGGCTCGTCGGAGCCGTCATCGTTCTGTTGGTCGGCACACCGGCTCTCGAGGTTCCGCTCGACGCGGCGGTGCGCTTGTTCCGCGATCGCGGTGTCAGCATTCAGAAGTTCACCGTCGTCCGGCCGGCCGGCACCGGCCCGTTGGTGTTGAACGTGCACACATCCGACGCCGACGTGGTGGTCGAGTTGTACGGTCAGAATCAGCGCAGTGGCGGCGCGGTGCGACAGTTCTGGCGATGGATCACTCTGCGGGGCAGTGAAACTGCGCCGCTCCACGCGTCCATGCGCCGCGCGGTCGAGCATCGAGCACTGATGGGCCTGGCCATCGAGCGGCTGGGAGCGGCAGGCAGTCATCCCCTTGCGGTCGCCGCTCTCGATCGGGGATGGACGTTGTACGCACACGACCTGCCCCTCGGTGAGCCGATCGAGGCCGAACACGACGACGACGCCCTCAGCGCGGTGTGGAAGGCCATCGATATCCTGCACGAGAATCAGATCTCGCACGGAGACCTTCGACGCGGCGAACTGAGAATCCAGGACGGCAGGGCTCTGTTCTGCGGCTACGGACATGCCGAACTGGGTGCGTCCGACGCTCAGATGCAATCCGATGTGGCGCAGTTGTTGCTCACCACTGCAGACCTTTTCGGATCTCGCCGTGCGGTGGCCACCGCCATCGATGTCCTCGGTTTCGATGTCGTGGTTGCGGCATCGGGCCGGCTCACCAAGTCCGCCATTCCACCTCGGATTCGCCAATCGGTTCGTGATGCAGGCAAGACGATGAAGGCCGTGCGGCTCGAGGTTCTCGAACAGACCGGTACCGCCAAGATCGAGGCGGAGCAGGTCACTCGCTTCAGCCGAAACCAGATAATTTCGCTCGTACTGTTGATCGGATTGGTGTACGTCGCGTACCCGTTCATCAGTGCGGTGCCCACGTTCGTCACCGAACTCGGTTCGGTGGACTGGTGGTGGGTTCTGCTCGGGCTCGCGGTGTCCGCTCTGACGTACATCGGTGCCGGAGCGGCGTTGTGGGCGTGCGCCTTCGGCAAGGTCAGCTTCTGGAATCTGACGGTCATGCAGGTTGCCAACACCTTCGCGGCGACGACGACACCCGCGGGCGTGGGCGGACTGGCACTGAGTGTTCGATTTCTGCAGAAGGGTGGATTGGGTGCCGTTCGCGCGACTGCGGCTGTGGCACTTCAACAGTCGGTCCAGGTGATCACGCATGTGAGCCTGTTGATCTTCTTCAGTGTCGTCGCCGGTACCTCCTCGGGACTGTCGAACATGGTGCCCGGAAACACGGTGCTGTATCTGATTGCGGGTGCCGCGTTCGGCGTCGTCGGAACCTTCATGTTCGTACCCAAGCTGCGCAGGTGGCTGCGCGTCGCCGTCCGGCCGCAGATCAAGGAAGTCCTCACCGAACTGGGCGAGCTCGCGCGTGACCCCAAGCGCTTCTCCATCATCATTCTCGGTTGCGCCGCAACCACGTTGGGCGCAGCCCTGGCGTTGTGGGCGAGTATCGAGGCCTTCGGCGGTGGTACGACGTTCGTGACCGTGACCGTCGTGACGATGATCGGCGGCACCCTGGCTTCGGCTGCGCCGACACCCGGCGGCGTGGGCGCGGTGGAGGCCGCCCTGATCGGTGGTCTGGCCGCCTTCGGTCTGCCTGCCTCGATCGCCGTGCCGTCGGTGTTGCTCTACCGCGTACTCACCTGCTGGTTGCCGGTGTTCCTCGGTTGGCCGACGCTGCGTTGGCTGACCCAGAAAGACATGGTCTGATCCGCTCGAGACATGGCCTGACCGGTGAGAACGTAGTCCGGTCGGGTTCGAGAAAGCGGGTATCTGCAATTCCGGGCTCTTCGTGGTCGGCCCTGGTAGCGTTCGATTCCAGCCGGGGATATGCCCATGAGAGGTACGCCCATTTCCAGAGCAGGGATTACGGTGGAGGCCGAAGGCCGCACGCGGTACAGACCTGGAATCGGCACCCCTCTCGACAGCGCAGAGGACGATTACACCTACTTCGCGAACACTGCACGCGAGCGGTGGGTACGTTACTTCATCGGCGTCGTGACGCTGCTTTTCGGTGTGTCCGGGGTCCTGATGTCTGCCACCGGCATCCACTACGACGGCTTGGGCGTGTTCGTCCTGATCGGTTCGTTGACGACGATCCCGGTGGCGATTGCGTGGTTCGTTCGACCGTGGCCGTCGCCGCGCGTGGCCAACGCCTTCGTTGTGTACGCCGATCTCGGCGTCGTGGCCACTCTGTTCAGCAGTACCAACCGCCTAGTTCCGCTGACCGGTTGCATGATGTTCACCATCGTGGCGGTCTTCACCGTCATCGCCAGCTCGTATCGAGTGATGTGGGCTCACCTCGCCGTCTCGTGCGCGACGGTCCTCACCCTCGCCGTCCTCGCGGTGGATCAGGGAACCAATCCGTGGCTGGTGGCCGCGACCGCCGTCACCGTCGTCACGCTGTACCTCACCCCGCTGATGATGCGGGCCTACATTCGCTATCTGCGCTCTCGGGCCTCGGGCGCAGTCACCGACTCGTTGACGGGCCTGTTCAACCGACGTGGGTTGCTCGAAGCGATCGAGGACGTCGGCATCGCGTACGCCGGCGATGCAGGCGATCGAACCATCGGCGTCACTGTTCTCGACATCGACCGATTCAAGGAGATCAACGACCGGTTCGGGCACCCGACCGGTGACGCCGTGCTGATCGAGATCGCAGCGCGACTCACGGCTGCGGTCCCGCGGACATCGGTGGTCTCGCGTCTGAGCGGTGACGAATTCGTGGTGGTACACGTCGGTTCTCCCGGCGACATCGAGGCGACCGTCGACAAGATCAGGGCCGGTCTCGACGAGACGTTCTCCGGGCCACCGTTCACCACCAGCCTCGGATCTGCTGTCGAATCTCTCGGCAGCGAACCCGTCGCCCCGGCAGTGGTGCGCAAGCTGATCGCACTGGCCGATATCGAGATGTACCGCAACAAGGCTCGGCTGTCCGAGGACGACGGCAGCGCACGCGGCAGCAGTACGGGAACACGAGCTGACATTCGGGCCCGCATCGAAGGCCTGATCGCCGACGACGGGCCGGACGTGGTGTTCCAACCCATCTGCGACACCCTCACCACCGCCGTCGTCGGCTACGAAGCGCTCTCGCGCTTCCCGTTCGGCCACGGCTCGCCGACGATGTGGTTCCGCGACGCCACCAATGCCGGAATCGGGCCGCTCCTCGAAGTCGCCGCCATCGACCGTGCCCTCGTCGCCGCCCAGTCTCTACCGCGCGGAATCTTCATCTCCCTCAACGCATCTGCCGACACCATCCGGTCCACCGACCTGGCTGCGAAGCTACGGCCGTTCCAGAAAGACCGTGCGTTTCACATCGAGATCACCGAACACGAGCGGGTCGACGACTACCGCGCCGTCGCTCGAACCATCGATTCCCTACGCACAGCGGGCATCTCGATCTCCGTCGACGATGTCGGTGCAGGTTTCGCCGGGCTTCGCCAGGTGGTCGAACTCCGGCCCGACACTCTCAAGGTCGATTACGCGTTGGTACACGGAATCGACACCGACACGGTCCGCCGGGCCGCTGCCGCATCGGTGATCGGATTCGCCCACGAGATCGGCTCCACCGTCATCATGGAAGGCGTCGAGACGGAGGCGGAACTGCAGGTCGCCGTCGAACTCCGAGCCGATATGGTGCAGGGCTTCCTCACCGGTCGCCCACGTCCGTTGGCGAACATCATCGAGTGACGTTGCGCTGACCGCAGTGCCTCAGATCGACGAGTCGACCGTGAATTTCGTCAGCACAGGCGCGGCGGCCAGCAGCGGCGGCATCTCGGTGATCTTGCCCGGCCCGGCGCGGAATTCGCGGTACTTCGCATCGGCCTCGGCCGACTCCCAGGTCTCGTAGGCGACGATGTGCGCCTCGTTTTCCTCGTCCACCCACACCTGAACGTCGAGGCAACCGTCGAACGCGCGGGTATCGGCGAGCACCGTGCTCAGCAATGCACGGGCGTCGGACAGTGATTCGGGCTTGAACGTGAAATCCAGTGTTGCGATGAGAGCCATGGGCTTTACACTAGTCACCTCAGCCGAAGTGCCAAGTAGAACTCGATTCTGTCCTCCAGTCGCGACAGGTCACGGCCGGTGAGTTCCTCGATGCGCTGGATCCGGTACCGCACGGAATTGACGTGCATGTGCAATTGCTCGGCGCATCGCGTCCACGCACCGTTGGTGTCGAGGTACACCGACAGTGTCGAGATGAGATCGCTGTTGTGCTGATCGTCGTACTCGGTCAGGGGATCGAGGAGTCGCGAGGTGAACATTCGCCGAACGTCGTCGGGAACATTGGCCAGAAGTATTGTCAGCGTTGCCAGTTCATCGTGCCCGACGACGCTGCAGTCCGCACCCCGTCCCTCGGCGAGCCGACGGGCGTAGCGCGCCTCCTCGATTGCACTTCTGATGTCGGCGGCCGCGGTGGGAGCACTGACCCCGATGGTGGTGCCACTGCCGACCAGTCCCGGGATCACCGACTGGACGGCGCGCCGGATGGCGTCCGTCTTGTCGGTGCGCGCTTCCACCAAGGCGATGGCCTCGTTCTCGACGACTCCCAGCGTGATCTCGACCGGGTCCAGTACCTCGCGCAACAGTGGCCGCAGCTCACCGAGCCGCAACGTCTCACCGGAGGTGGCGGCAACGACGGCCGCATAGCGTGTTTCGGTATCCAATCCGATGACGTGCATCTGCGCGAGGATGTCGGCAGGCGTCGCGCCGCCTACTATGGACCGCACGAATTCCTGAGCCAGGATTCCCGATCCGGTTACGCGTTCGTCGACGCGACCGCGTTCGACCGCGACGATCGACGCCAGCTGGCCGGCGAGCGAGATTCTCGTCGCATCCCATGTCTGCCAATCACTTTCGAATGCGATGAACCAGTCCACGACGCGTGGAGTGGCCTCCCCGTCGACCGGAAAGATCGATACGCGCTGCGTTCGGCAATACTGCGGTAGGCGTACCGATGTCATGAATTCCCCGGCGACGGCGGCAGTGTCGGGGGGGGGGGGGGGGGGGGGGGGGGGCCCCCCCCCCCCCCCGCCCCCCCCC